>NZ_JABFMQ010000045.1:0-13197 GCF_013359625.1 Herbaspirillum sp. C9C3
GTTCTTTCGTCCTGAGTAGTCGCGCAGCGACGTATCGAAGGCGCAAGAACGCCAACGCAAAGCCGAAGGCGAGTAGTGTGCCTGACGATGCCGAAGGCGAGGCGTTTAGGTCGTCCGCATCTGCGCCGCTGATTCAGAACGCGACAAAACGGATCAGAAAAATAGTCGGAGCGAAGCGACTCTATTTTTCCCGTTTTGTTGGCTTCTGAAGCGGGGACCCTCCGAAGGAGGGCGGTGCAGCTGCGGTCGCCTTCTTTTGCTTACTTTTCTTGGCGAGACAAGAAAAGTGAGCGGCTGCCGGCAGAAGCAGTGCTTCTGCCCCCCGGCGCGTTCTCCCGACCGGAGAAAGATAAGTATTAAGCTAGAGCGCAGAACAGCAATCCGTGCAGACTACCCAAAAACCAAAACCAAAAACCAAGCCCGCCAAGACAAAAAACCAAGCAAGATCAACCAGCAACAACCAACGATCCGCGATATTCCGCCAGCCATTTGGCAAACAACTGTGCTTCAGCTCCCGCCTGAAGATTGATCCCGAGATAGTAAGGTGCGAGGGGCAGACGCAAGGTGGGGAAGGGGCAGACCAGGCGACCGGAACGCAGATCATTGTCTGCCAGCGACAAAGGAGACAAGGCCACACCCAGTCCATCCACTGCTGCCTGCAACACGAAATGTACGTGATCGAAATGCAGCATGGCCTGCGATCGAGAGCGCTTCAGTCCTGCCAGCTTGCGCCAGTCCTCCCAGTCATTGCGCCGACTGCGCGACACCAGCACAGTATGCTGCGCCAGCCCTGACACATCTTCCAGCGGCATGGACTGCAACAGAGCAGGAGACGCCACCAGCACCAGCTCATCCTCCATGAAGCGCTGCACCTTCAGCGTCTCAGGCCAGTTGGTCTCCCCTCGCCGGATCGCAATGTCAAATGAAGAGCCTGCCTTGCCCACCGTCGCCGTACTGGTCACCACCTGGGGTGCAATCCCCGGATAATGCTCCACGAAATCGGACAAATGCGGAATCAGCCAGCGCACCGCAAATGACGGCCGCACATTGATCACCACCGTGCGCGTGGGGGCGTCGCGCATCACCCGCCGCGCCGCATTGGCCAACATGTCCAGCGCCGGGCTGGCTTGCTCGAAGAACTGCCGGCCACGATCAGTCAGCAGTACCTGCCGCGTACGCCGCTCGAACAAGGGCATGCCAAGGTAGCCTTCGAGATTCTTGATCTGGCGACTGATCGCGCCATGCGTGACATTGAGCTCCTGTGCCGCCAGCGTGAAACTCTGGTGACGGGCCGCCGCCAGAAAGGCGCGGATGGCGTTGAGCGGAAGTGTGAGATCGGCCATGCGTGAGATATTATCACGCATGGCCGGAATTAATATCGTTTGTCAGCGCCTGCCCATGCGGCGCATCATCGGTCTTCATGACCACGCCAGACCTCCGCCAGGCCGACCTCGATTCCCGCCACGCCGCCATGTCGCTCTCGGCCGCCTTGCCCTGCGATATCGTCCTCTACCTGCTGCTTCCCATGTATGCCGCCCAGTTCCACGTCAGCCTGGCCGAGGCCGGCGTGCTGCTGGCGGCCAACCGACTGGTGCGCATCGCCGGCTATCGCTGGGTCGCCAGCTTTTACGCCCGACGCGGCGACCGCCCCACCTGCACCCTGGCCGTGTGCGCGGCCATCCTCTGCGCACTTGGCTACACGATGGCCAACGGCTTCTGGGCCCTCCTGCCGCTGCGCCTGCTGTGGGGCATGGCCTTCGCCGGACTCAACCTCTCTACCCAGGCCATGTCCACCGCCAACCCGCACGGCGCCGCCCGCCGCTCCGGACGTTCGCGCGGGGTGATCGCCATTGGCCCCATGCTGTGGCTGCCCACAGCCGCACTGCTGGCGCCGCACATCGGACCACGCATGGTGTTCGCCCTGGTCGCCACGACGGCGATCCTGGGTCTGCTGGCCGCCCGCCGCCTGCCGCAGCACGCCTATGCGCCACCGCAGCCGCGCCGCTGGAAATTGCCCAATGCACTGGATTGGTGGTCCTTCCTCGAAGGACTGACGCTCGATGGTCTCTTCATCGTCGGCCTGGCCTACATGAGCAAGCAGTCCTTCGGGGCCGATGGCGAACTGGTGGCCGGGGTGCTGATGGCCCTGCGCTATGCCGGGGAAATCGTCTTGAGCCCGCTGGGCGGCTGGCTGGCCGAGCGCTTCGGTGCGGTCAAGGTATTGGTGATCCTGTCACTGGCTACCTGTGCGGCGCTGGTCGGTTTCGGAGGCGGGCTGCTGTGGCTGTTTGCGGGGCTGATCGTGATCCTTCGTGCCTTGCAGTTGCCGCTCCTGGCCCCCATCGTCGCCGCCCGCACGCCTGCGGCGCAGCGCGTGCATGCCCTGGCCGGACGCGCGATCTGGCGCGATATCGGGGCCGGTATGGGGCCGATGCTGGCAGGCTTGCTGCTGCCGGTGATGTCGTCCCTGTGGCTCTACGGACTGGCCGCCTCGGCACTGGCGCTGGCGGCCATCGCCTGCGCACGCGCACCGGTGCCACGTTAGGGTCTGTTCACCAAGGGGATCAGGGCTGGCGACAGTCGCTGAGCATCTCCGCCTGGGAGATGTTGCTGCCCGGCGGCACGCTGTGCGTGAGCCAGACATTGCCGCCGATCACCGATCCCTGGCCAATGGTAATGCGCCCCAGCAGGGTCGCGCCGGCATAGACCACTACGTCATCCTCGACGATGGGATGGCGCGCAATGCCCTTGACCAGTGAACCATCGGCCTCCTGCGGGAAACGCTTGGCCCCCAGCGTCACGGCCTGGTACAGGCGCACGTTGCGGCCGATGATGGTGGTCTCGCCGATGACCACGCCGGTGCCATGGTCGATGAAGAAGCTGGGGCCGATCTGCGCGGCCGGGTGGATGTCGATGCCGGTGGCCGAATGCGCAATGTCGGCAATCAGACGTGCCAGTAGCGGGGCCCCCAGCTGATGCAGCGCATGCGCCAGACGGTGATAGATGATCGCGGTGGTACCGGGATAGCACAGCAGGATTTCCGAGATGCTGGAGGCGGCCGGATCGCCGTGATACGCAGCCTGGATGTCGCTGACCAGAACGTCCCGCACACCCGGCAACTGATGCGCGAAGTCGCGCGTGATGGCCGCGGCGCGTTGGCGCAGCAGCGCCTCATCGTCCACATCACTGCTGAAATAGAGGCTGCGACGTACCTGCTCGCGCAGGATCGACAGCGCAGCATTCAACTGGCTGCCAACGAAATAATCGATGGTCTCATCGGATAAATCGGTATGCCCATAATGCGTGGGAAACAAGGCCGCCTGCAGATGTTGCAGCAGCTTTTGCATCGCTTCACGTGAGGGGAGCTCGCGGATCTCGCCGCGATAGCGGATCTTGTGGGTAATCTCGCGCGAGGTGCGCAGGCCGGCCACAACGGCTGACAAGCCCAGTCCCGCCGACTCGACCGAGTCGGTCAGCGCGTTCAGTTCGGGGGTGTGAGAAGGTTCCATGCCCGCATGCTATCAAAAATGCGCGCGCGGCGTCGGGCAGGGCAAAGCAGGCAGTCAGTACCGCAAGCGTTTCGGCGACTCGCCTGGTGAGGATTGTTCAATGGCTCACGAGTTGATGTATTTGTGTCATTCAGGAAATTCCTGACGCCAATGCGGGACGACTCAGGAAGCCCCCGATACTTGGCGGAACCACAAAAACTTAAAGTCTCGTCATGCCAGCTTAGGCAAGAAATCCGAACGAAGGTCGGAGATCAGACAGCCGATCTGGGGAGAGCTTCTGGACGATTACCGGGTAGCCCTGAGGGGGGCTTACTTTTGGGCGTACTTCCGCAAGGGGGTGCGCCCTTTTTTTGTTTGTGATGCAATACGGGCTTGATCAGAGTGCCTTGTACGGGAGGAGTTTCCATGTCAAAACCGCGTTTTTCCCTGTCCCAGCTGGGGCTGCTGGGGCTGTTGTCCATGGTGCTGCTGCCTGCCGTCGCGGCGCGCGCGCAGGTTCCCGTGCCGGTCCCGGCGAGCGTGCCGACGCTGCCTGCTGCTGCCGCGCCCACACCGGTGGCCAGCGACATTACCCGCAGTTGCGCGGCCGGCAGCGGCTGTGTGCTGACCTGCCTGAACATGGCCGCCGAAACCGTCATGACCGAGACGGCTACACGTGCCGTGCGCATCATTTCCCTCTCCAACGGCAACAGCGAATTCCGCATGGACAACGGCAATGCCGGCATCAATGTCATCCTGGTCTCGCACGACAATCTGATGTGCAAGCTCAGCGGCGGCGTCTGAGGATTGCGCAGGGAGGAACGGGCGTCAGTTGCCCAGCAGTTTTTCCCGCACGGATTCTTCTTCTGCATGGCTCGCGCTGGCCCGCGCCAGATCGGACAGGGACAGCACGCCCACCAGCTGCCGATGTTCTGCCGTGCTCACTACCGGCAGCCGCGCCACGCCCAGGCGCGCCATCGTGCCGGCGGCAATGCGGGCACTGAGGTGCGGCAAAAGATGGCCGGCATCGGGCGCCAGCAGGGCGCTGCAAGCCTGGGCCGGATCGGCCGCCTGCAAGCGCGTCAGCGCGACCATACCGAGCAGGCGACCATTTGCGGTCACCGGGTAATGGCGATGGACATGGTCCGCTGCGCGGCATAGCGCCAGCGCCTCTGCGGCGGGCAGGGCCGCCTCCAGGGCCTGCGGTGCGGACATCAGGTCTTCCACATGCACCCGCTCCAACGGGTCGACACCGTATTCGCGGTGCACATGCAGGCCGCGTCGCGCGATCTTCTCGGTCATGATGGAGCGCTTCATCCACAGCACGTTCACGCCATAGGCCACCGACGTGGTGGCGATGAGCGGCAGGAGTGCATGGTCGGCATGGGTCAGGCCGAAGGCGAAGACGATTGCCGTCAGCGGTGCGCCCAGCACACTGCCCAGCACTGCCGCCATGCAGACCAGCGGCCACAAGCCGGGTGAACCACCCGGCAGCCACGGCGAGAGCACCAGGCCCAGTCCGGCGCCCATCATCAGCAGTGGTGCCAGCACCCCGCCCGAGGTGCCCGAGCCCAAGGCCAGCAGCCAGATTACCGCCTTCACCAGCAGCAGCGCCAATGCCGCCGAGACCAGCATGTGCTGATTCAGCAGGTCAGCGATGACGTCGTAGCCCACGCCCAGCGCGCGCGGCTGCAGCAGTCCGCCCAGGCCCACGGCCATGCCACCCAGTGCCGGCCACCACATCCAGTGCAGCGGCAGGCGATGGAAGCCATCCTCGATACGATACAGGGCCAGCGTCAGCACGACGGCCAGCACCCCGCTGGCCAATCCGGCCAGCAGACAGGACAGCAGCGCCATCGGCGCGACCGGTGCCACCTGCAATGGAAACAGCACACCTGCCTCGATCAGCCACGGTCGCAGGAAAGCGGCGATGACACAGGCCAGCGCAACCGGCAACAGACTGCGCGGTCGCAGTTCGAACAGCAGCAGTTCCACTGCCAGCAGCAGGGCGGCCAGGGGCGTACCGAAGATGGCCGTCATGCCGGCGCAGGCACCGGCCACCAACAGGGTCTTGCGCTCGGCAGCGGTGAGGTGCAGCCACTGCGCCAGCAGCGAACCGAGCGAGCCGCCGGTCATGATGATGGGACCCTCGGCACCGAACGGACCGCCGCTGCCGATGACGATGCCCGAGGACAGTGGCTTCAACAACGCGACCTTGGGCGACATGCGGCTCTTGCCGAAAAGGATGGCCTCGATTGCTTCAGGAATGCCATGACCGCGGATCTTGTCACTGCCATAGCGCGCCATGAGACCGACGATCAGGCCGCCGATGACCGGCAACAGCACCGCGATCCAGCCCAGCGTATGGCCCGCCGGTGAGCTGGCGGCAAAGGACAGGCGCTGGAAATAGAACAGGTTGGTAAAGAGCGCAATGAGCTTGAGCAGTAGCCACGCCGCACCCGTGGAGAACATGCCGATGAGCACCGCGATGGCGCACAGCAGGGGCAGCCGTCGGTCGGCGGTGTAGTCGCGTTTGTGTTTCATGGATTGCCGTGTTCAAGGACGGTAGTGGTAGCGCGATCTTGTAGAAGGGCGCATGAATAAAGGGATAAGCGGCAAATATATCACAACATGATATAAAAAGTGATGCGCGACGGGTTGGCGCTTGTATGCGCGGCACGACTTATCTGCTTTTCTTCTATGCACAGGAGGAATGATTCGTTCGCAGCGTGCGCGGGTCTGGCTACGCTGTGAGCCTCGATGTATCGACCTCAACCATGACCGATGGAGTCCCCATGCCACAGCACGAAGACACACCCCGCAACGTCCTTACCGCCTTTGAACCGAGCCGCAAGCGTCGCCGCCTGATCGGCGCCGGGCTGGCGTTGGGCGCCGCCGGTGCGACTACCGTTTTCGGTGAGCGACCGGCGCAGGCGGCCACACGCCAGTTGCGGGTGGGTTACCAGAAGGGGGCCTTGAGCATCATCCGTGCCCATGGCTCGCTGGAGCAGCGCCTGGCCCCGCTGGGGGCGAGCGTCAAATGGGTGGAGTTCAGCGCCGGCCCGGTGCAGCTCGAAGCGCTGGGGGCGGGATCCATTGATTTCGGCGATGTCGGCGAAGCGCCACCGATCTTTTCTCAGGCCGCCGGTACGCCCCTGGTCTACGTGGGGGCCACCGTGCCGCGTCCTTATGTGGAAGCGGTACTGGTCAAGCAGGACAGCCTGCAGAAACCGGTACAGTTGAAGGGCAAGCGCATCGCCTTGAACAAGGGTTCCAACGTGCATTACTTCTTGGTCAAGCTGCTGGAAAAGCATGGCCTGCAATATGGCGACGTGACACCGGTATGGCTGGCCCCGGCCGATGCGCGTGCCGCGTTCGAGCGCGGTGCGGTGGATGCCTGGGCCATCTGGGATCCCTATCTGGCGGCGGCCCAGCAGACCTTGAAGGCGCGCATCCTGGCCGACGCCGATGGCGTGGTCAAGAACCGCGCCTATTATTTTTCGACCCGGACGTATGCGCGCGACAATGCCGACCTCATCCGCATCGCGCTGGAAGAGCTGGCCAAGGTGGACACCTTTGCCCAGACGCGTCCGGACGAGTACGCCAGCGAACTGGCCGGCATCCTCGGCTTGCCCAAGAGCGTCCTGGACGTGGTGGTTCGCCGCTATCACTACGGCACCTTGCCCATCACCCATGCCATTCTCGACGAGCAACAGCAGATTGCCGATACCTTCCTTGATCTCAAGCTGATCCCCAGGAAGATCAAGCTGAGCGAGGCGGCACCGCCCTGGCTGGCGTAATACGTCCTCGCGCATTAGGTCTCACCATGAACAAGGCCGCCGCAGGAGAAGCCTGCGGCGGCCTTGAGCTTGTGACTGGCAGAAGGGAGATCAGCCCTTGAACTGCAGCGCGTTGGTCAGGTCCCCCATGGGCTGCTGGCCGCGCGCGATCATGGCCTCATCACGCTGCTTGAGGCCGTCCAGCTTTTCCAGAGCAAAGGTGCGGGTGATCAGGCGCAGGATGGAGGCCGTGTCATAGACGGTATGGTCCACCGTTGCCTTGCGGGCGAAGGGGGAGATTACCAGCGCCGGCACGCGCGTTCCCGGACCCCAGCGGTCGCCCTTGGGCGGGGCGACGTGGTCCCACCAGCCGCCGTTCTCGTCGAAGGTGATGACCACCACCATGTTCTTCCACTGCGGGCTGGCCTGCAGGCTCTTGACGATGTGGGCGATGTGGCGGTCACCCGAAGCCACGTCGGCATAGCCGGCATGCAGGTTGAGGTTGCCCTGCGGTTTGTAGAAGGTCACCGGCGGCAGACGGCCGGCCTCGACATCGGCCAGGAAACGGTTGGTGCGTGCTTCATCACCCAGACCGCCATCGCGCAGGCGCTTGTTGCGTTCGGCAGGATTTTCCGGACCCAGGTTCTTGAAGTAGTTGAAGGGCTGGTGGTGATACTGGAAATTGGGGATCTTGGGGATGCCCTTGGAATCCTTGAACTCGTCCAGCGTGGCCTGCCAGGCACCCGCATACCAGGCCCAGTCGATTCCCTTCTTGTTGAGCTTGTCGCCGATGTGCTCGTGGGTCTGCGGCACCAGCACGCTGGGCTGGTTGGGCTCGGCATAGGCCGGGTTGTTGCGGTCACGGCTCCAGGTCGGCCAGTAGGGCGGGGCCATGGTATTGACCGCATAACCGTCCGGCGTGAGTGCACTGGGGCCGAACTTGGGCGGTCCCTGCAGGGCGCTGGCCGGGCTGTTCTCGGCCGGGACCAGTTCCGGCGAGAGCGGATCATTGTTCCTGGTCCTGGCTACCTGGGTGCGCGAGACCGAGTTCATCACGTTCGGATAGTAGGGGGCGGTGGCGCAGATCAGATACTGGTGGTTCAGGAAGGAACCACCGAAGGCCCCCTGGAAGAAGTTGTCGCACAGCACGAACTCACGCGCCACATCCCACAGGCGCAGGTTGTAGCGGGTATCCGCGTAGTGGCCCATGGTCAGGCCGCCGGAGTCGGCCCAGGCCACGAAGCCATCATTCTTGCCGCCGTTGATCTGCATCTGGTTCTGATAGAACACGTGCCACAGGTCACGTGTGACCAGCCCCAGCGGCAGGGCTTCGCCCTGCGGACCCTTCAAGGCATAAGGAGCATTGGGCAGGTTGCTCTGGTATTGCTTGTCGGCCGGGTAGGTTACGCCTTCGATGGTCTGCTCCTGGCGCACCACGCCGCTCCATGCCGGTGGCAACTGCTTGAGCAGGGTGCCGTCGCGGTCGCGCTGCTGGTAGTCCGAGGGCTTGAGCGAGGACAGCGGCTTTTCCAGGCCGGGGAAATCGGCGAAGAGGTTGTTGAAGCTGCGGTTCTCGGCGTAGATCACCACGATGGTCTTGATGTTCTCGCGCAGGGCGCGATCCAGCGCAGCAGCCTCGGCCGGATTGCCGCTCGGCGAGGGGGCCGGTCCCTGGCCTTCGGTGGCGCAGGCGCCCAGGGCGCTGCCCGCCCCCAGTGCCGCCACGCCGCCCAGAAAGCGGCGGCGGCTGCTGTTTTGCGGGGGCGGAAGGGTGTCGTCGGCGCTCGGCTGGCTGCCGGCGATGTCGTCGTCGTGCTTGCTCATGGATGAGTTTCCTGTCGGATATTGTTGTGGGGGTTGGCGCGTAGCGGCGATCAGGATAGCGCGACCGTATGACAGGGATGTGTCTTTTTCGTCAGGATTTTGCTCAAGAAAATGACGAAACATGCACCAAGAGACAATGAAAGACTAGGTAAAGGACGCGCTAGGATGCGCCTCATGCGTGGCCAAGGCCCTAGAATGCCTCGACCGCACCGGTTGCAGCCGCGCATCGCGCGGCCCGGCGACCGGGTCAGGTGGGCAGTTCCGGCCAGGGGATGGCGGGGACTGCTCTCATGTCAATGCGGTCTTGTCTGACGAGGGGAACATCTTGCTCAAAACTTTTCAATACCTGATCATCGGTGCGGGCTTCAGTGTCTGGATGCTGTTCATGCTGGCGCTGGCACTGACGGACCCGCTGATCTGACAGGGGGCCGGGGAGCAAGGACCGGCCTCTGCCTGCGCTCCGGATCATTTTCTCTGCAGCACTGGTTTGCCGGACCGGTTGACTGCGATGAACACCCCCATCAATCCCAGGAAGGCCGCCAGCAGCAGGCTGGCGTTGAGGATCACGCGCGCATAGCCAAGTGCATTGACGTCGATGAAGGGGTAGGGATAGAAGCCCGACAGGGCCCCGCGCCATAGCGTGATCATCAGATAGGCCAGCGGATACACCAGCCACAGCAGTGCCTTTTTCAGCGACGCCTGGAACACCGGCACGAAAAAAATCCAATAGACGATTGCCAGCAGGGGCACCACCGTATGGAGGCTCTCGTTGACCAGTGCGCGAAAGCCGGTGGGCGTCCACAGATGGCGCAGCAGCAGGTTGTAGGCGATGCCCACGAAGGCCAGGTAGGTCACCACGGCCGAGATCACTGAGGGTTGCCGGAAGAAGCGGCTCAGGGGCGACTTCAGCGAGAGCGCCAGCGAGGTAAAGCAGAGTGCGCTCATGAGGATGGTCAGGTTGGTCAGATACATGGTCAGCCGGTCCAGACCATCCAGTATGCCGCCGCCGCGCGCCAGCAGGCGGTTGATGGTGATGTCGGTCTGCGCCGCGAAGGCGAACCAGCTGATGAGTGCGATCAGGCCGGCGAGCGTCCGTGCCGCAGCCGAGTTGCGGCGTGCCGGGAAGAGGTGGGCGCCAAAGGAATCCAGCGATTCCGGCGAGGGAATCTTGTCGTTGCTCATGGTGTCGTCACGGGAGGTGGAGGGGCCGGCGTCGCAGCGGGGCGGGCGACATCGGCCGGGCAATGGACTCCATCATAAATCGGGCGGGCATGGTTGTGCTGGCCGGATGACATTCATTTTCAACGCTTACATCAAGACACATGGTCTCCGGGGTGCGGCGGTCGCTGCGCCTGTCCGTTCGCGAGTCGGGCGCATCCATGCGCTCATTCATACTCTTTCATGCTCATCCATTGACGTCGGGAACGAGCGATATTGACCCGTTTTTCGAGAAGATTGCTTGGTCTTTATTTCTAAGTTTTAGATCCATTTCCATGGATGACGTCGAGCCCTGATGAAAATGGGCTTAGTCTCTGGAAGCCATGTCGGGAGCGGACTTCAGGGGATGATGTGTCGCCTTCAGGCGACGCCATGCTTCTAACAACTGTTACATTTTTTTTAGTTACAAGGGGTCTCAAAATATAAATAATTGGTCTGGTTTGAGAGCGCAAAAAACGGCGCAAAAAACGGTGTTCTCACTGTTACAAATTTGCGGTGAACTTTGCAAAAGGCATCCTGCCGAATCGCACAGGTTTCTTCCTTGGCAATGTCCGGATGCGTGATGTCCGGGCTATCCATGCGATCTGCGTGGACATTCGGAAGAGCCGCTTTCGTTGACCTTGTCGACGCTACGACGCGCCGTCCACGCTGCCGGTTTTCTCGATGATCGTGCAGGGCGGTTCTGCTGCCGCACTGGCGGTGGGCGTCATGAGCTTGTCGTGCGCACCTTGCCGCACGTTTTATTTTCGCGCGTAGATTTTTACGCATCAGCACTACCATTTCAGGAGATCACATGCTTCGCTCGGAATCCCTCTTCGGCAAACGCGAAACCAGTTCGACCAATTCCCCGTTCAGCAGTGCGGGCAACGTCTCTTCTACGACAGGCGGCAATGTGACCAGCGTGAACAAACCTAGCCAATATCCTTCTTCCGTTTCCAACACCGCTCCTGCGGCCACCGAAGAGAGCGGCAGCAAGCTCACCGTCGGTCCCAACATCAAGGTCAAGGGTGAGATCGAGGATTGCGACACCTTGGTGGTGGAAGGCAAGGTCCAGGCGACCATCAATTGTCGCGTGGTGCAGATTGCCGAGCGTGGCGCCTTCAAGGGCTCGGCCGAGATCGACCTGGCCGAGATCCGCGGCGAGTTCGATGGTGACCTGACGGTACGCCAGAAGCTGGTGATCTACTCCAGCGGCAAGGTGACCGGGAAGATCCGGTATGGCAAGCTGGTCATTGAAGAAGGCGGCCAGTTGGCAGGCGATCTGCAGGTCGGCGGTGGTCACGAGCAGAAGGATCTGTTGCAGAAGACCGCATGAGCTCCCCTGCGGGTGGTGGCGGGTGCGCAGCGCCGTTCGTCATCCGATGAGGGCAGTGCTTGATGCCCGGCCAGTGGCTTGCTGCACTGGCTGCATTTCCGGTGGGAAACCATGATCTCTGGTCGGTGCGATTTGTTGTCAAGTCGTGCCGATCTGCGGTGATTTCCGGTGCAATGACCTGGCTTTGACGTATTCGTCGTGTATTTGCGCGCGGCGGATTTGTCCGCATGGCCCGGTCGTGCGACAATAGCGCCTTTCGTCTTTTCGTCCTTTTTCCCGGTCAGTCGGGCCGGTGTCGTCCTGCGTGGCGGCGCCGGTAGGGCGCTGGCGCTTCTCGGTTTCATTGCTCAGTTCACTCATGGCTCACCCGGAATACATTCTTACCCTGTCCTGTCTGGACCAGCGCGGCATCGTGCATCGCGTCTCAGGCTTTCTGGCCGATCACGGCTGCAACATCATCGATTCGGCACAGTTCGGTGACGCGCAATCGAAGCTCTTCTTCATGCGTGTACATTTCTCCTCCGAGGATGCGGCAGTGTCGGACGCGGCGCTGCGTGCAGATTTCGGGGTGCTGGGCGATTCGCTGCAGATGAACTGGCAGCTGCATGACGCGGGCAAGAAGCCGCGCGTGATGCTGATGGTGTCGAAGATCGGGCATTGTCTGAACGATCTGCTGTTCCGCTACAAGAGCGGATTGCTGCCGGTGGAGATTCCGGCGATCGTGTCCAACCATACGGATTTCTATCAGCTGGCCGCGAGCTACAACATTCCTTTCCATCATCTGCCGCTGGCGACCGGGTCGTCCATGGAAGTCAAGCGCGCGCAGGAACAACGCATCATGGAGATCGTGGAGGCCAACCAGATCGATCTGGTGGTGCTGGCACGCTACATGCAGATCCTCTCTCCCGAAATGTGCGAGGCCCTGCGCGGACGAGCCATCAATATCCATCACTCCTTCCTGCCCAGCTTCAAAGGAGCCAAGCCCTACTATCAGGCCCATGATCGCGGCGTCAAGCTCATCGGCGCAACCGCGCACTTCGTGACCGGTGACCTCGATGAAGGTCCAATCATCGAACAAGGCGTGGAGCGCGTGGATCACTCCATGGGGCCAGATACCCTCACCGCAATCGGGCGCGATATCGAATGCGTGGTCTTGGCGCGGGCTGTCAAATGGTTCACCGAGCATCGTATCTTGCTCAATGGGCATAAGACCGTCATCTTCAACTGATCCGCTGGTCCTGACTTAGACGCCGTTCGGGGGCTGCCTGGGCGGCGTTTTTGTTTTTGTGGTTTTTGTTGATGTTGTCTTGGCTGGGTGTGTTTTTGTTTTTGCTGTTTTGGGTAGTCTGCACGGATTGCTGTTCTGCGCTCTAGCTTAATGCCTATCTTTCTCCGGTCGGAACGGAGCGCCGGGGGCGGCCCGGCAGCCGCTCACTTTTCTTGTCTCGCCAAGAAAAGTAAGCAAAAGAAGGCGACCCCAGAGAGCCAGCCCTCCTACGGAGGGTCCCCGTCGCAGCGGAGCGAAAAGTGGGAAGGATAGAGTCGCTTCGCTCCGACTATCCTTCTGATCCAC
>NZ_JABFMQ010000046.1:0-13134 GCF_013359625.1 Herbaspirillum sp. C9C3
ATGTTGGGGCGGGCGGGCACCAAGTTTGTACCTGTCCCGGAGATTGATAATGTGATCGCCCACCTGGCGCGGCACAAAAAAACCACGGATCACACCGTGGTTCTGCTCAACGGCCGGGTCGTGGCCGCGTCCGTGAAGGGGACGGACGCTTCAGTCGCCGGTCAGTGCGGCAGCCTCGACTTCATGCGCCAGCACTTGTCGTACGGTGGCCACGACATAGTCGATCTCGGCCTCGCTGGTACCGCGTCCCAGCGAGAAGCGCACGGCATTGCGCGCCACCTCGGGCGAGCGGCCAATGGCCAGCAGCACGAAGGAAGGGGCCGACGCCGCCGAGTTGCAGGCTGAGCCGGCCGACACCGCAATGCCCAGCAACTGGCTGCCCAGCGTGCCATAGCGCGTGGGCGGAAAGCTCACGTTGAGGTTGTGCGGCACGCGCGCCTCGGCGCTGCCGTTCAACTGTACGCCCGGCAAGTTCGCCAGACCCGACCACAGGCGGTCGCGCAGGCAGCGGATGCGGCGTCCTTCTTCTTCCAGCAATTCTCCCGCCAGCGCAAAGGCCTCGCCCATGCCCACGATCTGGTGGGTGGCCAGGGTGCCGGAACGCATGCCGTTTTCATGGCCGCCGCCATCGATCTGCGCTTCCAGCGTCAGATCCGGGGTGCGACGCACGTACAGGGCACCGATACCCTTGGGACCATAGACCTTGTGCGCCGAGAAGGACATCAGGTCTACCTTCAACTGCTGCAGGTCGATGGCGATCTTGCCGGCAGCCTGCACCGCATCCACGTGAAAGATCACGCCGCGTTCGGCACATACTTCGCCCAGTTCGGCAATCGGCTGTATGACGCCGATCTCGTTGTTCACATACATCACCGAAACCAGCAGCGTATCCGGCCGCAGTGCCGCGCGCAACTGCGCTGCCGTGATCAGGCCGTCTGCATCGGGCTGCAGGATGGTGACCTCGAAGCCCGATTTCTCCAGCGTACGCATGGTGTCCAGCACGGCCTTGTGTTCGGTCGCCACCGTGATGAGATGCTTGCCTCGCCCCTGGGCACGCAGCGCGTGGGCACTGCCTTTGAGCGCCAGGTTGTTGGATTCGGTCGCCCCCGAGGTCCAGATGATTTCATCGGCCCGGGCACCGACCAGGCCCGCCACTTGTGCACGTGCCCGGTCGACCGCGCGCCGCGCCTCCCAGCCAAAAGGATGGGAACTGCTGGCCGCATTGCCGAACTTCTCCGTGAGGAAGTCGCACATGACGCGGGCTACACGCGGGTCAACCGGCGTGGTGGCGCCATAGTCCAGGTAGATGGGGAAACGAAGATCGGCCGACGGGCCGCAGGGAGCAGGGGCGTTCATGACGGTGTTCCGGAGAGTGCAGCGTATTCCAGTTGAGCAGGGTGACCAGCGACCAGCACATACAGTAACGCCGTCGCCCGCATCCGGAAAACGACTTTGCGCTTATTTGTATATACGATTTGTAAAGATTGCCCGCGAGCATCGCCACTGGCCAGGCCGCAAGGCAGGAGGACGGCGAGATTCGCGGTCACATGCCACCTCACGTATTTGCTTATACAAAATTATTATACTGAAATAGAATACAAGCAAACCTATAATTCGAAAATCATATGCAAGCACTTTGATCAAGGAATGCGATTTCCATGGACCTGAATCAGCTGGAAGCCTTTGCTGCGGTAATGACCCTGGGCAGTGTGACCGGTGCCGGCCGCAGCCTGGGCCGTTCGCAGCCGGCCGTCAGCAAGGCCATCGGTGATCTCGAGGCCGAGCTGGGCTATGCCCTGTTCGATCGCAATGGTCCGCGCGTCACGCCCACGGCGAAGGCTTTTCTGCTCTATGAAGAGGTGGAGCGCTCGCTGGTGGGCCTGCGCAGCATCCGCGAGCGTGCGCAGGAGATCGCCCGCGAAGAAGTCCATCCCGTGCACCTGGTGGCCACGCCTGCCCTGGCCTCGACCATCGCCCCGGCGGCCCTGCAGTTGCTGGCTGCCGACAGGGAGCGAGCCTTCCCCGAACACGTCCACCTGCGCAGCGCTTCGGCCGAGCAGGTGGTGCATGCAGTCCTGCACCGTACCGTCAGCCTGGGGCTGACCTCGCTGCCGGTGGCCCATCGCGGGCTGGAGTTGCACTGGATCGGCGAGGCACCCTGCGTGGCGGTGGTGCGCGCCGACCATCCGCTGGCCGGTCGCGACAAGCTCACCCGCGCGGCCCTGCGTGGCCAGCGCGTCATTACCATGTCCAACCGCTATCGCCTGCGCCAGCGCGTGGAGTTGGCGCTGGGCGAAAACAGCCAGCTCGATGTGGCCATCGATACCAATACCTCCTTCAACGCCATCATGGCCGCCCGTGCCGGGCTGGGGGTGGCGCTGGTGGAGCCGGCCACGGCCTATGGCATGCCCATCGAGGGCATGGTGGTCAAGCGCCTGGCGGTGGAGATTCCGTTTTACTTCGGCGTGGTCACGCCCTATGGCAAACCGGTCGAAGGCGTCACGCAGCGCCTCATCGATGCCGTGGAAAAGGCCGCCCGCATGACCTTGCAGGGCTTCGTCAAGCGCGATGCCAGCCTGCATGATGAATTGTTGTAAATGATTTGGCAGCACGCAGTTAGAACCCAAGCAAGCAGCGTCAACCGGGAAGGGCGTTGCATCACAAAACCCGAATCGAGACGATCGCAGGCCCTTGCCCGCGACGTCTCTTCATGCTTTTGACGAGGCGCTATGCACGAGACCGAACCGACCCTGATCCCCGCTGCTCCCCCGCAAGGACTGGCTGCCCTGGAGGCGCGCCTGCGCCAGGATCTGCAATGGCTGGCGCTGCCCGGCAAGTCCTGGACCCCGGCCATCCTGCGCGATGGCGTGCCGGTGATCGACGTGGCCATCATCGGCGGCGGCCAGGCCGGCATGGCCGCCTCGGTGGCGCTGTCGCACCTGGGCATTCCCAATGTGATCTATGACCAGTCGCCCAAGGACTTCGAAGGCCCCTGGGCCACCACTGCGCGCATGGAAACCCTGCGCTCGCCCAAGACCCTGACCGGTCCCGCACTGGGCTTCCCGGCGCTGACCTTCCGCGCCTGGTTCGAGGCCCAGTTCGGGCTGGACGCCTGGGAAGCGCTGGACAAGATCCCGCGCCTGCAATGGATGGAGTACCTGCGCTGGTTCCGTCGCGTCATGCAGCTCGATATCCGCAACGAACACCGCGTGCTGGCCGTGCAGCCGCGCGCCGATGGCATCGTGGCGCTGCAGCTGCAATCGCCTGCGGGCACATCGACCGTGCTGGCGCGCCGCGTGGTGGTCGCCACCGGCCGCGACGGCCTGGGTGGCGCCTACCTGCCGCCGCTGGCCGATCAGTTGCCGCGCGATCGCTGGGCACATTCCTCGGACCTGTTCGACTATGCCAGTCTCAAGGGCAAGCGCGTGGGCGTGATCGGTGGTGGCGCCTCCGCCATGGACAGTGCTGCCACCGCACTGGAAGAGGGGGCTGCGCGAGTGGATATGCTGATCCGCCGCAAGGACCTGCCGCGCATCAACAAGGGCAAGGGATCGGGCAGCCCCGGCCTGGTTAACGGCCACCTGCACCTGTCGGACGAATGGAAGTGGCGCATCCGCCACTACGTCAATGCGCAGCAGGTGCCGCCGCCCTCCGGCAGCACCCGCCGCGTCTCGCGCTTTGCCAATGCACGCTTCCTGCTGGGCACCGCCATCGAATCGGTCAAAGTCAAGCCGGACGGCACGCTGCTGCTGCAGACCAATCGCGGCCCGCTGGAACTGGATTTCCTGTTCTTCTCCACCGGCTTCAAGATCGACTGGAGCCTACGCAGCGAGTTCAAGGACATCGCCCCGCACATCCTCAACTGGAGCGACCGCTACACTCCGCCGGTCGGCGAAGAAGACCAGGAACTGGCCGACTCGCCCTACCTGGGGCCGGTATTCGAGTTCCAGCAAAAGACCCCGGGCAGCCTGCCGGGCCTGGAGCGCATACATTGCTTCTGCTATCCGGCGGCGGCCAGCCATGGCACGGTTTCCGGCGACATCCCCGCCATCAGCGATGGTGCCTACCGCCTGGCGCAGGGCATTGCTGCACTGATGTACGGCGAAGACGTGGAGTATCACTACCGCAATATCCAGTCCTATGAAGAACCGGAACTGGAAGGCGACGAGTGGAGCGAATCGCCCTGGGAGCTGCCCGCATGAGTGCAGCGATCGCAAAGAGCGTGTTGCAGGCGCTGATGGTGGTGCTGTTGATGACGGTGATTGTCTTCTTCGGCCTGCACATGATCGGCAATCCGGTCGATATCCTCATCGGCCAGGATGTCGATCAGGTGGACCGCCTGCGCATCATCCAGGAACTGGGACTGGATCAGCCGGTGTGGCGCCAGTACCTGGCCTTCCTCAATGGCGCGCTGCACGGCAATCTGGGCAACAGCTTCGTCTATAACACCCCGGCCATCCTGCTGATCTTCCAGCGCCTGCCGGCCACGCTGGAACTAGCCTTCGCGGCGTTGCTGCTGGCCTTGCTGGTCGGGGTGCCGCTGGGGCTGTTGGCGGGCATGAAGCCGGATCATCCCTTCTCGCGCCTGGTGATGACCACCAGCATCTTCGGGTTTTCGCTGCCGACCTTCTGGATCGGGCTGATGTTGATCATGGCCTTCTCGGTCACGCTGGGATGGCTGCCTTCGGGCGGACGCGGCCAGACCGCCGAACTGTTCGGTGTGCAATGGTCGTGGCTCACCGCCGATGGCTGGCGTCACATGATCCTGCCGGCCATCAACCTGTCGCTGTTCAAGATTTCGCTGGTCATTCGCCTTACCCGCGCCAATGTGCGTGAGGTGCTGCCGATGGACTACGTGAAGTTCGCCCGTGCCAAGGGCTTGTCCCCGGCGCGCGTGGTGCTGATGTACGTGCTGCGCAATACGCTCATCCCGCTGGTGACCGTGGTCGGACTGGAGTTCGGCTCCACCATTGCCTTTGCGGTGGTCACAGAAAGCATCTTTGCCTGGCCTGGTGCGGGCAAGCTGATCCTGGACAGCATCAACGCACTGGATCGTCCTGTCATCGTGGCTTACCTGATGGTGATCGTCTGCATGTTCGTCACCATCAATCTGGTGGTCGATGTGCTCTACAAATTGTTGGACCCGCGTGTGCGGGTGGAGGCCCGTGCATGAGCGCGCCGCAGACCGAAGTGACGATGACGCAAGAACAGGTACGCGCCCGCGTGGCCGAGCTGTCGGCCTTCCGGGCCCCGCGCCGCGAGTCCCCATGGCGGCGCGTGATGCGCCATTTCGTGGCCTCGCGTTCGGCCATGCTGGGACTGGTGATCGTGCTGCTGCTCATCGTCGGCGCCATCGCTGCTCCGTGGATCACGCCGCAGAATCCGTATGACCTGATGCAGCTCGATGTGCTTGATGCACGCCTGCATCCTGGCACGATTAACGGTGCAGGCAGCTTTACCTATTGGCTGGGCACCGATGGCCAGGGCCGCGATCTGGTCTCGGCCATTCTCTATGGCCTGCGCATCAGCGTGGGCATCGGCGTGGGCTCAGCCCTGATCGCCGGTGTCATCGGCACGCTCATTGGCCTGCTGGCCGCGTATGCCGGTGGCAAGGTCGATACGCTGCTCATGCGCTTTGCCGACCTGGTGTTGTCCTTCCCTTCGATCCTGGTGGCAATGCTGATCCTGGCCTATGTGGGCAAGGGCATCTTCAACGTGATGGCCACGCTGGTGGTGCTGGAGTGGGCGTATTACGCGCGCACCGCACGCGGCCAGGCACTGGTGGAGCGGCGCAAGGAATACGTGGAGGCCGCGCGCGGCCTGAATCTGTCGTCCTGGCGCATCATGGTGCGCCACATCCTGCCCAACTGCCTGCCGCCGCTCATCGTCATCGGTACCCTGCAGGTGGCGCGCGCCATCACGCTGGAGGCGACCTTGTCCTTCCTCGGCCTGGGGGTGCCCATTACCGAACCCTCGCTGGGCCTGCTCATCTCCAATGGTTACCAATACATGCTCTCGGGCGAATACTGGATCAGCTTCTATCCCGGCATCACGCTGCTGGTGGTGATCGTGGCCATCAACCTGGTGGGTGACCGCCTGCGCGACATCCTCAACCCACGGTGGCAAAAATGAGCGCGCCCACTCTTGAGGTGCGCAAGCTGCGCACCCATTTCTTTACCCCCGAGGGGGTGCTGCCGGCGGTGGATGACGTCTCGCTGTCGGTCGGTCGTGGCCGCATTCTCGGCCTGGTCGGTGAATCCGGATCGGGCAAGAGCGTGACCGGCTTTTCCATCCTCGGCATGGTCGATGCGCCGGGCCGCATCGTCGGCGGCGAGATCCTGTTCCAGGGACGTGACCTGGTCAGCATGGACAAGACTTCGCTGCGCGAGCTGCAGGGCAATCGCATCGCCATGATCTTCCAGGACCCGATGATGACCTTGAATCCCGTCTTGAAGGTGGAGGCGCAGATGGTCGATGCCGTGCTGGCGCACAGCAAGGTCGGCCGCCAGCAGGCGCGCGAACTGGCCCGTGACACTCTGGGCATGATGGGTATCGCCAGCCCGGAGGAACGGCTACAAGCCTATCCGCACCAATTGTCGGGCGGCATGCGTCAGCGCGTGGCGATTGCCATCGCGATGCTGCACAAGCCTGACCTCATCATCGCCGATGAACCCACCACCGCGCTGGATGTGACCATCCAGGCGCAGATCCTGTCGGAAGTGCAGAAGCTGGCGCGCCAGCATGGCACCGCGCTGATCTGGATCACGCACGACCTGTCCGTGGTGGCGGGCCTGGCCGATGAAGTGGCGGTGATGTATGCCGGGCGCATCGTCGAGCAGGGCAGTGTGGATGCGGTGCTGGATGCGTCGCTGCACCCCTATACGCAGGGCCTCATCGGCAGCCTGCCCAGCAACAACCGGCGCGGTGCGCGTCTGCGCCAGATTCCCGGGATGACGCCCAACCTGCTGCACCTGCCGCCGACCTGCGCCTTCGCTGCCCGCTGCGAGCGCCTGTCCCGGCAGTGCCTGGTGGCCCCCGCGATCAGCGAGCCACTGCCGGCGCACCGGGTGCGCTGCCATCACCCCATCCCAAGCACACAGAGCAACGAGCACCATGGATAAGGCCGTCATCCCTCTGATCGAAACCCGCGCCGTCAGCCGCCGCTTCGGCGAGCGCCGCCAGGGCTGGCTGGAACGCCAGTTGCAGGCGCGCGGCTGGAGCCGACCGCCGGCCGTTACCCATGCGCTGGACCAGGTGGACCTCAGGGTCTTGCCTGGCGAAGTGGTCGGCCTGGTCGGCGAATCCGGCTGCGGCAAATCCACCCTGGGCCGGGTAGCCTGCGGCCTGCTTGATCCTTCCGATGGCCAGGTACTGGTCCATGGGCGCGAGCGCGCCAGCCTCAACGGCAGAGAAGAGGCCGAGGCACGCCTGCAGGTGCAAATGATTTTCCAGAATCCGTATGCCAGCCTGAATCCGCGTTTGCGCATCGACCAGATTGTCGGCGAAGCGGCACAAGTGAATGGAAAGGTCGAGGGCGACCTCGATGCCTACGTCTGCCAGCAGTTGCTGCGCGCCGGTCTCGATCCGGCCCTGCGTGACCGCTATCCGCACCAGTTCTCCGGCGGCCAGCGCCAGCGCATCGGCATTGCGCGCGCACTCGCGGTGCAGCCGCAGATGCTGGTCTGCGACGAGGCAGTGGCGGCGCTGGATGTGTCGATCCAGGCGCAGATCCTCAATCTGTTCATGGACCTGCGTGAGCAACTGGGTCTGACCTATCTCTTCATCAGCCATGACCTGGGGGTAGTGGAGCACGTGTCGGACCGCGTGGTCATCATGTACCTGGGGCGTGTGGTGGAAAGTGCGCCGGTGGCCGAATTGTTCGGCCAGCCCAACCATCCCTACACGCAGGCGCTGCTGGCCGAGGTGCCGCGTATGGGAGCACGCAAGAAGGAATTCACCGCCATCAAGGGCGAGATCCCCAGCCCGCTCAATCCGCCCACTGGTTGCCACTTCAACCCGCGCTGCCCGCATGCCACGCAGCGTTGCCGTGAAGAGCAGCCGGTGCTGCGCGAGATCGCGCCGGGACACAGGAGTGCCTGCCATCTCAATGATGGCCGTTGACAAGGTTTGTTGAAATGTTCTACCTACCGTTCGGACTGAGCAAGGGGGCCGTCCAGAAAGCCCCGAACTGATGTATCCGTAGTGCTTCCACCCTGACCACAGAGGAACCCGACCATGAAGAAGACCCTCCTGACCCGCCTGCTGGCCGTCGCCCTGACCGGTGCAGCCCTGGCCGCTGCCGCCGATGCGGCGCATGCGCAGAACCTGAACATCGGTTTTGCCGATCCGCTGTCCTCGCTGGATCCGCAACTGAACAACCATGCCGGTGACCGCTCTGTGGACCTGCATTTCTGGGACCTGCTGGTCCAGAACGATTACAACAAGCTGGTGCCCGGCCTGGCCGTGAGCTGGAAGAACATCGACCCCAAGACCTGGGAATTCAAGCTGCGTCCCAACGTCAGGTGGCAGGACGGCAAGCCCTTCACAGCAGATGACGTGATCTTCTCCTACCAGCGCGCCCGCGCGGTGCCGGGCAGCGTGGCCACCTTCGCCGGCTACCTGCGCACGGTGGAATCGGTCACGGCCAAGGATCCGCTGACGCTGGTCATCAAGACCAATGTTCCCAATCCGGACCTGCCGCTGAACCTGGCCTCGGTGCATATCGTGAGCAAGCACGTGGGCGAGAAATCGACCACCGAGAACTACAACAGTGGTGCCGCGATGATCGGTACCGGCCCTTACAAGTTCGTCTCCTACATCCCGGGTGATCGCGTGGTGATGCAGCGTAACGACGACTACTGGAATGGCAAGGCGCTGTGGGAAAAGGTCAACTACCGCTACATCAACAATGGTGCGGCGCGTACCGCTGCGTTGCTCTCGGGTGATGTGGATGTGATCGACAAGGTTTCGGTGTCGGACCTGGTCAGGCTCAAGCAGTCGCCCGACATCAAGGTCTATCCCTACAACGGCCTGCGCGTGCTGCTGATCCAGCCGAGCTTCCATGAAGGCCCGAGCCCCTTCATCACCGACAACAATGGCAAGCCGCTGGAGAAGAACCCGCTGCTGGACGTGCGCGTGCGCCGTGCCATGTCGCTGGCCATCAACCGCAAGGCCCTGATCGACCGTATCCTGCAGGGTGCGGCCACCGAGGCCAACCAGTGGATGCCGACCGATACCTTCGGCTACAACCCGGAGATCAAGAACATCCCCTTCGACGCTGCGCAGGCCAAGAAGCTGCTGGCCCAGGCCGGTTTCCCGGAAGGATTCAAGCTGACCATCCACGTGCCCAACGACCGCTATCCGCAGGCGCCGGAGACCATGCAGGCAGTGGCGCAGTTCTGGACCCGCATCGGCATCAAGACCCAGGTCGAGGTGCTGCCGTGGGCGTCGTATTCCTCGCGTGCCAACAAGAACGAGTTTGCCGTCTCCGTGCTGGCCTGGGGTAACGGTACCGGTGAAGCCAGCTATGCGCTGGTCAATGTGCTGGGGACGGTCGATCCCAAGAAGGGGATTGGCGCCTCGAACTGGAACCACTACAGCAGCCCGGCCGTGGACAAGGCCCTGGCCGATTCGACCGCCGAGTTCGATGCGGCCAAGCGCGAGGCCATTCTGCGTGGTGCTGCCAAGACGGTCTCGGACGATGTGGGCGTGATTCCGCTGTATCACTACCAGAACATCTGGGCGGCCAGGAAGGGCCTGAAGGTCACTCCGATCACCAGTGACCGTACCACCGCCATGATGGTGACGCAGGACAAGAAGTAAGCGCATGCCCAACTTCTCGATTGACGTCAGCCCGGCCGACGACCTGATCGACGTACCCCGCCGCATCATCGTGCGGGGTGCGCATCCGGGCGAGCCGGTGCGCATTTCCTCGTCTACCTTGCGGGAGGGTATCGAGTGGCGCAGCACCGCCTGCTACATTGCCGATGCCTACGGCAATGTCGACGTGAGCATGAATCCGGCCATCGATGGCGATTACTACGGTATCGATCCCATGGGGCTGCTGTGGTCGCAGAAGCCGGTGCAGGCCGGTCGGCGCGATCCCTTCCATGCCGATGTGCTGGCGCCGCTGGTGACCACGCTGACGGTCTCTTCACTGGATCAGCCAGGGCTCGCACCTTGTGTTCCGGCCAGTACCGAGCTGGTGCAACGGCTGGCCGGTGCCGGCGTGATCCGGCGCGAGGTGCGGGAGCAGGGGCTGGTCGGTACGCTGTTCCTGCCGGCCACGCCGGGGCCGCATCCGGCGGTGATGATTCTCAACGGGTCCGGTGGCGGCATCAATGAACCGCGTGCCGCGCTGTATGCGGCACGTGGTTATGCGGCCTTTGCGCTGGCGTATTTCAAGGCGCCGGGCCTGTCGGACTACATCTCCAATACACCGCTGGAATATGTTGAACGCGGTCTGGACTGGTTGCGTGCCGAGGTACGTCCCTTGCACGATTTCGTCGCCATCAGTGGGCAGTCGCGCGGCGGCGAGCTGGTGTTGCTGCTGGCTGCGGTCTTCCCGCAGAAGGTCTCGGCGGTGTTGGCCTATGTACCCAGTGCCCTGGTACACAGCGGCCAGAACGCGGCTGACCCGGCCGTGGGGCGGGAAGGTCCGACCTGGTTGCTGCGCGGTGAACCCTTGCCGCATCAATGGCAGGACAACCGCACGGCCAGCTGGGCGCCGTTTGACGAAGGCCCGGCCCCGCACCGTCATGCGCTGGCCATGCTGACTGCGCTGCAGGATGAGGATGCGGTGGCGCGTGCCCGCATTCCGGTGGAGAAGATCACGGCACCGGTGTTGCTGCTGTCGGCCACCGATGATGGTTCCTGGCCTTCCAGTCTGTATTGCGCGATGGTGCGTGACAAGCTGGCCGAGGTGTCGCATCGGTGGCCGGTGGTATGGCGCGACTATGCGCATGCCGGCCATTCGATTCTGTTCCCGTTTGTTCCGACCACGCAGACCACGTATGCGCACCCGGTCTCGGGGCGCATCAGTACCGGTGGCGGCGAGCCCGCCGCCAATGCCCGTGCCGATCTCGACGCCTGGCAGCAGGCGCAGCACTTCCTGCGCGAGGCGCTGGCCAGGCACACATCCACAAAGGAAATTTCATGAGTACCCCTGTCTACGACATCAGCAAGGATGTCATCGACCAGTTGGCCGGTCTGGCCGCTGGCAGTCCCCTGCACGGCCTGCGCCATCAGCGCGACAAGGTGGCCGTGGCGTCGCAGGGCAGCTATGACACCTTGTTCGATCCGGCTCTGGAGGGCATCGGCCTGGACGAGCGTCTGCTGGTGGCGCTGTACGCCTGCCGTCTGGCGGGTGCGTCCGATCTGGCTGCGCACTACCGCGAACGTGCTCAGGCGGTGTCGGCGGATGCCGGGCAACTGGCGGTGGCCGAGAGTGGCGCGCCTGAGCAATTGCCGGAGGGCCGTTTGCGCGCCATGCTGGTCTTTACGCGCGCGCTGACGCAGCGGCCGGTGGAAGGCGACAAGGCGGCGATCGAGAAGCTGCCGGCCGCTGGCATCAGTACGCCTGCGGTGGTGGCGCTGTCGCAGCTGATCGCTTTCGTGTCCTATCAATTGCGTGTGGTCGCGGGCCTGAAGGCCATGCGTGCTGCCGCTGCCCAGTAAGGAGAGTCGACATGAGCGACATCATCAAGGCCAATGGCTTTACCAATGAGTCCCTGGAGTGGGATGCCTGGCTGGATGTGATCCAGCTGGAAGCGGCCAGTGAGGACCAGATCAAGGTGCTGGAAGAAAGCCATCCCAAGGCCAAGACCTCGGACTATTACCTGTTTCTGGCACATCAGCCGGACATCCTGCGTCAGCGCTCGGCTGCGTTCAACGCCATCATGTATGCGCCAGGCGGGTTGTCGCGCGCCGAGCGGGAGCTGGGTTCGCTGGTGGTTTCGCGTATCAATGGCTGTGTGTATTGTGCGTCGGTCCATGCACAGCGTTTTGAGCAGTTGGCCAAGCGTAACGATACGGTTCGGCAGGTGTTCGATTCGCCTTATGGGGCAGGGGTGGACGCGCGCGAGCAGGCCATCGCCAAGTTCTCGGCGGAACTGACCGAGACGCCTGGTGATATCAGCGCCGGGCAGATCAAGGCGCTGTATGACGTGGGCTTGAACGAGCTGGAAGTGCTGGATCTGATTCATTCGGTGGCCATCTTCGCCTGGGCCAACCGCTTGATGCTCAACCTGGGTGAGCCGGTGTTTGCCGATGGCAGCAAGGCTGAAGCCAAATAATCATTTGCATGAGGAGACTGTGATGCACATTCCGGATCATCTGGTCTATGCCGATACCCATGAGTGGGTGAAGCTTGAAGACGACGGGACACTGACCATCGGTATTACCGATTTCGGTCAGGAACAGTTGGGGCCGCTGGTGTATGTGGATATGCCAGCGGTGGGCAAGGTGTTGGCACAGGGGGCTGAATCGGGCATCGTCGAGTCCAACAAGACAGCTTCTGATCTGCATGCGCCTGTTGATGGGGAGGTAATTGCTGTCAACGAGGTGCTGCTTGATGCGCCTGATGCCATCAATGCGGCGCCTTATGAACAGTGGATCTTCAAGCTGAAGCCGGCTGTGCCTTTCTCTGCTGATGGGTTCCTTGATGCGGCTGGTTACATCAAGCTGATTTCCTGACTTGTTCCCGTTGCTGGTTGATGTTGTCTTGGCGGGCTTGGTTTTTGGTTTTGGTTTTTGGGTAGTCTGCACGGATTGCTGTTCTGCGCTCTAGCTTAATACTTATCATTCTCCGGTCGTGAGGACGCGCCGGGGGCGGCCCGGCAGCCGCTCACTTTTCTTGTCTCGCCAAGAAAAGTAAGCAAAAGAAGGCGACCCCAGAGAGCCAGCCCTCCTTCGGAGGGTGCCCGCCGCAGCGAAGCGAAAAGTGGGAAGGATAGAGTCGCTACGCTCCGACTATCCTTCTGATCCACTTTTCGCTCCGCTGCGGCGGCTGGCTCTATGGGGAGAGTCCACTCGGGCTCGCCTGCGGCCTCGCCCGGTCTCCGACTCGCCTTCGGCTTTGTGTTGGCTCGCCTGTGGCATCGATTTTTTCTTCGATCAATTTCCTGTTTTGGTTTT
>NZ_JABFMQ010000047.1:0-10433 GCF_013359625.1 Herbaspirillum sp. C9C3
AGTCATTGCGCGACTTCATCGATGCCACCCAGGCGGATTACGAGGATCCGTCGCAAGCGCAGGCCAATCGTTTCAAACAGGCCATCCTGCTGGCAGCTTCCCCGGATGCCATTGGCCTGACTACGCCCAAAGGCGTGCATACGCATGCTGGTGGCGAGATCACGCTGTCATCGGGAACGGATACCAGCATCGCTGCCGGCAAAAGCCTGCTGGTCAGCGTGGCCGAGAAGATCAGCCTGTTCGCCTTCAAGGCCGGGATCAAACTGTTCTCTGCAAAGGGCAAGGTGGAGGTACAGGCGCAGAGCGACGATCTGGATCTCATTGCTGAGAAGGTGGCCCGGCTGCTGTCCGCAAGCGGACGGGTGGAGATTCGCGCCAAAGAAGAAGTACTCATTACGGCAGGAGGCTCCTTCATCCGGCTCAACGCATCGGGAATCACCCAAGGGACGTCAGGAGCCTGGGAGGCCAAGGCTGCCACCCACGCCATGCCGGGGCCGACGACCCTGGCCTACGAGATGAACAAGTCATCGGCAGTCCTGCCGTTCGACGAAGAGTTCGTCCTGAGGTGGCCGTATGACCAATCTCCCGTCAAGAACCGGCGCTTTGAAATCGTCCGTGGCGATGGCACCAAGGTGCGCGGCATGACCGACGCACAAGGCAAGACCGGCCTGCAGAAGAGCCTGTTCGTCGAGCACACTTCCCTGCGCATCCTTCCTGAATGACGACCTCCATCATGAGCAAAAACAATAGTGAACGCTTGCTGACACCGACCTTTGACAAGAAGGGCAATCCTGAATGGAAATCGACGCTCAGCAGTCCTGATGACTCTTGTGCGGTCTGCCACATGATTCCGGATCGTGTCATTCCGGTGATCTTTGTGCCGGGGGTGATGGGTAGCAATTTGAAGGGAACAGGAAATGCAGGCGACATTTCTTGGCGGCTGGATAGCGTTCGTTCCATGTCGCCTTGGCTATCCCGCGGGGCGGCGCTGCGAAAGAAATATTTGGCTCCACAAAAGATGGTCGTTGATGACGATGGAGCAAGACCCGACGGAACCGCCCAGCATGACGAAGAACTGAAGCGGCGCGGCTGGGGTGAAGTTGGCGCGATGAGCTACGGTGACTTTCTGGTTTGGCTCGAGAACGCGTTGAACGATTTCGTCAATACCAAGGGTGGCCCTCGCGATTTGCTGATCAACAAGGCATTGGGATCCATGAAGAGCGATGATGCTTTACTGAAGGAACAGGTAGCCCTCAGCTACCGCTATCGATTCCCGGTGCATGCCTGTGGTTATAACTGGCTGGATGGCAATGACGCATCCGCCGAGCAGTTGAAGCAGCGGATCAATGCCGTGATTACGCGATACAAGCAGGAGAAGAAGCGCTGCGAGAAAGTGATTCTGGTGACGCACTCCATGGGGGGACTCGTGGCGCGCTATTGCTCGGAGGTGCTGGGGATGTCGGACAAGATTCTCGGCATCGTCCACGGCGTCATGCCTGCCATCGGGGCAGCCGCTGTTTACCGACGATTCAAAGCAGGAACGGAAGGCGCATGGCTGGCGGCCAAGGTATTGGGAGAAGACGCCGCAGAAATGACTGCGGTGTTATCCAGCGCACCGGGACCATTACAACTGCTGCCAACGCCGGAATATGGAAATGGCTGGCTCAAGATTGATGATGGGAGCACCGTCGTCAGTCTGCCGCGCAATAACGACCCGTACAACGAGATCTACACCGTCCGTGGGCGATGGTGGAGCATGTGCGAGGATTATCTGATCAATCCGCGCCCATCGAAGAGCCCTCCGAGGGAGCAGCGGGAAATCGATGCCGACTGGGCTGGTTTCTCGGCGCTCATTCACGGAAAGATCAAAGACTTTCACCATGCGATTAAAGAAAAATATCATCACAACACCTACGCGTTTTTCGGTAGCGATCGTGAGTTTAAAGCTTATGGGACGGTATGTTGGCGAACAACGTTCCAGTCAATCAGACGTCCACCTCTCCCGCGACCGGAGAAAGACGTATTCAATGCAAAACCTCACTTCTACGGTGAATTGGGGGAAACAAGGACCGCGCTCTATCCCGGAATGAGCGCAGGACAAACTGTACCTAATGAAGTGTTCCGGATCAGCGAGCCCGACGAAGAGGGTGACGGAACTGTTCCCCATCGCTCTGGCATCGCGCCCAAAGAACATACCGGCATCAAATCAATGCTTCGGGTTTCAGTTGGCCATGAACCGGCTTATAAAGATTCAGCCATGGCGAGGGAGTTCACTCTCCGCTCCATCGTTCAGATCGCCCAGGCGATCAAAGGCACATCTCTGGATTACGAATGAATAAATTCATGCGGAATAAATATCTGGGTTCCTCTGGCGTGCTGCTCGCATTGATCGCGTTTACGTTTTTTTCATGCCAATCCGGAATCCCGAAACTCAATGCGAAGGAAACACAGAAGATGAATGCCATTACGGAGAAAATGATTCCGAGATGTTTTGGACGCTATCTGATTGACTTGCCAGAAAGTTTCGTCCTCAATACCCAAGGAGGGCAAGATATCGATGGGGTGACCATCGATATCAAAGCACTCTCAGAGGCAGATTTCCACCTGGCGCTAGACACAAGAAAAAGGGTGCTCGAGTCGGGAATCCTTCTGCGCGAACCAAAGACCGCAACGCTCAAGGAAACCATCACTCTCCCAAATGGACGAGGTGTAATTTTTGATCGTGCCGAGAATCATTTCAGCAATATGTTCCGCATCCTTGAGCTCATGGATTGGCGTGATGGATATCAAATCAAAATGCACATCGCCGCCCGGGATATGAGTTATTCAAACGAAGAATATCCGAACGGCCCAATACCAACCACCACCCCCGAAAAACTGGCCGCCCTGCTCAAGGTCTACCATCGCACCCAACCCCGTGGCGACGAAATCCCCCCGGGCCAGGGTACCTGCATCCTCAACGGCTTTGTCACGGGCCCCGCTTCAAGCGACGAAAGTCTGCGCTTCTTCTATCATCTGAAGGACGTCGACGATGTGTATTTCACGTTAGCGACCTTATCCGGCCCGCGCGATGCTGACACTCTGCTGGACCGGATGAAGTTCCTTGCGCCCATCTGGAAGACGGGCGACGGTCGCCTCATCAGGAGCGGCAGGCTTTATCACGAGCTGCCCGGACAGGAAGTGCTCTATATGACCCCGGATGAACACACCAAGATTCCCACCCTCCGCTTCCTCTACGAAGATGCGCGCCACGGAAAAGGCATCACCAACCCGATGCTCGACGTAGAAATGAATGTCGGCAAACGCAAACCCGAACCTGATCCCAAGGACCCGAACGAGCATACCTATCCGCCGCCCATCCTTGCCCCCAGCCTGAGCGAAGCCGAAGCCATCCACCTGTGGGATAAGGTCCTGCCGACGCTACGCACACGCCCCGGCGCATTCTGATCGTGCCCCCTCCCCAAAGAAAGCCACGCATGCCACTACCCATCATCCGTCTCGGCGACTCCACTTCCCATGGCGGCAAAGTGATCTCCGCCTCTCCCACCCACACCCTCCACGGCATCGGCATTGCCCGTGTCGGCGACCTGGTCAGTTGCCCCAAGGAAGGGCATGGTACCAATCCGATCATCGAGGGGGCGCCGACCTGGCTGATCGGTGATCGCATGGTCGCCCTGCAAGGGCATCGTGCTGCCTGCGGGTGCAGCCTCATTTCCAGCCTGGCCACAGCCTCCTATGGCTGACAGCCAGCGCCGCCTGTCCGGAGCAGGGCAACATTTGCGCATATCCGCCCTGAAAATTGCACCGACACCACGCTTTGCGCCATTTCCTGCCCCTTTTTGACGCACCATTGCCCGCCACCACCCCCGGGCGGTTTACAATGCCGCCTGCAAAAAAATCCCCGAGTTTCACACAAGCAACACCGCCCGCCGCGCTACCCGCTCGCCTGCCCCTGTTGCCCCAACCATTCCAGACAAGGAAATCAAGCAATGATCAAGATGTTCTCCCGCCACGCCCGTACGCTGGCGCTGACCGCCGGCTTCGTCGGCATGCTGGGCCTGGCCGCCTGCGGCAAGCAGGAAGACAAGAGCGCCGCTGCCCCTGCACCGCAAGCCGCTGCCGCCCGCGTCTACGTGGTCGGCGTGGAATCGGCCTACGCCCCCTTCTCCTCCGAAAACGAACAGAAGGAAGTGGTCGGCTTCGACATCGACGTCATGAAGGCCCTGGCCAAGAAGATCGGCATCGAAGTCAAGTTCGTGCCCACGCCCTTCGAAGGCTTCTTCAATTTCCTCGCCCAAGGTGACCGCGACCTGCTGATCTCGGCCATCACCATCACCGATGAACGCAAGAAGTCGGTGGCCTTCTCCGATCCCTACTTCGTGGCCACCCAGACCATCGCCCTGCCGGCCGCAGAATCCAAGGTCAGCAAGATGGAAGACCTGAAGCCCCTGACCGTGGGCACCCAGAGCGCCACCTCCGGCGACGAACTGGTGCAGCAGGTGCTGGGCAAGAACAGCGCCAAGATCAAGCGCTTCGACTCCACCCCGCTGGCCCTGAAGGAACTGGAAAACGGCGGCGTCGATGCCGTCGTGGCCGATGAACCGGTGGTCAAGAACTACATCGCCAACAACCCCAACAGCAAGCTGCGTACCGTCACCGATCCGAGCTTCCCCAAGGAAGACTACGGCATCGCCGTGCGCAAGGATGATCCGGAACTGCTGGCCAAGATCAACAAGGCCCTGGCCGAAATGAAGGCCGATGGCAGCTTCGCCGCCATCAGCGCACACTACTTCGGCAAGTAAGCGCCGTCCGCAGACTGTCGGCAGCCCTCCCCCGGTGACGGCGGCAGTTTGCCGCCGTCCTGTCCTTCCAGAAACTGATTTTTCCAATCCCCAATCGAGTCCGACATGGATTTCCGCTGGAGCATCATCCAAGGCTACGCGCCGCTGTTCGCCAAGGGCGTTCTCATGACCTTGCAGGTGTCGCTGATCAGTATTCTGATCGGTACCGTGATCGGCTTGCTGGTGGGCATGCTGCGCCTGGCCGAGGTGCCGCACGGCCCCTGGAAGTGGCCGCTGAAGGTGCTGCGCTGGCTGGCCGGCTTCTACGTCGCCTTCTTCCGGGGCACGCCGCTGTTCGTGCAGATCATGCTGATCCACTTCGCGGTGATGCCACTGCTGGTGCAACAGGAACACGGCCTGCTCATCACCGGGGAACTGGCACGCACCATCAAGCAGGACTACGGTGCCTTCCTCTCGGGCACGGTGGCGCTGTCGCTCAATGCCGGCGCCTACATCTCCGAGATCTTCCGCGCCGGCATCCAGTCCATCGAGCGCGGCCAGTCCTATGCTGCGGCCAGCCTGGGCATGAACTATGGCCTGACCATGCGCTACGTGGTGCTGCCGCAGGCGTTTCGCCGCATGCTGCCGCCGCTGGGCAACGAAGCCATCACGCTGCTCAAGGATTCCTCGCTGGTCTCGGCCATCGGCCTGGCCGAACTGGCCTATGCCGCGCGTACCGTGGCGGGCACCTATGCCCGTTACTGGGAACCGTACATCACCATTTCCATCCTGTATTTCTCCATGACCATCTGCCTGGCACTGGTGGTGGCGCGACTGGAAAACAAATACAGCACCCCGCATCGCCGCTGAACGCAGGGATGACGTGCGCTAGTGGCAAGCGGGCGGTATCATGCCGCGCATGACATCGATGCACACTCTTCCCCAACTCGCTCCCGGCAGCCGCCGCGTGGCCGTGATCGGCGCCGGTCCGGCCGGCCTGATGGCCGCCGAAGTCCTGGCCGCACAAGGCGCCGCCGTGGACGTCTACGACGCCATGCCCTCGGCCGGTCGCAAATTCCTGCTGGCCGGACGCGGCGGCATGAACATCACGCACTCCGAACCGCAACCCGACTTCCTGCCTCGCTACGGCAATCGCCGTGAACAGGTGGCGCCCTTCGTGCGCCGCTTCGATGCCGACCAGTTGCGCGCATGGATACACGCCCTGGGCATCGAGACCTTCGTGGGCAGCTCCGGCCGCGTCTTCCCGCGCGAGATGAAAGCCGCACCGCTCTTGCGCGCCTGGCTGCATCGCCTGCGCGAGGCCGGCGTGCGCTTCCACATGCGCCATCGCTGGCTGGGCTGGCAGGAAGACGGCGCACTGCGCTTTGCCCATCCTGATGGCCACACCGATGTCCAAGCCGATGCCGTGGTGCTGGCACTGGGCGGGGCCAGCTGGCCGCGCCTGGGTTCGGACGGCAGCTGGGTGCCGCTGCTGCAAACCCGTCAGGTGGAAGTCGCCCCGCTGCTGCCGTCCAACTGCGGCTTCGAGCTGGACTGGAGCGAACATTTCCGCAGCCGCTTCGCCGGCGAACCGGTCAAGCCGGTGGTGGCCAGCACGGCGCTGCCCAGCGGCGGCGTGCAGAATCGTCGCGGCGAATTCATCGTCACCGCCGAGGGCATCGAAGGCAGCCTGGTCTATGCGATGTCCTCGGCCTTGCGCGACACCATTACCGCAGAAGGCTCGGCGCGCCTGTACCTGGACCTGCTGCCCGACTGGCCGCTGGAAAAAGTGGAAGCCGAACTGGCCCATCCGCGTGGTGCGCGTTCGCTCTCCAGCCACCTGCAAAGCCGCCTGCATCTCAAGGGCGTGAAGGCCGGACTGCTGCGCGAGCTGGTCAGCAAGGAGGATTTCGCCGACATGGGCAAGCTGGCGCGCGCCATCAAGGCCTTGCCGCTGACGGTGTTGCGTACGCGCCCCATCGCCGAAGCCATCAGCAGCGCCGGGGGCGTGAGCTTCGAGGCGCTCGATGATGCGCTGATGCTGCGCGCCCTGCCGGGCGTATTCTGCGCCGGCGAGATGCTGGACTGGGAAGCGCCCACCGGCGGCTACCTGCTCACCGCCTGCTTTGCCACCGGCCGCGCCGCGGCGGCTGGTGTCCTGCACTGGCTCATCAGCGACGACCGTGCCGCCAGTCTGAGCAACACCTCCAAGGAAGAACACAAGTGACCCAAGACGACCGCCTCATCGACCTGGAAATGAAGATCGCCCATCAGGAACACCTGCTGGACGAACTGAACCAGACCGTCTATCGCCAGGAAAAGAAGATCGAGGAACTGGACATGCTGCTGCATGCCCTGGCCAAGCGCTTCAAGGAATTGTCCGACACCAGCCAGGACCGCGCGGCCGCCAACGAGAAGCCGCCGCATTACTGATCGCACCGCTTACGCTTTCTCTTCGCTGCTCGCACCACCATGGCCCACGAACGCCGCATCGCCCACCTCGACATGGATGCTTTCTATGCCTCGGTGGAACTGCTGCGCTATCCCGACCTGCGTGGCCAAGCCGTGGTCATCGGCGGCGGCTCGGCCACGCGGCCGGTGGAATTGCCCGACGGCTCGCGCCAGTATTTCCGCATGCGCGATTACGCCGGGCGCGGCGTGGTCACCACGTCCACCTACGAGGCGCGCGCGCTGGGCGTGTTCTCGGCCATGGGCATCATGAAGGCGGCCCAGCTGGCACCGGACGCGATCCTGCTGCCGACCGACTTCGAGGCCTACCGCAAGTATTCGCGCCTGTTCAAGGAAGCGGTGCGCAGCATCGCCCCGCTGATCGAGGATCGCGGCATCGATGAGATCTACATCGATCTTTCTGCGTGGCCCGATACCGCGCATGAGGTCGCGCGCCACATCAAGGATGCGGTGCATGCGGCTACCGCCCTGACCTGCTCCGTCGGTGTGGCCCCCAACAAAATGCTGGCCAAGATCTCTTCCGAGCTGGACAAACCCGATGGGCTCACCATTCTCACGCCCGAGGATATCGAGCGCCGCATCTGGCCGCTGCCGACGCGCAAGATCAATGGCATCGGGCCGAAGGCCGCCGAGAAGCTGGCAGCATTGGGCATCGAGACCGTGGCCGACCTGGCACGTGCCTCGCCTGAATTGCTGCGTGCACATTTCGGGCGCAGTTATTCGGAATGGCTGGGACGCGTGGCGCAGGGCGTCGATGATCGCCCGGTACAGACGTATTCCGAACCCAAATCCATCAGCCGGGAAACCACCTTCGAACGCGACCTGCATGCGCGTGCCGACCGCGCGCAACTCTCCGAAATCTTCACGGCCCTGTGCGTGAAGCTGGCCGGCGACCTGGAGCGCAAGGGCTATGTCGGCCGCACCATCGGCATCAAGCTGAAATACGCCGATTTCCAGGGTGTGACGCGCGATGTGACACTGCCCTCGCCCACCGGGGACGCCGCCACCATCCGACAGGCGGCAGGGGAATGTCTGAAGCGCGTACCGCTGGAAAAGAAGCTGCGCCTGCTCGGAGTGCGCGTGGGTGCGCTCTCGCGCAAGGATGAGCTTGCGGCGGCCGCACAGGCGGTGCAGGCGGAATTGCCGTTTGCCGGCTGATCCATTTTCCTGCGAACTTTCTGTGCGTTTTTCCAGCGAGCTCTGCGGCCAGCCCGGCCATGGAAAATTTAACTGCAAGCGTGGACAATCCGACATCGCTTGCGGCAGGACGGGCGTGTAAAATCTCCCCCTTTCCCTCTTTGCCCTGCTCCGGAAACCTATGTGGTTCAAGAATCTCCAGATCTACCGTCTGCCCGCACCGTGGGCGATCCATGCCGACGAACTCGAATCCCATCTCGCGCCGCAGGCCTTCACCGCCTGCTCCAGCCTGGACATGCAGAGCCAGGGCTGGGTGCCGCCGCGCAACAATGAAAAACTGGTGCATGTGGTCAACCGCCAGCTGCTCTTGAAACTCGATACCGAGAAGAAACTGCTGCCCTCGACCGTCATCAACCAGGTGACCAAGGCCCGTGCCGCCGAGCTGGAAGAACAGCAAGGTTTCCCGCCGGGCCGCAAGCAGACCAAGGAATTGAAGGAGCAAGTCACGGATGAGCTGCTGCCGCGCGCCTTCTCGGTGGTGCGCAGCACCTGGGTCTGGATCGATCCGGTCAATGGCTGGCTGCTGGTCGATGCCGGCTCGCCCTCCAAGGCCGAGGAAGTGTTGAAGCTGCTCTTCAAGGCCATCCCCAAGTTCCCGCTGGAAACGCTGCGCACCGTCATGTCGCCGGCAGCGGCCATGACCGACTGGCTGGCCAGCGACGAAGCGCCCAACGGTTTCACCGTGGACCAGGATACCGAGCTGCGCTCCACCGCCGAGAGCAAGGCGACGGTGCGCTACGTGCGCCACACGCTGGAAGCCGACGACATCCGCCGCCATATCGAGGCCGGCAAGCAGTGCACGCGCCTGGCGCTGACCTGGGCCGACAAGGTCTCCTTCGTGCTGACCGAGAACCTGTCGGTCAAGCGCATCGCGCCGCTGGACGTGCTCAAGGAAGACAGCGAGATCGCCGGCAAGAACGACGATGAGCGCTTCGACGGCGACTTCATGCTGATGACCGGTGAGCTGGCCAAGCTGCTCTCGGCACTGGTCGACGCGCTGGGCGGGCAGTTGAAGGAGAACGACGGGACGCTGGCGCAGGCTGCCTGAACTCAAGCGGCCCTATTTGCATCACGACAACGGGAGCCCATGGGCTCCCGTTTTTCATGCGCGTCGTTGCGCCTCGGTGATCCTGGCAGGGGGCGCCACGAGCACATTTTCCAGCGGCAGCATCGCATGCGGCAGCGTGGCGGCCAGTCGCGCGCTGGAGACACCATCGCGCGCACCCAGCGCCAGGCCATTGAGAAAGCTGGTGTAGAAATCGCCCAGCGCCGTGACATCGGCATCGGCGCGGATCTCCCCTTCGCGCTGCGCCTGCAACAGGCGGGCGCGGATTTCATTGCGGCGCTTGTGGCGGCGTTGCGAGAGCGCATCACTGTGCTGGCTGTTCTCGGGCGCACAGTTGATGGCTGAAATCACGACCATACACCCCTTTCCCGCCGGCAAGCCCGGCACCGTCGTCTTGCCCGAATACATGCGCACGCTAGCGCGCAGCATGGCTTGCAGGTCTTCGCGAATACCCTTGCCGGCCTGCAACAGGCGCAGCGGTTCGGCACTGATGGTGCGCGAGTAAACCTCCATGACTTCGCGGAAAAGCGCATCCTTGTCGCCGAAGGCCGAGTAGAGACTGGGTGCCTTCACGCCGATGGCCTCGCACAGATCGGCCATGGTGGTGCCTTCATAGCCCTTGCTCCAGAACACTTGCATGGCCTGCTGCAGCGCCTGGTCGCGGTCGAAGCTGCGCGGACGGCCACGGGTTTTTATCATCGGTTTCCTTTGCGGGGCATTACCCCTGGCGGTAATGGTGTTGCGCAGAAGTGTAGTTTAATTTAGTCGGCATTACAAAATTAAATCGCCAGCCCTTGAACTTTGGGGAAGACGTTCCTATTATCTAATGCTCATTACATAAATAAACGGTAATGAGCAACATCATTAGGGCCTGTTCACATTCAATCTGTGAGTGCGAGAGGTCGCCAAGCGTTGTCTGC
>NZ_JABFMQ010000048.1:0-9915 GCF_013359625.1 Herbaspirillum sp. C9C3
AAGTAAGCAAAAGAAGGCGACCCCAAAGAGCCAGCCCTCCTGCGGAGGGTCCCCGCCGCAGCAGAGCAAAAAGTGGGAAGAATAGAGTCGCTTCGCTCCGACTATTCTTCTGATCCACTTTTTGCTCTGCTGAGGCGGCTGGCTCTATGGGGACCGTCCACTCGTGCTCGCCTGCGGCATCGCCCTGTTTTGCTCGCCTCCGGCCTCGGTCGTGCTCGCCTGCGGCTTCGCCCTGTTTTGCTCGCCTCCGGCCTCGGTCGTGCTCGCCTGCGGCTTCGCCCTTTTTTGCTCGCCTCCGGCCTCGGTCGTGCTCGCCTGCGGCTTCGCCCTTTTTTGCTCGCCTCCGGCCTCGGTCGTGCTCGCCTGTGGCATCGCCCTTTTTTCTCGCCTGCGGCTTCGTCACTGCCGTCTTTCATCGCCTCCCGTTCCAATAATCCTGCTGCCCATACACTTCCTTCAGATAATCAATGAAGAACCGCGTCTTCGCCGGTAAATGCCGCTGCTGCGGATACACCGCCATGATGTCGTAGTGCGGCAAGGCATACTCGTCGAGCACCGTCACCAACTCCCCCGAGGCCAACTGCGCCTGGATCTCCCAGGTCGAGCGCCACGCCAGCCCCAAGCCCTCGCCAGCCCAGCGATGCAGCAACTCGCCATCATTGCAATCCAGATTGCCCTGCACCTTGATGATCACCGGCTTGCCGTTTTGCTGGAAATACCAGCCGCGTTGCTGCCCACCCTGCAAGTTGAACGCCAGGCAGTTGTGCTGCGCCAGATCATCCAGTGTCCTCGGTACTCCGTAACGATGCAGATACTCCGGCGCCGCACATACCACACGCCGGTTGCTGGCCAGGCGTACCGCCACGAAGCTGGGTTCGATGGCGCCACCAATGCGGATGCCCAGGTCATAGCCCTCACGAACCAGATCCACCACGCGGTCCGTCAGGTTGAAGGAAATCTGTACCTCCGGATGCGCAGCCAGAAAGGCCGGGGCATGCGGCGCCACATGCAGGCGCCCATACGCGGCCGGCGTCGAGACCACCAGGTGGCCAGTCGCCTTGTGCCGCCCCTCGGCTATGCTCTTCTCGGCCGTGTCCATCTGCTCCAGCAACTTGCGGCAATGATCCAGAAATACGCTGCCCTGCTCGGTCAACGTCAGGTGCCGCGTCGTGCGGTGCATCAGCTTGGTGCCCAGGCGCCTCTCCAGTGCATCGATGCGGCGCCCCATCATCACCGGGGTGACCTTCTCCTCCAGTGCCGCCGCCGCCAGGCTGCCCTTGTCTACCACCAGTACGAAAGCTTCAATCTGCTTGAGTTTGTCCATCAATCCCTCCCGGTCTGAGTGTAATTCAATACTTTTTGGATGTTTCCATACTTTTGCTCAGTAATCAGTGGACTCCGATGATACTTATCATTCGAATTTGTAATGACTAGCATGGCCTCCAGCGATCACACATCCACCAACGGACATCCTGGAGAACGAGCATGGCAAAGATGAGAGCAGTCGACGCGGCAGTGCAGGTATTGGTCAGGGAAGGCTGTCTGCAAGCCTTCGGCGTGCCGGGCGCAGCGATCAATCCCTTCTACGCGGCCCTGAAGAAACACGGCGGCATCAAGCACATCCTGGCCCGTCACGTGGAGGGCGCTTCCCATATGGCCGAGGGCTATACCCGCGCCAAGGCCGGCAACATCGGGTTGTGCATCGGTACCTCCGGCCCTGCGGGGACCGACATGATCACCGGGCTCTATTCGGCCCAGGCCGATTCCATCCCCATCCTCTGCGTCACCGGCCAGGCACCGCGCGCCCGGCTCTACAAGGAAGACTTCCAGGCCGTCGACATCGAATCCATCGCCAAGCCCGTCACCAAATGGGCCGTGACCGTGCGCGAGCCAGCCCAGGTGCCGCGCGTGTTCCAGCAAGCCTTCCACCTGATGCGCTCAGGCCGCCCCGGGCCAGTGTTGATCGACCTGCCCTTCGACGTGCAGATGGCCGAGATCGATTTCGATCCCGATACCTACGCGCCGCTGCCGGTCTATCGTCCGGCCGCTACCCGCGCCCAGATCGAAAAGGCGCTGGAGATGCTCAACGCCGCCCAACGCCCGCTGCTCACCATCGGTGGCGGCGTGGTCAATGCCGATGCCGCTGCACTGGCGGTGCAGTTCGCCGAACTGACCGGCGTGCCGGTCATCCCCACGCTCATGGCCTGGGGCGCGATCCCCGACGACCACCCGCAGATGGCCGGCATGGTCGGTCTGCAGACCAGCCATCGCTACGGCAATGCCACGCTGCTGGCCTCGGACTTCGTGCTGGGCATCGGCAACCGCTGGGCCAATCGCCATACCGGCTCCATCGATGTCTTTACCAAGGGCCGCACCTTCGTCCACGTGGATATCGAACCGACCCAGATCGGTCGCGTCTTCGGGCCGGATTACGGCATCGTCAGCGATGCCGGTGCGGCGCTGGCGCTGTTCGTGGAAGTGGCCACGCAATGGAAGGCAGAAGGGCGATTGCCCGATCGTTCGGCGTGGCTGGCCCAATGCCAGCAACGCAAGAAGAGCCTGCAACGTCGCACCCATTTCAATGACACGCCCGTCAAGCCCCAGCGCGTGTATGAAGAAATGAATCGCGCCTTCGGTCGCGATACCTGCTACGTGGCCACCATCGGTTTGTCGCAGATCGCCGCAGCGCAGTTTCTGCACGTCTATCGCGATCGCCACTGGATCAACTGCGGCCAGGCCGGGCCGCTGGGCTGGACCATTCCCGCCGCGCTGGGGGTGGTGGCGGCCGATCCGCAGAAGAAGGTGGTGGCCATTTCGGGCGACTATGACTTCCAGTTCATGATCGAGGAACTGGCCGTGGGCGCGCAGTTCAGGCTGCCGTATCTGCACGTGCTGGTCAACAATTCCTACCTCGGCCTGATCCGCCAGGCACAGCGCGGCTTCGAGATGGACTACTGCGTGCAGCTGGCCTTCGAGAACATCAATGCACCCGAGCTCAACGGCTATGGCGTGGACCACGTGGCCGTAGTCGAGGGCCTGGGCTGCAAGGCCATCCGCGTCACCGATCCCAATGCCATCCAGGATGCCTTTGCCCAGGCCCGGCGCTGGATGGCCGAGTACCGCGTACCGGTAGTGGTGGAAATCATCCTGGAACGCGTCACCAATATCGCCATGGGCACCGAGATCGATGCCATCAATGAATTCGAACCCCTGGCCGAGCACGCCGACGATGCACCCACCGCCATCAGCCTGCTGGACTAACAACAAAGGAGCCAAGCATGACCAGACTCGCCGCCAATCTCACCATGCTGTTTACCGAACAGCCTTTCCTTGACCGTTTCGCGGCGGCCTCGCAGGCCGGTTTCCGCGCGGTGGAATTCCTGTTCCCCTATGCTTTCGACCCGGAACAGATCGCCACCCAATTGCGTACGCATCGCCTGCAACTGGTGCTGCACAATCTTCCCGCCGGCAACTGGGACGCCGGTGAGCGCGGCATCGCCTGCCACCCCGACCGCGTAGCCGAGTTCCGCGCCGGGGTCGATGAAGCGATCCGCTATGCCCGCGCTCTGGAGGTGTCGCAGCTCAACTGCCTGGTCGGCATCCTGCCGCCGGGCGTCTCGCGCGAAGCGGCGCGCGAGGTGCTGGTCGGCAACCTGAAATACGCCGCCGCGCGCCTGAAGGAGCAAGGCATTCGTCTGCTCATCGAGCCGATCAATCACTTCGATATTCCGGGTTTCTTCCTCAATACGACGCGCCAGGCGGTGGAACTGATCCTGGCCACCGGCTCGGACAATCTCTTCGTGCAATACGACATCTATCACATGCAGCGCATGGAGGGCGAGCTGGCCAATACGATCAAGGCCAACCTCTCCCTGATCGGTCACGTACAACTGGCCGACAACCCCGGACGCGGTGAGCCCGGCACTGGCGAGATCAATTACCGCTACCTGTTCGGCTGGCTGGAGGACATCGGCTATCGCGGCTGGATCGGCTGCGAATACAAACCGCAGGCCGGGACCATGGCAGGACTGGGCTGGATCGCGCAACACGGATTGCAGACGGCCTGAACACTTGACAGCAGGATTTCATCTTTCTTGAGGAGACACAGCATGGCAAAAGTTGGATTCATTGGCCTGGGCATCATGGGTGCGCCCATGGCAGAGAACCTGCAGAAGGGCGGTCACAAGCTCTACCTGCACGACCAGAAAAATCCCCCCGCCTCCTTGCTGGAGGGCGGTGCCACTGTCTGCACGTCAGGTGCGGAAGTGGCGCGGCGCGCCGACATCGTCATTGTCATGGTGCCGGACACCCCGCACGTAGAGGCCGTCTTGTTCGCCGAGAAGGGCGTGGCCGAGGGGCTGTCACCGGGCAAGATCGTAGTGGACATGAGTTCCATCTCGCCCATCGCCACCAAGGAGTTTGCCAAGAAGATCAATGCCCTGGGCTGCCAGTATCTGGATGCGCCGGTCTCGGGCGGCGAGGTCGGCGCAAAGGCGGCTTCGCTGACCATCATGGTCGGCGGTTCGGAATCGGCCTTCAACGACGTCAGGCCGCTGTTCGAACTGATGGGCAAGAACATCACCTTGGTCGGTGGCAATGGCGACGGGCAGACCACCAAGGTCGCCAACCAGATCATCGTCGCTCTGAACATCCAGGCCGTGGCCGAGGCTCTGCTGTTCGCCTCCAAGGCCGGGGCCGATCCGGCGCGGGTGCGGCAGGCGTTGATGGGGGGCTTTGCGTCCTCGAGGATTCTGGAGGTGCATGGCGAGCGCATGGTCAAGCGCACCTTCGCGCCGGGCTTCCGTATCGAGCTGCACCAGAAGGATCTGAACCTGGCCCTGCAAGGGGCCAAGGCGCTGGGCATCAGCTTGCCCAATACCGCGGCGGCCCAGGAACTGATGAATGCCTGCGCGGCCAATGGACTGGCGGGGATGGATCACTCGGCGCTGTGTCGGGCGGTGGAGATGCTGTCCAACCACGAAATTGCCAAGGCATCCTGACCGGACGCCATCATCCCCAAGAGGGCTTGCCATTGGCAAGCCCTCATCGCTTGCGCCATTACGCATGTCGACCACGTCATCACAACCAGCATTACGGGAGATTCCTATGCGCCGCCTGCGCCAGGCCAAAATCGTCGCCACCCTGGGTCCCTCCAGCGCCACGCCGGAGATGATCCGCGCGCTCTTCGAGGCCGGGGCCGATGTGTTCCGCTTCAATTTCAGTCACGGCAGCCACGCCGATCATCACGCGCGTTACCAGATCGTGCGCCAGGTGGAGCGCGAAGTCGGCCGCCCCATCGGCGTGCTGGCCGACCTGCAGGGGCCGAAGCTGCGCATCGGCCAGTTCGTCGAGGGCAGGGCGGTGCTGCAGGCCGGCCAGATGTTCACGCTCGACCGGGATGCCTCACCAGGCGACCAGCACCGCGTCTGGCTGCCCCATCCTGAACTGTTCGAAGCCATTGAAGCGGGACAAAGCCTGCTCATCGACGACGGCAAGCTGCGCCTGCAGGTGGAAGCCAGCGATGGTGATTCCATTCGCACGCGCGTGGTCAATGGCGGCGTGGTCTCCGACCGCAAGGGTGTCAATGTGCCCGATGCGGTCTTGCCGATTCCTGCGCTGACCGCCAAGGACCGCCGCGATCTGGACTTCGCGCTGGAGATGGGGGCGGACTGGATCGCGCTGTCCTTCGTGCAGCGCCCCGAAGATGTGCTGGAGGCACGTGCACTGGTGGCAGGGCGTGCGGCCATCCTCTCCAAGCTGGAGAAACCGGCCGCGCTGGAGCGGCTCGACGAGATCGTGGCGGTGTCCGACGCCATCATGGTGGCGCGCGGCGACCTCGGTGTGGAGCTGCCGCCGGAGTGCGTGCCGGGCACGCAAAAGCGCATCCTGCGCGCCTGCCGCCAGCAGGGCAAGCCCATCGTGATCGCCACGCAAATGCTGGAATCGATGATTGCGGCACCGGTGCCCACGCGCGCGGAAGTGTCGGATGTGGCCAGTGCCATCTATGACGGATCGGATGCGGTGATGCTCTCGGCCGAATCGGCCCAGGGTGACTATCCGCTGCAGGCGGTGAGCATGATGGATCGGGTGATTGTGCAGGTCGAGCAGGATCCGCTGTATCGCACGCTGATGCAGGCGCAATATACGCCGCCGCAGAACAACCGGCCTGATGCGATCTGCGCGGCTCTGCGTGATGTGACGGGCATCCTTGGCGCGACGGCCACGGTGACTTACACCAGCTCCGGTCATACCAGTCTGCGCGCCGCGCGTGAGCGTCCGGCGGCACCGATCCTGAGCATCACGCCGCAACTGGCGACGGCACGTCGGCTGGCCTTGGTGTGGGGGGTACATTGCACCATCAGCGAAGCCGTGCATGACGAACGGCAGATGGTGAGTGCGGCGTGTCAGGCCGCAGTGCGGGAAGGGTTTGCGCGCACGGGCGATCAGATCGCCATCACCGCGGGCATGCCCTTCGGGCAGCCGGGCAGTACCAATCTGTTGCGGGTGGCGGAGGTGTGGGGCTGATTTGAGCGTACGTGGCGCCCTCGCGAGACGTCGAAAACGTGATAAAGCCGTTCAGTGTTTTACTGAACGGCTTTATCTCTTCTGCGGCTGCTACGGCCCGCCCTCACGCATCCAGCCTGAATACCCCCACCGCTTCCCGCAACTGTGCGGCCTGGTCGCGCATGGCCTGGGCGGCAGCAGCAGCCTCTTCCACCAACGCCGCATTTTGCTGGGTCGCTTCATCCATGAGTGTGATGGCATGGTGGATCTCTTCGATGCCACCACTCTGCTCACGGCTGGCCGTGCTGATGTCGGTGATGATGGCATTGACCCGCTGCACACTGGCGACCACCTGCTGCATGGTGCTGCCCGCCTCTTGCACCAGTGTGGCGCCGCTGTCGATCTTGCCGACCGAATCGTGGATCAGTGCCTTGATTTCCCTGGCAGCGGTCGCACTGCGTTGCGCCAGCGAGCGCACTTCGGAAGCCACCACCGCGAAGCCGCGCCCCTGTTCGCCCGCACGTGCTGCTTCCACGGCGGCATTCAGGGCCAGGATATTGGTCTGGAAGGCAATGCCATCAATCACGCCGATGATGTCCACGATCTGGCGCGATGAGGCATTGATGTCGGCCATCGTCCTGACTACTTGCTCTACCACGTCGCCGCCCTGTACCGCGATGCGCGCTGCGTTGCCTGCCAGCGCTGTAGCCTCGCTGGCGTTGTGGGCGTTCTGTCTGACGGTGGAGCTCAGTTCTTCCATGGCCGAGGCGGTCTCTTCGATCGAGCCCGCCTGTTGCTCGGTGCGTGCCGAGAGGTCGAGATTGCCGCTGGCGATTTCACCGGCAGCATGGTTGATCGCTTCCGTACCATGGCGCACCCGGCCGACGATGTTGCGCAGGTTGTCGTTCATCAGTTTGAGGGCCATCATCAGTTCCCCTGTCTCATCCCGCGATCTCGCCTCCACACGCGCCGACAAGTCGCCTTGTGCCACCCGGCGCGCCACCGTGACGGCATGGACCAGCGGCCGCGCGATGCTGCGCGAGACCAGCCATGCCACTACCGCCGCCAGCAGCAGGGCGACCAGCGCCAGGGCGTTGATGATGTGGCGGGCGCTGGCGGAATCCTGCGTGGCGGTTTCACCAGCGGCATCCATCAGGCCGCCCTGGTAGTCGAACATGGCGTCGAGCGCGATGAAGTACTTGATCTGCACCGGCATGAATTGTCGGGGCAGGTACTGTTTGGCGTCTTCTACCTGTCCGGCCAGGGCCAGGGCCATGAGCTTGTCGCGCGCCGGCACGTAGGCCTGGCGCGCAGCGATGGCCGCCTCGACGTAGCGTCGGTCTTCTTCGGTACGCGCCACTTCCTTGAGTTTGTCCAGGAACGCGTTCATCTTGCGGTCCGCTGCAGTGGCGTCGGCAGCCAGGGCCTTGATGCGTTCCGGATCGTCGGTCAGCAGGATGTCGCGAATGTCGAGCGCGATCTTGTTGACCTGGATCTGTACCGTGTTGGCCATGACTGTCTTGGGATAACGGTCCTTGACGATCAGACCGATGCCATCAGCCAGCCGTCCCAGTTGCAGGTTGCCCAGTACGGCAATGGCCAGCAGCAGCGCCATGACCGCGCCGAAACCTAGCGCCAGTCGCACGCCTATTTTCATGTCCGTGATACGCATATTGTTCCGTCCCTCTGGCAATGTCAGCGCGCTGCCTGCGCCAGTTCCAGCGAAAGATGATTGTGCCGCTCCAGCACCGTCCCCAGCTCAATGGTGGTGAGCTGTCCCTCGCGCACGATCACGCGGCCGTTGATGATGCTGGTGTCCACGTTGGCGGGTGTGCAGAACACCAGCGCGGCCACCGGATCATGGAGCGCGCCGGCAAAGGCGATCTGGCGCGTGTCGAACATGACGACGTCGGCGGACATGCCGGGCTTGAGTGCACCGATGTCGTCGCGATTCAATACCTTGGCACCACCCAGGGTGGCCACTTCCAGCGCCTGGCGCGCGGTCATGGCGTCGGGGCCAAAGCCCACCCGCTGCAGCAGCATGGCCTGGCGGACTTCGCCCAGCATGTGGGCGCTGTCGTTGGAGGCGCTGCCGTCCACGCCCAGGCCGACCGGCACGCCCGCGTCCAGCATCTTGCGGATGGGGGCGATGCCGGAGGCCAGTCGCATGTTGGAACAGGGGCAGTGCGCCACGCCCGTGCCCGTGCGGGCGAACAGGTCGATGCCATGGTCGTCCAGTTGCACGCAGTGGGCGTGCCAGACGTCGTGGCCGACCCAGCCGCAGTCTTCTGCATATTCCGCGGGCGTCATGTTGAATTTCTCGCGGCTGTAGGCGATGTCGTTGACGTTTTCGGCCAGGTGCGTGTGCAGCGAGACGCCGTAATGACGCGCCAGGTCGGCGGCTTGGCGCATCAGATCGCGCGAGACCGAAAAGGGCGAACAGGGGGCGACCACGATGCGCTGCATGGCGTGGCGCTGGCCGTCGTGGTAGGTCTCGATGAGGCGTTGCGTGTCCTTGAGGATGGACGGCTCTTCTTCGACCACACGATCCGGCGGCAAGCCGCCCTTGGACTGGCCTACGCTCATGGCCCCCCGCGCTCCGTGGAAACGCATGCCGATCTGGGCAGCCGCCTCCAGGCTGTCGTCCAGGCGGGTCTGGTTGGGGTAGATGTAGAGGTGGTCGCTGCTGGTGGTACAGCCCGAGAGGATCAGCTCGGCCATGGCGGTCAGCGTCGATACGCGGATCATCTCCGGCGTCAGGCCAGCCCAGATCGGATACAGATTGGTCAGCCAGTTGAACAGTTCGCCATTCTGCGCGCTGGGGATGGCGCGGGTCAGGCTCTGGTACATGTGGTGGTGCGTGTTGATCAGGCCAGGGATGACCACGTGGTGGCTGGCATCAATGATCTCGTCGGCCTCTTGCGGAAGATCTTCGGTCTTGCCGACCTGCTCGATGACGTTGTTCCTGATGTAGAGCGCGCCATCGGCGATCTCTTCACGGTCTTCGTTCATGGTGACCAGGACGCGTGCGTTCCTGATCAACAGCGTCTTGCCTGTTGCTTGCTCTTGCATGGTTGGACTCCTTCTTGGCTTCCTTGTTGATGTGATTGAATGCGGGTCGGCGCAGGTGACAGGGGGGAGTCCCTTTCTTGCCCTATTAACGACTGCGACGGGTGGGGTTGTTGGGAGGGTTTAGGTCCGGTTAATGCTGTTTCTTGTTAGGGTTAAGAGTTGCTTAATGCTGGTGTTTTGCTGTTTTGCTGTTTTGCTGTTTTGCTGTTTTGTGTTTTGTGTTTTGTGTTTTGTGTTTTGGGTAGTCTGCACGGGCCTCTTTCCTGCGCTCTAGCTTAATTATCTTCTCTCTCCGGGCGGAACGGAGCGCCGGGGGCGGCCCGGCAGCCGCTCACTTTT
>NZ_JABFMQ010000049.1:0-8585 GCF_013359625.1 Herbaspirillum sp. C9C3
GCGTTGCACGTCAGGGCTGGTGGCACCACCACCAGCCCTGACGCGCGCCTTGCCACCACGCCTTCTGGGGGCAACGCATCTCGCAGATTTAATGAGAACAGGCCCTAGGGCCTGTTCACATTCTCCTGCTGGCCATTCAACTGCACTCCCTACTTGGAGGAATACCTGATGCGAAACATTCTTGGCGTAACGATGACGGCCGCCTTGCTGGCCACGGCGACTTCCCATGCAGCCGAAACGATGTACGTCGGCGGCTATGGCGGTTCCACCGAACAGGCTTTCAAGGAAAAGATCATTCCGCCCTTCGAGGCCAGCACCGGCAGCAAGGTCGTCTACGTCTCGGGCAACTCCACCGACATCCTGGCCAAGCTGCAAGCCCAGCAGGGCCGCCAGGAAATGTCGCTGGCCATGATCGATGACGGCCCGATGTACCAGGCGGTCGGACAGGGCCTGTGCGCCAAGATGGAAGAAGGCAGCAGCTCGCGCGAGGTCTATCCCAATGCCCGCATGATCGGGGACAAGTCCATCGGCATCGGCTTCATCGCCACCGGCCTGGCCTACAACAAGGAGGTCTTTGCCAGGAACGGCTGGAAAGCGCCCGACTCCTGGCAGGACCTGACCAATCCCAAGTACAAGCAGAAAGTGGTGATTCCCCCCATCACCAACGGCTACGGCCTGCTCACGCTGGTGATGATGGCTCGCCTCAACGGCGGCAGCGAAGAGAAAATCGCGCCGGGCTTCGACGCCATGATCAAGAAGGTGGCGCCCAACGTACTGGCCTGGGAACCCTCGCCGGGCAAGATGGCCGAAATGCTGCAGACCGGTGAAGCCGCGCTGGCGGTGTGGGGCAATGGCCGCGTGCAGGCCGTGATCGACCAGGGCGCCCCGGTGGAATTCGTCTACCCCAAGGAAGGTGCAGTAGCGCTCATGTCGGCCGCCTGCGTCGTGGAAGGCGCACCGCAAGCCAAGCTGGCGCAGCAGTTCCTGCAATACGTGCTGTCGGCCGACGTGCAGGCCATCCTCGCCAATGCCCAGGGCTGGGGGCCGGTCAACAAGACCACCAAGCTTTCTCCGGAGGTCATCAAGCGCGTGGTCTATGGTCCTGAGAAGGTGGGACAGATGATTGCGCCCAACTACGGCGTCATCAATGCCCAGCGTGCCGAGTGGACCAACCGCTGGAATCGTGCCGTCGAGCGCTAAACGCCCGCGCACCCTTACCAGATCAGACCAGGGGACCCCTCCATGAGCTTTCTTCAATTGAATGGCCTGTCCAGGCACTATGGCGACGTGGTGGCGGTCCGACAGTGCGATCTGTCGGTGGACAAGGGCGAATTCATCAGCCTGCTGGGACCGTCAGGTTGCGGCAAGACCACCACGCTGCAGATGATCGCCGGCTTCGTGCAACCCAGCAGCGGACGCATCCTGCTGGATGGCCGCGACATCACCGAGGTCAAGCCGAGTCGGCGCGGACTGGGCATCGTGTTTCAGAACTACGCCTTGTTCCCGCACATGACGGTGGCGCAGAACGTCTCCTTCGGGATGGAAATGCAGGGACTGCCCGGCGGCGAGCGCAACCGACGGGTTTCGGAAACGCTGGAGCTGGTTCACCTGGGCGCGATGGCGCAACGCTATCCCAAGGAGCTCTCCGGCGGCCAGCGCCAGCGTGTTGCACTGGCACGCGCCCTGGCCGTCCAGCCACCGGTATTGCTGCTGGATGAACCGATGGGAGCACTGGACGCCAAGCTGCGCGAGGAAATGCAGATCGAACTGCGCGCCCTGCAGCATCGGGTGGGCGTGACCACCATCATGGTCACGCATGACCAGGCAGAAGCCATGACCCTCTCCGACCGCGTGGTCTTGATGAACAAGGGTGGCATCGAACAGATCGGCCGTCCTTACGACATGTACGAACAACCGAACGGACGTTTTTCCTCGACCTTCCTGGGCAAGGCCAACGTGTTCGCCGCTACCCGCGTGCAGGGCCACCATTGCGTGGAACTGGAGGGCTATCGTCTGCCGGCAGCAGACCTGGCCACCTGCGGCGAGGTCGAATACATCGTCCGTCCCGAGAAACTCGAATTCACCACGCCCGAGACGGCGCTGCTGGCCGGTCGCGTGCAGGCCCGCGTATTCCTGGGCAATCATTGGCTTTACCAGGTGCAGACACCGCTGGGCCTGGTCCAGATCAGCCAGGCCAACAAGGGCGCTCCCGACTGGGACGAAGGCGATCCGGTCAGCCTGCGCTGGGCACCGGAGCATGCGCGCGTGGTCCCCCGTAGCGGAGCGGCACAATGAGCTCCCGTCCCGGCGCACTACCTTACTGGATGGGCACGCCCGCAGCCCTGCTCACGCTGGCCTTCGTGGTGTTGCCCCTGGTGATTACCTTGTCGTTGAGTTTCTTCCCCTTCGTGGCCGGTGGCGGCACGGGCGACCATCTCACGCTGTCGCACTATCTCGATATCGCCACCGACGACTACTTCCAGACCATCTTCCTGCGCACCTTCGGGCTGGCCCTGGTGGTCACCCTGATCTGCATCGTCATCGGCTTACCGGAAGCCTACGTACTCTCGCGCCTGTCGGAACGATGGCGCGCCGTCTCCCTGGTCATCGTGCTGGGACCGCTGCTGATCTCGGTGGTCGTGCGCACCCTGGGCTGGGCCATCCTGCTGGGCAATGAAGGCGTGATCAACAAGGCGCTCATGGCGGTTGGCCTCATCGATACGCCGGTCAAGATCATGTTCACCTTTACCGGTGTGGTGATCGCGCTGGTACACGTGCTGGTGCCGATGATGGTATTGGCGGTGTGGGCATCCCTGCAAAAGCTCGATCCCGCCACCGAACAGGCCGCCGAATCGCTGGGCGCGGGGCTGGGTACGATCATGCTGCGCATCGTTTTTCCGCAGGTCATCCCGGGGGTACTCTCGGGTGGTCTGATCGTGTTCTCGCTGGCTGCCAGCGCCTTCGCCACGCCGGCCATCATCGGCGGACGGCGGCTCAAGGTGGTGCCCACGACGATCTACGATGAATTCCTGGGCAATCTCAACTGGCCTCTGGGCGCGGCCCTGTCGGTGGTGTTGCTGGTGATCGTGCTGGCCGTCTCGCTGGGCGTCAACCGCCTGGTGGAGCGACGTTACAAGCAGGTGTTCCAATGAAGACGCGCGTGCCCCTGCCCCTGATGCTGTTCCATCTCGCCTTTGCGACCTTCATGCTGGCGCCGCTGGTGATGGTGGTGTGCGTCTCCTTCACCGACAAGGGATATATCTCGCTGCCCTTCGACGGCGCCTCGCTGCGCTGGTATGGCGCCATCCTGAGCGACGACAGCTTCATGACGGCCTTCTATCGCAGCCTGTGGCTGGGTGTGACGGCGGCGACCCTGGCGACTCTGCTGGCGGTACCGGCCGGCATGGCCATCGCCTGGTATCGCTTCCCCGGCCGGGAGGCACTGCTGGGGCTGCTGTTGTCGCCCCTGATGGTGCCCAACATCGTGCTGGGCATTGCGCTGCTGCGCTTGCTCACCTTGCTGGGTTCGCCCGGTACCGCCTGGGGCCTGACAGTCGCACACACGGTCATCGTGCTGCCCTACGTGCTGCGCCTGGTGGTGGCTGCGGCTACCGGCTTTGACCGCACCATTGCGCAGGCCGCCCAGTCGCTGGGGGCCTCGGCCTGGACCGTGTTCCGGCGGGTGGAGCTGCCACTGCTCATTCCCGGTGTGGCCGGGGGCTGGATCATCGCCTTCATCAACAGCTTCGATGAACTCACCATGTCCATCTTCGTCGCCTCGGCCGGCACCGAGACGCTGCCGGTGAAGATGTACAACCACATCGCCAACACCATTGATCCGCTGCTGGCCTCGGTCTCCACCGTGCTCATCGTGCTCACGCTGGTGCTCATGGCACTGCTGGAACGCTTCTACGGACTGGACCGGATTCTCTCTGGAAAGACATCATGATTTCAACGGATATCGATACCCTCATCATCGGCGGCGGCGTGGTAGGCATGTCCATCGCCTACGGCCTGAGCAAGGCCGGTGAAAGGGTGCTGGTACTGGACGAAGGCGATGATGCCTTCCGCGCCGCACGCGGCAACTTCGGTCTGGTATGGGTACAGGGCAAGGGAGAGGAACGTCCCGACTATGCGCGCTGGAGCATGGCCTCGGTGTTGCGCTGGTCGTCCTTCGCACAGGAGCTGACGGCCGGCAACGGCATCGACCTGGAACTGCAACAGATCGGCGGACTGCAATTCTTCCTCAACGACGACGAGCTGCGCGCCTACGTGCAGAAACTGGAACGCCTGCGCGAGGCCGTCGGTGACTATCCCTTCGAGGTACTCGATCCGGTGGCCCTGAAAGAACTCTCACCGTACATCGGACCGGAAGTGGTCGGTGCCGTCTATGGTCCGCGTGATGGTCACGTCAGTCCGTTACGCCTGCTGCGCTCGCTGGTGCAGTCCTTTCATGCACGCGGCGGGGTCCTGCGCAACGGCGTGCACTGTGAGCAGATCGTCCATCGTGCCGGGCAGTTCGAGGTCCACGCCGGTGGCCAGCAATACGTGGCCGGCAAGCTGGTGCTGGCCGCCGGGCTGGGCAACCGCACGCTGGCTCCGCTGGTCGGACTGGACGCGCCGGTCGCCCCCAATCGCGGCCAGGTGCTGGTGACCGAACGCATGCAGCCGTTTCTGCGCCACCCCTCGGGCCATGTTCGGCAGACAGGCGAAGGCGTGGTCCAGATCGGTGACTCCAAGGAGGACGTCGGTTTTGATGACCGCACCTCGATCGACCAGCTGGCCCATATCGCCAACCGCGCACGTAAATATTTTCCGCTGCTCGATGGCGCCAATGTCGTTCGCTCCTGGGGGGCATTGCGGGTGATGACACCGGATGGCTTCCCCATCTACGAGCAGTCGCGTCAATGTCCCGGGGCTTTCCTGGTGACCTGCCACAGCGGCATCACGCTGGCGGCCATGCACGCCGGTCCCCTCTCGGACTGGATCCGGGGTGCTGCCGAGCCAGCCGCCATTTCCACCTTCAAAGCGGAGCGATTCCATGTTCAAGTCGATGCTGACGGCCGATGAAGACCGTCGCCCCGAGGTTGCCATTCTGGTGGACGGCCAGTCCATCAGCGCCAGGGAAGGCGAAAGCCTGGCCACTGCCCTGCTCAATGCGGGAATCAGCCCCTTGCGGCATACCCCGGTATCAGCAAGCCCGCGTGCGCCCTTCTGTCTGATGGGCGTGTGTTTCGATTGCCTGGTCGAAGTCGATGGCCGCCAGAACGTGCAGTCCTGCATGGTCCCGGTGCATGCCGGCATGCAGGTGCGGCTGCCGCACGGCGCGCGTCGCGTGGGAGACCCCGCATGATGGCACCGACCCACGATCTCATCATCATCGGCGCCGGCCCGGCCGGCATGTCGGCGGCCATCAGTGCCGCAGCATTGGGACTGAAGACCTTGCTGCTGGACGAGCAGCCGCATCCGGGCGGGCAGATCTATCGCCATGTCACGCAGGTGCCACCCAGGGTGGCCGCCGTGCTGGGTCCGGATTACCTGCATGGACGCGGCCTGGCCGAGCGCCTGCAGCAGTGCGGTGTGGACTATCGCAGCGGCGCCCTGGTATGGGAAATCACCCAGGATCTGGTGCTCACGGTACAACAGGACGAACGTTCCTATCGCTTGCGCGCCCGCCAGATCATCGCCGCCACCGGTGCCATGGAACGCCCTTCGCCACTGCCTGGCTGGACCTTGCCCGGCGTGCTCAATGCGGGCGCCGCGCAGATCGCGATGAAGACCTCGGCCTCGGTACCGCAGGGCCCCGTGGTACTGGCCGGTGCCGGCCCCCTGCTGTTGCTGGTGGCCTGCCAACTGCTGGAGGCCGGTGCCGAGGTGGCGGCGGTGGTACAGACCTCGCCACCCGAGAACCTCAGGCGCGCCCTGCCTCATCTGGCGGCCGCACTGGGGGCAGCGCAGTACCTGATGAAGGGCCTGAAGATGCTGTGGCGTTTGCGCCGGGCCGGCGTACCGCTGTACCAGGGCGCCAGCGCGCTGCGCATCGAGGGCAAGGGTCAGGTCGAACGGGTACGGTTCAGCGTCGGTGCCCGCGACCACACTCTGGCGGCCAAGGTGGTGCTGCTGCACCATGGCGTGGTCCCCAATACGCAGCTGAGTCGCCAGCTGCGCCTGGATCACCGCTGGGATGCCCTCAATCTGTGCTGGACACCCGTCGTGGACGAAGGCGGCCAGACCTCGCTGGAAGGCTTGCGCATCGCTGGCGACGGTGCCGGCATTGCGGGTGCGCGGGCGGCGGAATCGGCAGGGATCATCGCTGCGGCCCATGCCGCCCTGGCCATCGGCAAGTCCGACGCGGCGGCATGCGCCGCCCTGATCGCGCAGGCAAGGGCAGAACGCGCCCGGCATCTGAAGATCCGTCCCTTTCTGGATACGCTCTATCGCCCGCCACAGTGGCTTGCCAGCCCACCCGATGAGGCCATCGTGTGCCGTTGCGAAGAGGTCAGCGCCGGACAGATCCGCGAGATGGCGCGCCTGGGCTGCCAGGGGCCCAACCAGACCAAGTTCTTCAGTCGTTGCGGCATGGGTCCCTGCCAGGGACGCATGTGCGGCCTGAGCGTGACGCAGATCCTGGCGCAGGAGCTGGGCAAGCCACCCGAGGAAGTCGGTGCCTATCACATCCGCACGCCCCTCAAACCGATCGCGCTGGCCTCGCTGGCCGCGCTGGCCGATACCGAACCCCTTGCCTCGGAATGATCCGGCGCAAGGCCATGGCAGTGACATGATCCATCGTTGACAGGAGAATCGCTTGAGCACCACCGACCACAGCATCGAAAGAAAGCACACCAATGCGCGCATGAGCAAGATCGTCAAGTATGGCGGCCTGGTGTACCTGTGCGGACAGACCGCAAGCGGCGGCCCCCATGCGCAGGCCGACATCGCCACCCAGACCACGGAAGTGCTGGCCCGCATCGATGCCCTGCTCAGCGAAGCGGGATCGCACCGCGAGCGTATCCTCTCGACCACCATCTACCTGCGCGACATCAGCGACTTTGCCGCCATGAATGCCGTCTGGGACGCCTGGGTGCCCGCCGGCACCGCCCCGGCCCGGACCACGCTCGAGGCCAGGCTGGGCGCCTCCAGTCTGCTGGTGGAAATGACGGTGGTCGCTGCTCAGTAGACCTGCCACAAAGAAGGCGGGCCGCCACGGCGGTGGCAGGCCTGTCCCGCATTTTTGCTCAATACTTCATATTGGCCGAGACATACATCGCCCGTCCGTCCCCGGGGGCATGCCGGGTCTGGTCATTGATCCAGACATATTCATAGTAGCGATTGGCCAGGTTCTTGAGCTGCAGTTCCAGGCTCAGCCTGGGCGTGACCTGATAGGTGGCACTGGCGTTGAAGAGCGTGTAGCCGCCGAACTTGCCACCGGTATTGGCGGTGGTCAGGTAATAGCTGCCCTGGCCGTTGACCGAGGTCGACAGCTTCAGGTCCGCCGTGGCCTGGTAGTCGATGCCACCGGAATACACCTGGCGCGGCACGTGGTCGATTTCCTTGCCGAGGGTGTTGGGTGCGGTCGGGTCCGGCGTGATGATTTCCGATCGCTGGCGCGAATAGGCCAGCCACAGCGTGGTGCGCTTGCCGGCGCGCAGGTTGATCTGCAGGTCGACACCATTGCGCTTGGTCCGTCCCACGTTTTCCGAGTCGCCAGTAGGATCGTTCAGACGACGCTTGACCTCGTCCGAGGCCCGCTGCTCCCACACCGCCACGCGGCCATCAAGCCAGTCCACGGGCGTGAACTTGACGCCGGTTTCCCAGCCCTCATTGATGGAAGGACGCAAGTCGTTGTTGTTGGACTTGTAGGCTGCCGCGCCGGCACCGACCTGGAAGGTACGCCCCCAGTTGGCATAGATGCTGGCCTGGCGGATCGGTGCATACACCACGCTGAGCTTGGGCTGGCGGATATAGCCGTAATCCTGGATGCCATAGCTCACCCCGCGCGAAGGGTCGTTGAAACGTCCACCCACATGGTCCACCCGATAACCGGGAATGATGCGCAGCGCCTCCACGGGCTTGATCACGGCCTGCACATAGGTCCCCACCGTATCGAAGACGAAATGATGATCGCGCGTCTGCGACACACGTACCTGGTTGACCGTGTTGTAGCGCGGGCTCTGGTCCTCCTGGCGCTCCATGCTGAAGCCGCCTTCCAACGCCAGGTCGCTCATGCCTTCGAACGCCTTCCAGCGCGGGCGGTAGGTAGCATTGGTCAACAGCCCGTAGTGGGTCTCGTCGATGAGGCGCTCCTGCTGCGACGTGGTGGACGAGTAACGCAGCCAGCGCTGGTCACGCACGCGGTTGAGATAAAGCTTGGCAGCGACCGAGAGCTGGTCATCGATGTCGCCATCGAAGTGCAGGCTGACCTGGTCCATCTGGCGGTTGCCGCCATCGGACTGAGCATAGGCATACGCGGAGGTCGGATTGCTGCGCGCATCCTGAGCCGTCAGGTAGCCCGGTTCCTGCGCATGGGCGTTAGGGCCTGTTCACATTAAATCTGCGAGTGCGAGAGGTCGCCAAGCGTTGACTGC
>NZ_JABFMQ010000004.1:0-260195 GCF_013359625.1 Herbaspirillum sp. C9C3
CCCCAACATCGCCCCGGCCTTGCCCCTCCATCGGCCAGTCCATATCGGCATCACATCATGCCGGATCGGCACCATCCCGGACGATAGCGTGGGCGCCTGTTGCGGCGCATTTGCAACCGGGCCGCCGCTCCCGCGCCAGGCCTGGCATGGTCATTGCAAACCCGCCCCGGCACGACACAGTCCATTCAACGAAAGGGATTTACATGAAATTTGCCAAACCGGTGCTGGCCGTCTCGCTGGCCCTGCTGGGCCTGTCCACCCAACTCGCACGGGCCGACGCGCTGGCCGACATCCAGAAGGCCGGCACCATTCGCATCGCCGTGCCGCAGGACTTCGCGCCGTTCGGCTCGGTCAATTCGGAGCTGCAACTGCAGGGCCTGGACATCGATGTGGCCAAGCTGATCGCGCAAAAAATGGGCGTGAAGGTGCAACTGGTGCCGGTAGCCAGCGCCAACCGCATCGCCTACCTGCAGACGCACAAGGCGGACCTGGTCATCTCCACATTGGGCAAGAATGCCGAGCGTGAAAAGGTGATCGACTTCTCGCAATCCTATGCGCCCTACAACAACAGCGTCTTCGGGGTAGCCTCAGTCAAGGTGAGCGGCCCGGCCGACCTGGCGGGCAAGACCGTGGGCGTGGCACGCGGCACCTTCCAGGACCTGCAGCTGACCGACACGGCCCCCAAGAGCGCCACCATCAAGCGCTACGAAGACAACAACGCCATGATCTCGGCCTACGTGTCCGGTCAGGTGCAGTTGGTCGGCACCGGCGATTTCGTGGCCTATGCGCTGGCCGAGAAGGCTCCCGAGAACAAGCCGGTGCTCAAGTACATCATCCAGGAATCCAGCTGCAGCGTCGGCCTCAACAAGGGCGAAGCGGCCTTGCTTGACAAGGTCAATGAGGTCCTGACCGCGTCCAAGAAAAATGGCGAACTCAATGCCATCGTGCAGAAATGGCTGAACGTGCCCTTGCCCGCCAAGATGGCTACCACTTTCCAATAAGCAGAACGGCCCGCCAGGGCGGGCCGTCCTTGCGGGCCGGATCGCTTACTGGTAAGTCGTGGCGATCTTTTCCGGCAGCGGCACATTGAGCCACTTCTTGACGATGCCATTGAGCTCACCGCTCTTCTTGGAGGCAGTCAGCGCCTCATTGACCTTGGCCATGAGCGCGGGCTCACCCTTGTTCATGCCTACATAGCAGGTCGAGACGTTGATGATGTACTTGAGCAGCGGCTTGTTGGCGGGTGTCTTCTCGGCCAGCGCATAGGCCACGAAATCGCCGGTGCCGACCAACTGCACCTGACCGGACACGTAGGCCGAGATCAGCCCGTTGTTGTCTTCGTAGCGCTTGATGATGGTGCTCTTGGGAACGCTGTCAGTGAGCATCAGATCTTCGAAGGTGGAACGGGCCACGCCCACAGTCTGGTTGGCCAGGTCAGCCGGACCCGCGACCTTGATGGCGGCCACGCCGAAGACACTGTTGTTGTAGGGCGCATAGCCTTGCGAGAAGTCGATCACCTTTTCACGCTCGGCATTCTTGCCCAGGGTGGAGATGATGAGGTCGATCTTGTGCGTCTGCAGGAACGCCATGCGGCTGGAGATCGGCACCGGTACCAGTTCGGCCTTCACACCCAGGCCCTTGGCGACCAGCTTGGCGACCTCGATGTCCAGCCCCTGCAGCTGCAGATCAGCCGTGACCGATCCATACGGCGCAAAGTCCTGCGGCACACCGATCCTGACCACGCCGGCCTTCTGGATGTCGGCCAGGTTGTCGGCGCAGGCGGTAGCGCTGAGAGAGGCCAGAGCGGCCAGGGCAATGATGGTCTTGATGAACTTCATGAAGGTTCCCTTGTTGTCGTGGATGTCGTCAACGGTGCGGCAGACAAAGACTTAGAAAATCACACGCCGCAATCCGTACGCGTCCCGCATCGTTGCCATGAAGCAGGAGCTGCCGGACGCGATCTTCTTCCCTGCAAGGACCATGCCAGCCAGTCCCGGATAGCGGAAATCATTTCCGTCATCGGAGCACCCGGGGGAAATCCGATATCGCTCCGGATATCGCTCCCGATCTCTGCGGTGCCTGCCCGAAGTTCTAAGGTTTCCGGATCGGACAACACCATGCCGGCCCACGCGCCAACGCCCATCCCCCGAGCGAAAGCGGAGAGGCCGGCCGCCGTGCACGATTGATCGCGACGAGGCAAAATCTAAGGAATGCAGGACTGGCCCAAAGGGACAATATTGTGGGAATTCGCTTGACACGAACTTCAAGCAGGAATAAAAAGCGGGGGCATCTTCGCTGTTGCGATCGCGCCAAAGATCGGCACCGGCATTCCCGCCAAATAAGAGCGGCCCGACAAAAATCGTAAAATCGAAGAAATAAGTTCTTCTGCCTTTACGATCGAAGTTATATTGCCGCAGGCACCTCAGCAACCTCATTCCAGACCAATCACAAGGGAGATACCCATGCCCAAGCGTTCCAAGACCATCGAACCCGTCGTGGTGGTTCCGCCGCAGTTTCTGACCGAACCGGATGGTTTCCTCAATGTCCCGGTGAGCCGCAAGACCCGCGATCACATCCACCACCTCAAGAAAAGCATGCGGGTTTCCAGCCAGGCTGAAGTGATCGAGAAGGCCGTCGCCATCGTGCGCGCCATTGATCTGGCTGCCAAAGGCGAGTTGCCCGAAACCTGAACCATTCTCGGCACCACCTCCGGCCATGCAAAAGGCCATCCGTTCATCCGGATGGCCTTTTTTCATTGCACGACCTGAACAGCCGCTTCGGCTGGCACGGCGCGCTGCCGTCGGCACCGCGCCAGGCGCCTTACTTGCCGGCCATCTTCTCATCGAACCAGCGTTTCCACGCCGGCACGGCCGTGGCAAAAGTGCCGCGATGCGTAGTCGGTCCGGTCGACACCGCCTGCACATGCGGATTGCCCGCGCCCATGGCTTGCGCGTAGGTCATCGCCATGCGGCCTACGCCAGGGGTGATGGCTTCGTCCGTCTCGCCATAATAATTGCGCACGTCGGAACGGATGACCCAGCGATAGGCCTGGGTCGCCGCGATCAGGCGCCCGTAGGCGGACTGGGCAAAGTATTGCGGGTCGAAATATTCAGGGCGCATCAACTTGTGCAGGTCGGTCGGAATGTCGGCCACATTGAAGGGCTGGCGATCATAGGCTTTCTTGGCCACGTCATAGACGGAATCCTTGAGTACCGAACGCGCCAGCCCCGGTACACCGTAGTAATTCTCGAAGGCGAAGGCCGAGAGGATCACGATGCTGTTGAGCCAGGCCGCATCATTGGGACGCGGATAGGTAAGAAAGCCTTCAAGCAGTGCGAACACATCCAGGGGCGCACTGGCGGTGGTGGCGGCATCGACCCTGATGCCGGCCGCCTCCAGCTTTTCGAGGAAGGCCATGGTCACGAAGCCGCCCTGGGACCAGCCCGAGAGGAACAGTTTGTCGTCGCGCACGCCCATGCTGGCCAGCACGCTGCGCGCCGCCAGCAACATGTCGTAGGTGGCCTGCTGATGGCTGCCCTTGACCATGTAGCCTTCCGGCTCGCTGGAAATGCCCATGCCGAAATAATCGGCACCGATGAGGGCATAGCCCTGGCCGGCGAACTGGGCGATCATCAGTTGCGTTTCGGGAGATTGCTCGGGGAAGGAAGGTACCTGCTGGCGCTCATACACTGTGCCATGCTGGTAGGACACCAGCGCATAAGATCTGGCGGACGTATCGGGCAATGCCAGCAGGCCGGACGCCAGGATGGGCTGATTGCCGCGCTCCGGGATCACCGAAGGATAGGTCACTCGATAGAGCAGCACGGCATTGCGCGCGGGCGTGTAGTTGACCTGGACACCGGAGAAGGCGGGCGTGTCCTTTTGCAGAATGGCATTGAGCCGGTCGACATCCCAACGGCCGATCAGCTGATAGCGCACACCCGAGGCCACCGCCTGCACCGCCGGAGCAACGGGCGTCTGCGCCCATGCCGGAGATGGCAAGGCGGACAACATCCCGGTCAGTATTGCCAGAACCATGCTGGCGCGCATCAGGCATGACTTCATTGCTTCCCCTTTTTTGTATTGGAATTGAATCGCTGCAATCGTTTGCATCGCCTGTAGACGGCGCTTGCGTGCAACATGCAGCGTATGTATATACTGTCCAGCCTGGCGCATTATGACGAGCCGGTGCGCGTCGCAAAGCGGGAAAAGCGGGGGCTTTACCGTGCAAGCGCAGGTTTGGGGCTGAAGTGACTTCTGGTATAAACAGTGACTGGAACGCCGTCTGCCCTTTCCCCCCGATGGCCGGCGGCGCCATTCACATTCCGACATCGAGAAACGAGCAAGCCATGAACAAGCGTTCCCCCTCCCGCGTCCGCTTTCTGAAGCTGGCCGCCCAGGCCGGCCTGATCTGCGCCGCAGCCCTGAGCTACCCTGCACATGCCCAGGCCAACCTGGACTTCTTCTCCAACACGGCCGTGGCCGACCTGAAGAAGGAACAGATCAACTCCCTCTATGCCGCCATCAGCGCCTCGCTGGATGCGGGCGTGAGCGGCAAGACCTCGCAGTGGACCGATGGCCCCAAGCCCTCCACCACGGCCAAGATCACGCCGACCTTCGAGCAGAGCACCCCGCCCTGCGCCAAGGTGGACCTGGTGGTCTCCAGCAAGCGCGGGACCGAGCCGCTGAAATTGCGCTATTGCAAGAACAGCGCAGGCAAGTGGGCGCTGAGCAACTGATCCGCTGACTGACTGCATTACTGCGCGCAGCGCGGCGTCGGCATGCTTTTTGCACCCCGCGCAACTCACACCGCTTCCTCAAGGTAGCTTTACACCATGGCTGATACAGACCAACATTTTCTTGTCGTCGATGACTTTTCGACGATGCGCCGCATTGTCAGCGGCCTGCTCAAGGAACTCGAATACACCAAGATCGTGGAAGCCGATGATGGCTCCACGGCCCTGAAGATCCTGGAGTCGGGTGCTTCCAACATTACCTTCGTGCTGACCGACTGGAACATGCCGGTCATGGACGGCCTGACCCTGTTGAAGAAAATCCGCTCCACGCCGGCGCTGGCGCATCTGCCGGTATTGATGATCACGGCCGAGGCCAAGAAGGAGAACATCGTCACGGCGGCCCAGGAAGGCGCCGATGGGTATATCGTCAAACCCTTCAACGCCACCACGCTCAAGGAAAAGATCGAGAAGATCCTGGCGCGGCGCGCACAGATGAAATGAGAGAGCGCGATGGACATCCCCGCCAATGACGACCAGCAGGAACCGGAACCGGGCAGCATCATCAAGCACGCCTCCATGACGACCCGCATCCACCGGACCATCTATACCCTGGAGAGTCGTATCGTGCAGCAGGGCAGTGGCGTGCAGCGCTCGGAATATCGTGTGCTGCTGGAACGCAATGTCATCAAGGACTGGACCGAAGGTGACGTGGCCCAGTATTTCGGACTGGACATCTACTGATTCCTGCGGATTGTGGTGCGCGCTTTGCACACACCGGCAGAAAACATCAACGGCAGCCTCGTGCTGCCGTTGTCGCGTCACGTCGTGCAAAGACCGACGCAGCGCTCAACCGCGGCGGCCACCTGCAACGGGTCGAAGCGAGTCCAGCGGGCTGCAACGTGCTGGTCCGGCCGGATGAGGTAGGTGCATCCCTCGCGCGCGGCATAGCGCTGTGCGACCAAGCCTTGCACATCCTCCAGCATGGCCCCGGAACCGGCCGGGCCGATGGTCTTGACCGCAATCTCAAGGCCTGCCGCATGCAGGCTGGCAGGGGTCTCGCCACTACCGAACACCAGTACGGTGAAGCCCTCCCCCAACTGATCCAGCAGCCAGCCCGGCCGCCTTGCCTGCCGCACCGGCGCATCGGCGCAGGGGGTGCCGGGCACCATGCGTGGGCCAAACAGGACGTTGTCGGGGGTATTGAGCGAGGACGCCACATAAGGCGTGGGCGTGGACAGGCGCCCGCTGTTGACCAGGGTCCGCGCGAACGGCTCGCGCTCGGCCAGGGTCAGCACGGCATCGCGCAGCACACGACTGACACGGCTCTTGGGCGTGATGAAATCGGTGGAGCGCGTGGACTGGCGCAGGTTGTCGTCGGCGGCGAAGGCGCGCTCCTCGTGATAGCTGTCGATGAAGCTGGCCGGTGCCTGGCCATCGATGACCAGCTTGAGCTTCCAGATCAGGTTGTCGATATCCTGCACGCCGGTATTGGCGCCACGTGCCCCGAAGGGGGAGACCTGGTGCGCCGCATCACCGGCAAAGAGTACCCGCTGGACGCGCATGTTGTCGATGCGGCGGCAGGCAAACTGGTAAACCGACACCCATTCCAGCTCGAATTCCACACCCTCGCCCAGCATGGCCTGGATGCGCGGGATGACCTTGCCGGGCTTCTTCTCTTCCTCCGGATCGGCGTCCCAGCCGAGCTGAAAATCGATGCGCCAGACGTTGTCGCACTGCCTGTGCAGCAATACGCTCTGGCCGGGATGAAAAGGCGGATCGAACCAGAACCAGCGCTCGGTGGGAAAATCGGCCTTCATGATGACATCGGCGATAAGGAAGCGGTCCTGGAAGAACTGACCGGTAAATTGCGCGCCGACCATCTTGCGCGTATCACTGTTGGCACCGTCGCAGGCGATGACCCATTGTGCCTGCATGGTGAAGATGCCATCCGGCGTTTCCACGCTCAGGGTGGCACCGTCGTCGTCCTGCTCCAGGGCCAGCAGGCGATGCTTCCAGCGCAGCTCGATGAGCGGCTGCGCCAGACAGGCTTCCACCAGATACTGCTCCAGATAGTATTGCTGCAGGTTGATCATGGCCGGCATCTTGTGCCCGGTCTCCGGTAGCAGGTCGAACTGGTAGACCTGGCGCTCCTCAAAAAACACCTTGCCCAGTTGCCAGCCCACGCCCTTGTCCACCATGCGCTGCGCCACGCCCAGGCGGTCCCAGATTTCCAGCGGACGCTTGGCATAGCAGACCGCACGCGAACCGATGCTGACCGTGTCATTGTCATCCAGCACCACGGCGGGCAGGCCGCGTGCTGCGCATTCCAGTGCGGCCGTCAGGCCGATGGGACCGGCGCCGATGATGACCACCGGATGGCGCAACGGTTGCCCGCTGCGCTGTTCATCAGATTGCCGGTAGGCGAAACGGGGATAGGTATAAGTGCTCTGCATGGGTGTCTCCTGTCAATGAACGGGTGATGCTGGTGTCATTTTTTTATCGGATCAATGGTCTGCCGCCGTGAATTCCTGCGCGTGCATCCAGGCAGCGTGCCGGGGCGCACGGCGGGTCCGCGACCACTCTTCGAGCATGTCCCACTTCACCTCGTCCAGGCGCTGCATCTGCTGCGCACTGGCGCAATCGGCGGCCAGTTCGATGCGGTGGCCACTGGGATCGAAGAAATAGATGGATTTGAAGATGGTGTGATCGGTAACGCCGACCACGTCGATGCCATCGGCCCGCAGGCGCTGCATGACTTCCCGCAACGTGGCTTCGCTGTCGACCTTGAAGGCGATGTGCTGCACCCAGGCCGGGGTATTGGTGTCGCGCCCCATGGGCGGAGAATTGGGGATCTCGAAGAAGGCCAGCACATTGCCCTGGCCGGCGTCGAGGAAGACGTGCATGTAGGGGTCAGGTGCCTTGGTCGAGGGCACCTGGTCTTCGGCGATGGCCAGAATGAAATCCATGTTCAGGTATTTCTGGTACCAGAGCACGGTTTCTTTGGCGTCCTTGCAGCGGTAGGCAACGTGATGGATGCGATCGATCTTCATGGCAGTCTCCTGGAGGGCGTTCTTCGAATTAGTAACGGTTGTTACTATATGGACAGCCGACGGCCAGGGTCAATGTGGAAGATGGGCAAGAACGGCAGCACAGGCAGGGGTCTTGACATGGATCAAGCGCAGGACGGCTGCGTTGAATTGGTAACATCTGTTACCATGCGGGAATGAAACTGCAATCCTTCTTTCCTTATCAACTGGCGCAACTGGCCGAGGCGGTCAGTCGTTCGGTGGCCGGTGTCTATGCCGACCGCTTCGGGCTGAGCCGTGACGAGTGGCGCATTCTGGCTGCCCTGGCCGAAGAGGGGCAGATGCAGGCCAGTGCTCTGGTGCCCCACACCTCGCTGGACAAGATGCAGGTCAGCCGCGCGCTGGCGCGCATGGAACAGGAAGGACTGGTACTGCGCCAGCCCTGTCCGGACGATGCACGCGCGCGCATCGTGCGGCCAACGGCGCAGGGCCGCAAGCTGTACCGCAAGATCGTTCCGATGGTGCAGGCGCGTGAAGCCTATCTGTTGCAGGCCTTGAGCTGTGGCGAGCGCGAGGCACTCCTGCGCGCCATGGAGAAGATCCGCGAGCGCGCCATGCAGGCCGTGGACGCGGCCGACTGAGGCTGCTCGTTGCCAGCCTCAGACCGCTAGGCGGACCAGGCCAGCTTGGGTTTTCTGACGGGGAATTCGCGGTAGACCGCCCTGCCGCGCCCGGCCTCCTTGGCCTGATAAAGGGCCTTGTCGGCGCTTTCGATGAGTTCGCGCGGGAGGTAGGAAAAGCCCTCGTCGGAGGTGATGGAGGTAAGGCCGATACTGACCGTGACCGTACCCTCGACGCTGGATGCGTGCGGGATAGCCCGGGCCCTGACGGCTGCCTCTATCCGTTCGGCCACGACGAGGGCACCGGCGCTGCCGCACTCAGGCAACAGCACGGAAAACTCTTCGCCCCCGTAGCGGGCCACGGTATCGATCTCCCGCTGGACGGCGCCGCAGATGGCCGCTGCAATGTTCTTCAGGCAGACATCACCTACCACATGGCCGTAGCGGTCGTTGTATTGCTTGAAGTGATCGACATCGATCATCAGCAGCGAAAACGCCCCGCCCACTCGCGCAAAGCGCGCCGCTTCGGCCTCCAGCAATTCATCGAAATGGCGGCGATTGATGGCGCCGGTCAATCCGTCACGGCGCGACTGAGTCTGCAGCAGCTCGAACATGGCCTCAAGTTCCGCCTGCGCCCTTACCGCATCAGCTTGTGCCCGCTCCCGCAGTGACACCTGCGCCACCATCCTGGTACCGCCGTAGCAGATCGCAAGCAGCAGGACAATGATGCCCACGCCGCGCACGATGGCATGCCTGGCCCAGCCGTGCAGGACTTCGTCCTCGGACACGGCCACGATGACAAAGAGCGGGTAGTTGGCAAGGTGCTTGAAGCCATGGATGCGCAAGATACCGTCCTGCGTCGAGCGGCTCTCTACCGCACCCGCCTCTTGCACCTTGATGTGCTGTTGGAACAAGGGCGACTGCGCGAGCGACTTGCCCATGGAATCGGCAAGCAGTGGCCGGCGATACAGGACCGTGCCGTCGTTCGAGCCGAACAGGATGGCACCCTGCTGCCCGATATCGAACTTGTGATAGAAGCGCTCGAAGAACTGAATGTCCAGCGTGGCCAGCACGACGCCACCAAACGAACCGTCGGGCTTGCTGACGCGGCGGCTCATGGTGAGAACCCAGTGTCCGGTCGACTTGCTGCGGATGGGCTTGCCGATGAAGGTGGTATCGGCCTGATGTGCCTGGTGATGCTGGAAATAGTCGCGGTCGCTGTTGTTGAATCGTGTTTCGAGAACCGGCTGGGAGGAGGCGATCCATCGGCCTTTTTCGTCATAGACGAACAGGCCCGCCAGTTGCGGCACCTCGCTTACGTTGCGGACCAGGAAGTTGTGCAGGCGCTCGTTGTCCGTGGTCGCCAGCCGCTTGTCCTGAACCTGCTCCATCACGGCCTTGAGCACGATGTCGACCTCGTCGAGCGCCTGGTCCGCATGCTGCGACAGGGCCAGCGCCATGTTGGCCGTGGCGCGGAAGGATTCGTCCATCTCGGTGCTGTGCTCGTGCCAGGAGGTCCATGCCTCCAGCACGAGGATGATGATGCAGACGGCCGCCACAAACCCCTTGGCCGCCCTGGACGCCACCTTGATCGGACACACTTGCATTGCTCTCCCCTGAACGGTGACGTCTCGTGGCGCCATTATTGTTCAACCGGGCGGGCATTGCCATCAGAGATTGCCTGAGATGCGCGTAGTGCGCCACAGCGCGGCAAGGCGGCTCAGGATTCTCCCGATGGTATCAAAGAGCCAACACAGTATAAGCTCGGGGGATGGGAGAAATCATGCTAAACAGTTTTGCAGAAGAGATTGCGGACCGATATGTCCTGATCATAGAGAAGCTGGCCGAGATGGCCGGAGCCAACCTGATCGTGGGCGACCTCATCCGCAATGCCACCCGCAATTGCCTGGTCGCGATGTCGGCTGCCGGTGCCGAGTCCGGCGAGATACGCCAGTACGCAGGTGGTCTGATCGGCAGGCATATCGGCGCCCTGCAGGCGCACAGCGGACGGACGCTGGCGGCATGGGTGCATGCCCGCAATCATATGGAATTCCTGCTGTTCATCGAAGAACAGGACGTGTTGCCACAGTCCGCAGAGGTGGGAGCCGGCGCCGGGGTGACGGTGCACTGAAGCCGGCAGCGGCCGGGCAAAAGGACAGCTGAGCGGGACAGAATCTGTCTCCCTGCGAAGCGCAGCACAAGCAATTTTCAGCTGCCCAAGAAGGGATTTGACGACGGCTACGGCGTTGGCACGGACAACCGTGCAGATCAGCTTGTGACTACGATTTCTCTCCTCTCGGCAATGCCGGCTCGCCCTTTCCTACAAAAGTTAGAGAAAAGCGCTGATCGCTGCGCCCGAAGTGACTGCTCTAGGATGATCCAGCCTTTCCGGTCCGTCGGACCGGTCCTGTGACCATACACTTTCTGGGGTAGTGACCACTATGAAGCTCGATTCGCTCGCACGTCCTTGCTTGCCCATCAGGACATTTCGCCTGATGGCTTCTCTTTCCGGCACGGTTGCACTGAGCCTGCTTGCTCAAGGCGCCCATGCAGATCCCTCACCGGCGCTCGATCGTTTCAGCCTGTCGGCAGGCGGCTATTACGTCAATCCGACCTTCAACGTCCAGGCCAATACGCGCTACGGCTCCGCTGACAGCGGTGACATCGACCGCAACCGCACCACCCTGCCGCGCTTTCGCGCCGAACTTCTGCTGGGAGACAGCCAGGGGCTGTCCTTCGATTATTTCCGCTACCGCAACGACTACAGCTACAGCACTTCGCGCTCCTTCAACGTCGGCGGTACGCCAGCCATCCTGGCCGGCACAGCCAACGCCAATATCGAGGTGGACTTCGCCTCGCTGGCCTACAAGTGGTGGCTGGGCAAGGGCAATGACGTGTTCGGCATCGGCCTGGGCGCTGGTTATTACCGCGCCCACTATGATCTCAGAGCCAATGGTGTCTTCAACGGCACCACCGGCTCCCTCGATGAAAGCGATACCGAAAAGACCTTCGCACCGCTTCTTGAGCTCGGATGGAAGCACGCTTTCAGCAAGGACCTGCGACTGTATGCCGAGGCTTCGGGGGTCAAGAAAAACTGGGGGACGGTGACCGGACACATCTATGGCGCGGCTCTGGGCGTGGAATGGTATCCGCTGAAAAACCTCGGCATTGGCGCCGACTATGGCATCACCCGCATTCATATCGACCGCGATGGCGGCAGTTCGCAAGCCGCACTCGATGTGAAGCTGACCGGGCCATCGGCCTATCTGAAAGTGCGGTTCTGATTCGGGATCGTCCGGCAAAGTGGCGAGCAATAAAAAAGCCCCGCAATGCGGGGCTTTTAGCACTACTGGCGGAGAGGGGGGGATTCGAACCCCCGATAGGCTATGAACCTATACACGCTTTCCAGGCGTGCGACTTAAACCACTCATCCACCTCTCCTGGATTTGGGTTCGCGTTCAGCGAAGCCACGCATTATAGCAAGCTTCTCGGCGAAGCCAAGTCTTTTCTGCATGTTTTTCAAAAAGACCATAAAAAAACCGGCAGGACCAGGCATCGCTACCACAACGCCCTGCCCCGCCGGTTTGCCTGCCGCCGCCTTGCAACGGCAGTATCAGGCTTACTGCGCTTCCTTGAGCTGATCCAGGATGGCCGGATTTTCCAGTGTGGAGACGTCCTGCGTGATCGCCTCGCCCTTGGCCAGCACGCGCAGCAGACGACGCATGATCTTGCCGGAACGGGTCTTGGGCAGGTTGTCGCCGAAACGGATTTCCTTGGGCTTGGCAATCGGACCGATTTCCTTGGCCACCCAGTCGCGCAGCTCCTTGGCAATCTGCTTGGCCTCGTCTCCGGTCGGACGCGGACGCTTCAAGACCACGAAGGCGCAAATCGATTCACCCGTCGTTTCATCGGGCTTGCCGACCACGGCGGCCTCGGCCACGATGCTGTTGGCGACCAGCGCCGATTCGATTTCCATGGTGCCCATGCGGTGGCCGGAGACGTTCAACACATCATCGATACGCCCGGTGATGGTGAAGTAGCCGGTCTCCTTGTTGCGCACCGCGCCGTCGCCAGCCAGATAGATGTTGCCACCCAGCTCCTCCGGGAAGTAGCTTTTCTTGAAGCGCTCCGGATCGTTCCAGATGGTGCGGATCATCGACGGCCACGGACGCTTGACTACCAGGATGCCGCCATTGCCATTGGGGATGTCATTGCCAGTCTCATCGACGATGGCTGCCGTGATGCCCGGCAACGGCAGCGTGCAGGAACCGGGTACCTGGGGCGTTGCGCCCGGCAGCGGTGAAATCATGTGGCCGCCGGTCTCGGTCTGCCAGAAGGTGTCGACGATGGGGCAATTCTCGCGGCCAACGTTCTTGTAGTACCACATCCAGGCTTCCGGATTGATGGGCTCACCCACCGAACCGAGGATGCGCAGCGAGGACAGGTCGTATTGCTTCGGGTGGACCTTCTCATCTGCATCGGCGGCCTTGATGAGCGAACGGATCGCCGTCGGTGCGGTGTAGAAGATGGTGGCCTTGTGGCGCGCCACCATGTCCCAGAAGCGGCCAGCGTTCGGATAGGTGGGTACGCCTTCGAAGACGATCTGGGTCGCACCCACGGCCAGCGGGCCATAGGCGATGTAGGTGTGGCCGGTGATCCAGCCGATGTCGGCAGTACACCAGTAGACATCATCAGGCTTGATGTCGAAGGTCCACTTCATGGTCAGCACGGCCCACAGCAGGTAGCCGGCCGAGGAATGCTGCACGCCCTTGGGCTTGCCGGTGGAACCGGAGGTGTAGAGGATGAACAGCGGATGCTCGGCATCTACCCATTCCGGCTCGCAGGTATCGGGCTGGTTGGCCACCACGTCGGAAAGCCACAGATCGCGCCCTTCGACCCAGTTGATCTCGGCACCGGCGCGCTTGTAGACGACCACGTGCTTCAGGGTGTCGCAGCCGCCCATGGCCAAGGCTTCATCGACGATGGATTTCAAGGGCAGCTGCTTGCCGCCACGCACCTGGTAATCCGCGGTCAGCACGGCCACGGCGCCAGCGTCGATGACGCGCTCGTGCAGGGATTTGGCGGAGAAGCCGCCAAAGACCACCGAGTGCGTCGCACCGATGCGCGCACACGCCTGCATGGCGGCTACGCCCTCAACCGACATGGGCATGTAGATGACCACGCGGTCACCCTTCCTGATGCCCAGCGATTTGAGGCCGTTGGCGAACTGGCAGACCTTCTGGTGCAGTTCGCGATAGGACACGCGGGTGACCTTGCCGTCGTCGGATTCGAAGATGACCGCAGTCTTGTCGGCATTGCCGTTGTCCAGGTTGACGTCCAGGCAGTTGTACGAAACGTTCACCTGGCCATCGGCGAACCACTTGTAGAACGGGGCGTTGGATTCATCCAGGGTCTGCGTGAAGGGCTTGTGCCATTGGAGGTTGTCCTTGGCCAGTTTGGCCCAGGTGCCTTCGTAGTCTTTTTCGAATTCGGCGTTCAGGGCCTGGTAGGCGTCCATGCCCGAAATGGCGGCGTGCTTGACCAGCTCGGCCGGCGGTGCGAATACGCGGTTCTCTTGCTTGAATGTCTCGATGTCTGCCACGGTAGTCTCCAAAAGGTTTGTTTTTGCTTTCCGCAAAACATAGGCCGTTTCACTTACTCAGTCCTTACACAAGCAGCACCCATCGGGGCGGGAAGCCGCTTGCATCAGGGCTGACCGGCGATGACGGCGCCTTGGTAGGCGTCGGAGCGGCACAGTAGTGCGCTGGCTCCATGGACGCAGACCTTCATATCGCTGCAATGTTCTCTGATGTTCAAGACAACATATTGGCATTCTGGCACAGGTCGATGTTTCCCGCAGGCACTGTCCACGGCGCTTGCGAGGCGGGTCCCCGGAAATGGGCGAAGGGCGTGTAGAATACGGCCCCAAATCCGAAGCCGCGCTGGTCCTCCGCAGTCGGCGCCCTCCTCGGATATCGCCACCATCGCCAGAATCACGCGTAGCCCAGACCCATGAAAAACTCGTCGCCCCAGCCTCCCCGCAAGATCGGCATCCTGCCCAACCTGATTTTCATGAGCCGCTGGCTGCAACTGCCGCTCTATCTGGGGCTGATCCTGGCGCAGTGCGTCTACGTCTATCACTTCTGGGTCGAGCTGGTGGACCTGATCGGTGCGGCCATGGGCAGTGCCAGTTCGCTGGCTCACATCCTGGACGCCGTGGCCATTCCCGGCGCCATCCGCCCGGAAAAGCTCAATGAACAAACCATCATGCTGGTGGTGCTGGCGCTGATCGACGTGGTGATGATTTCCAACCTGCTGATCATGGTGATCGTGGGCGGATATGAAACTTTCGTCTCCCGCATGAACCTGGAAGGCCATCCGGACCAGCCCGAGTGGCTCTCGCATGTGAATGCTTCTGTCCTGAAGGTCAAGCTGGCCACGGCCATCATCGGGATCTCGTCGATCCACCTGCTCAAAACCTTCATCAACGCCAATCTGTATGATGCCAAGACGCTCATCGCCCAGACCGGCATCCATATCGCCTTCCTCTTGTCGGCCATGGCCATCGCATATTGCGACCGGCTGATGGTGCATCCGACCGAATCGTCCGACAAGCCGCACTGACTTTGCCTCATCCAAACCGAGAGAACCAGCCATGACCATCATCAAGCAAGACGATCTCATCGAATCCGTCGCCGCCGCGCTGCAGTACATCAGCTACTACCATCCGGCCGACTATATCCAGCATCTGGCCCGCGCCTACGAGACCGAGCAAAGCCCGGCCGCCAAGGATGCCATCGCACAGATCCTGACCAACTCGCGCATGTGCGCCGAGGGCAAGCGCCCGATCTGTCAGGATACCGGCATCGTCAATGTCTTCCTGAAGATCGGCATGGGCGTGCGCTTCGAAGGCTTCTCGGGCTCGATCGCCGACGCCGTCAACGAAGGCGTGCGTCGCGGCTACTCGCACCCGGACAACGTGCTGCGCGCCTCCATCGTGGCCGACCCGCAGTTCGAGCGCAAGAACACCAAGGACAACACCCCGGCCGTGATCCACATGGAACTGGTGCCCGGCAACACCGTGGACGTGCAGATCGCGGCCAAGGGCGGCGGCTCCGAGAACAAGACCAAGTTCGTCATGTTGAATCCCTCCGACAACCTGGTGGACTGGGTCCTGAAGACGGTCCCGACCATGGGTGCCGGCTGGTGCCCGCCGGGCATGCTGGGTATCGGCATCGGCGGCACCGCCGAGAAGGCCATGCTGATGGCCAAGGAAGTGCTGATGGAAGACATCGACATGTACGAGCTCTTGAAGCGCGGCCCGCAGAACAAGACCGAAGAACTGCGTATCGAGCTCTATGAGAAGGTCAACGCACTGGGCATCGGCGCACAGGGCCTGGGCGGCCTGACCACCGTGCTGGATGTGAAGATCATGATGCACCCGACCCATGCGGCCTCCAAGCCCGTGGCCATGATCCCCAACTGTGCCGCGACCCGCCACGGCCACTTCGTGCTGGATGGCTCCGGCCCGGCCTACATGGAACCGCCGTCGCTGTCGGACTGGCCTGAAGTGCACTGGGTAGCCGACACCGAGAAGTCCCAGCGCGTCAATCTGGACACCCTGACCAAGGAAGAAGTCGCCTCCTGGAAGCCGGGCCAGACCCTGCTGTTGAACGGCAAGATGCTGACCGGCCGCGATGCCGCCCACAAGCGCATCCAGGACATGCTGGCCAAGGGCGAGAAGCTGCCGGTGGACTTCACCAACCGCGTGATCTACTACGTCGGCCCGGTCGATCCGGTACGCGACGAAGTGGTGGGTCCGGCTGGCCCGACCACCGCCACCCGCATGGACAAGTTCACCGACATGATGCTGGAGCAGACCGGTCTGATCTCCATGATCGGCAAGTCCGAGCGCGGCCCGGCTGCCATCGAGGCGATCAAGAAGCACAAGTCGGCCTACCTGATGGCCGTGGGTGGTTCGGCTTACCTGGTCTCCAAGGCGATCAAGTCGGCCAAGGTGCTGGGTTTTGCCGACCTGGGCATGGAAGCGATCTACGAGTTCGACGTCAAGGACATGCCGGTGACGGTGGCCGTGGACGCCAACGGCATCTCGGTGCACAACACCGGGCCGGCCGAATGGAAGGAAAAGATCGCCCAGAGCGTGTCGCTTTCCAAGATCCCCGTCACCACGGCCTGATCAAACTCAGGCAAGCCTCGCAGCAGGAGCGCGCGCAGCACCATGAATGAAGCCGTCAAGCAGGTCAGCGTGCCTTCTGCCGCAGGGTCTGACAGCACTACCGCAATGCCGACCGCAGCTGATGCCGCGGTCGGCATTTTCGATTCCGGCATCGGCGGCCTGTCGGTGCTGCGTCACATCCACGCCGCCCTGCCGCGCGAACAATTGCTCTACTTTGCCGACTCCGGCTATGCGCCCTATGGCGACAAGACCGAAGCGCAAATCGTGGAGCGCTCCCTGGCCATCGCCTCCTTCCTGCTGGAGCAAGGCGTGAAGGCCCTGGTGGTGGCCTGCAATACCGCCACCGCCGCCGCCATCCAGGCCATCCGCGCGCACTGGCCGCAACTGATCGTGGTGGGCATCGAGCCCGGCCTCAAACCGGCTGCCCAGCAAACCCGCAGCGGCACCGTCGGCGTGCTGGCCACGCGCAGCACGCTGGCCAGCACGCGCTTTGCCTTGTTGCAGCAGCAGATGCAGGCGCAGTATCAGGTGCGTTACCTGCCCCAGGCCTGCGTGGGCCTGGTGGACCTGATCGAGAAAGGTGAACTGTTCTCGCCAGCGACGGTGCAACTGCTGGAGCGCTATCTGGCACCCCTCCTGGAGCAGGGCGCCGATACGCTGGTACTGGGCTGCACCCACTACCCCTTCGTGCGCCCGGCCATCGAGAGCGTATGCAAACGCCTGATCGGTGAGGTCCCGGAGATCATCGATACCGGCCAGGCCGTCACCCGGCAACTGCAACGCCTGCTACAGACCGAGGGCTTGCAGACCCGGGCCGCCACCGGCTCGCTGGCCGGCTTCACCACGGCCAGCGGCACGACGCTGGAACAGGCCTTCCGGGGGCTGCTCAAGCTCGATCCCCCGGTACGGGCCTTGCTGCCACAAGCCGGTGGGTGAAGCAGATCCTGGCTGGGTGAGGAAGGAATTTCAGGGGAATTGCCAATTTGCATGGAAATTGTGTTGCCATTCCCTTCAAGTGTTTGTATAATCTTTTGCTTACTTGATGACGGACGCGAGTCTGTCTGACAGTCGACGGTGGCTGTAGCTCAGTTGGTAGAGTCCAGGATTGTGATTCCTGTCGTCGTGGGTTCGAGTCCCATCAGCCACCCCACAAATTCAAGCAAAAAGCCCGGTCCTGGTGACCGGGCTTTTTGTTTTGGCGGGGCGCGCCGCCTTACCTCCTCTGCTCCCCTCCCCGACAAGGCCGGCACCAATGCGGTGCCGGGCACTTTCCTGCGTCAGTTGATCATCCCCGTCGAATACGCATACTTGATCAGCTCCGCATCCGTACTCAATCCCAGCTTGCGCATGGCATTGTTCTTGTGAGTGCTGATGGTGCTGGGCGTGCGCGAAAGGCGCACGCAGATTTCCCCCAAAGACTGCCCCTCGACGAACAGACGCACCACTTCCAGCTCGCTCTGGGTCAGCTCGCGCACCAGGCCGAAGCCCTCGCCCTGGGCCCAGCTCATCTCCAGCTCGCCGCGCAGCGAGACCGGGAAATACAGCTGCTTGCTGCTCTGGGTGGCCAGGCAGGCATTGATCAGCTCGTCGGTCTTCTCGCGCTTGTTGATGACGGCAAACACGCCCATGCGATACAGGCGCCGGATGACCGCACCATTGTTCATGGCGGTGTAGACGATCACCTTGGTCGACGGATGCTCGGTCTTGAGGCGCTTGACCAGCGCGAAGCCATCGGACTCGTCGCTGTCATCGGCCGGCATGGCGAAGTCGGTGATGACGATCTCGCAGGGCGAACGCTTGAGCGCGTTGATCAGGGCTTCGCCATTCTCGACTTCCAGGTCGATACGGATTTCCGGCAGGCGCGCCAGCTCACCCCGAAGCGCGCCCAACACGATGGGATGATCATCGGCTATGGCAACGTGCAGGACTTTCTTCAAATTCATGCTACCCCCAAATGGTTCAATTGACTGACAGGTGGCGACTCCGCGACATCATTGCCCGCGTTCATCCTCCCATATATCGCCTTTGTATTGCCTCGGCTGGCGCCCTCGATTTGTCTGCATCGATGTCGGCTCCCCATGTCGGACGATGCCACTACGGCATCGCGAAAACTTCCATCGTTAGGAGATAGAGAAAATCTGAAGAAAATAGAAAGGAAAGTGCGTTATTCCCACAAAAAATCGAATTATTTCGAGGTGTCAATAGAAAATATTCGATCCCAAGCTTTTAGTGAAGATATCTAAAAAATATTTGTGACCTGGCTCGATATCGTGTGAGGTTCCCACGGAATTCTCATCGCTCCTCACCAACACGCACCATCAAGCCCAGGTACGCCCAAGCTGCATCGCAGCGTCCTGGCTTTGTCCGGCTGACGCCTCAAGGGCTTGCACCGGGGCGCCTCCTGCATCACCAGTAATCCTCGGTCACGAACTGCCCGCCACCGGTACGCCGCAGCGGCGTCATGCCGCGTTCCCGCAGCAACTCGCGCACCTCGGTGACCATGTCCGGATTGCCACAGGCCATCACGCGGCTGTGCTCGGGGCTCAGGGCCAGACCGCTGGCCTGTTCCAGCCGGCCGTCCCGGAGCAGAGTCGTGATGCGCCCGCCCAGCCAGCCTGGGGCGACCGGCAGGTCGGCCTCGCGCGTGACGCAGCACAGCCGATGCAGGCGCGCCGGCCAGTCCTGCTCGCGGGCTTGCTGCTGCAAGCGGGCGAAGGTTTCGGTATAGGCCAGTTCCTCGCGCTGGCGTACACCGTGGACCACGATCAAATCCTCGAATCGCTGCCACACCTCGGGCTGCTGCAGGATCGAGACATATGGCCCCAGGCCGGTACCGGTGGCCAGCATCCACAACTGGCGACCATCGGCGAAACGATCGGCAGTCATGAAGCCGTAACTGAGCTTTTCGACCCAGACGGCATCGCCCGGCTGAAGCTGGTTCAGGCGTGAAGTGAATTTTCCTTCCGGGACGATGATGGCGTAGTACTCCAGGTAATCGTCCCCTTCGGCCGAGGTGATCGAATAGGCACGCGAGACCACCTCGCCATCGATCTCCAGGCCCAGGCGCGCAAACTGCCCGGCCGTGAAACCGTAGCCGGCCGGGCGCGTGGTGCGAAAGCTCAACAGCTTGTCGGTCCAGCGATGCACCCACAACAGGCGCTCGCAAGTCGCCTTTTCCGAATACGCATCAAAGCTCACACTACTGGTACTGCTCACAGGATTCTCCTTCGATGAACTGCCAGATTGCCCGTACGACAACCACTGCCGGGGCATTACAATAGCGGGATGAACAGGCGGGCAGGCCCTCCGGGGCTTGCACCGGCAATACAGCAAGCGGCGTGCATGGCACCGTGTCACAGGATGACATGCAGGGCGAGCCGAAAATGAAGCTTGCGCCGCCTGCACGGCCAGGAACTATCCGCACTGCGCAAAGGTCAGGCCTGGGTGGCATGCCGCCAGCCCTCATCCTACCCGACTTGCCTTGCGGCGCGTCAGGCCGCCTCAACCGACAACCGATGATGCAGTGAATCAATGACTTGGACCCGCAGTCTGGCCATCGCCTTCCTCTGGTGCGCCGCCGATACCGCCCACGCCGCCTACAAGGTACAGATCGACGCCCCACGGCCGGTGCAGTCGCTGCTCAAGGATTTCCTGGACCTCTCGCGCTACCAGGACCGCGACGACATCAGCGACGAGCAGCTCAAGTTCATGATGGATACCGCCGCCGACCAGGTGCGTGAGCTGACCTCCACCGAGGGTTACTTCACGCCCGTCACCAAGGTCAGCCAGCAGGACGATGCCGGCGCGGAGGGCAAGAAGGCGGTACGCCGCATCACCATCAGCGTAGACCCCGGTCCGCGCACCGCCATCAGTGCGACCGACATCGGCGTCACCGGCGTGGCCGCGCGCGAGGACCAGGCCACCGTGGCGCGTATCCGCGCAGACTGGGCGCTGCCGGTCGGCCAGCCCTTCCGCCAGGAAGACTGGGACCGCGCCAAGAACGCCGGCCTGGAAAAACTGCAGCAGAAGAAGTACGCCGCTGCCCGCATCGCCAGCTCCGAGGCGCGTATCGATCCCGACGAGCACCAGGCCGAGCTGGCCGTGCGCTATGACAGCGGTCCGGCCTTCACGCTGGGGCCTGTGCAGATCACCGGCACCCGGCGCTACCCGGAAAGCATCATCCGCCACGTCAATCCGCTCATCGTGGGCGAATCCTATGACGTCAACCGCCTGCTGGCCCTGCAACGGCAGATCCAGAACACGCCGTATTTTTCCAATGCCATCGTGGCCATCGATGACGATCCCGCGCATCCCGACCAGACCCCGGTGAAGGTACAGGTCACCGAGTTCCCGACCCAGCGCATCCGCGCCGGCGTGGGCTACAGCACCGATACCGGCGCCCAGGTCGAGGGCCGCTACTCGCACTACAACGTGTTCAACAAGGCCTACGTCTTCGACAGTCAGTTGCGGCTGGAGCAGAAGCGCCAGTACGGCGTGCTGTCGCTGGCCATGCCGCCGGACGACAAGGCCTTCGTCAACAGCCTCAATACCTCCTACGACCGGACCAAGTTGGAAGGCATCGATCTGCGCAGCCAGCAGGTCGGGTTCAAGCGCGCGCGCAACAGCGAGAACTACGACACCACCTACTCGCTGACCTATTACCGCGACGAGCTCAGCCAGGAAGACGGCAGCACCCTGCCCGCCAACACCATCGTCACGCCCGGCAAGCACCGCGCGCTGGTGCCGGGCTTTGCCTGGTCGCGCCGCAACGTGGATGACCCGATCTTCCCGCGCAAGGGCAACCTGCTGACCCTGGAAGCCGGTTTCGCCCTCAAGGGCTTGCTGACCGACCAGAGCTTCTCGCGCCTGTATGGCCGCTTCAAGCAGTTCGTGCCGGTCGGCAAGCGCGACATCGTGGTGCTGCGCGCAGAACTGGGCGGGGTCTTCACGGCGGGCAGTGCCGGAGCGGTGCCGCCCTCGCTGCTGTTTCGCACCGGCGGCAACGATTCGGTGCGCGGCTACAGCTACCAGAGCATCGGCAACGAGCAGAACGGTACCGTCTATCCGACCAAGTACCTGGCCGTGGGCAGCTCGGAGTACCAGCGCTGGTTCAGCGAGAACTGGGGGGCGGCGGTCTTCTATGACGTGGGCGCAGCCGCCGACAACTGGAACAACAAGACCTTCTATCACGGGGTCGGTACCGGTGCGCGCTGGCGCAGTCCGGTCGGCACGCTCAACCTGGACCTGGCCTATGGCATCCAGAAGCACCAGATCCGGCCGCACGTTTCGCTGGGCATCGCGTTCTAGCGCCGGACCGGCAGCGCGCCCACCTCCCGATGAACTGAATTCGAATCACCACCCAGCATGAGCGAACCGCAACACGATCCGCAACAAGCCCCCGCCACACCGCCGCCGCGTCGTCGCGCCCGCAGCGGCCGTCGCATCGCCGCGTGGAGCGGCGGCAGCGTGGCCGCGCTGGTGCTGGCCGTTGCCGCTGCCGCCCTGTTGGCCACCCATACCGAAAGCGGTGCGCGGCTGCTCTGGGACACCGCCGTCAAGGCCCTGGACGGCAAGCTTTCCGGCCAGTTGCTGGGCGGCACGGTCGCCGACGGCCTGCGCCTGCGCGACCTGCATTACCAGGATGAGAAGCGCATCCTCGACATCGACAGCGTCGACGCGCGCTGGCACCTGGCGCTGTTGCGCCGCAAGTTCAACCTCGATTACCTGCGCGTGGGCAACGTGCAGTTGAACCAGCAACCCTCGCCCTCCGAACCGAGCACCCTGCCGGCCTCGCTGGAGATCCCGCTGGCGCTGGAGATCCACGAGATCAGCGTGGCCAGCCTCAAACTGATCCAGGGGACTTCCACCACCGAACTCGCCAAGCTCAAGCTGCATGGCAACTCCGACGGCGTGCAACATACGCTGGTGCTGGACAGCCTCAACACCGCCTTCGGCGACGCCACTGCCTTGCTGCATCTGAACGGCAAGCGGCCGTTTGCCATCGGTGGCGGGCTGGAACTGGCCGGGGCCTACCAGTACGGCGAGAACAAGGAGCTATACCAGCTCAACGCGCAATTGTCGGGCTCGCTGCAGGAACTGGGCATCGCGCTCACGGCGGGCGGCGACAAGCTCAAGGGTAATGCCGACATCGTCGCCACGCCCTTTGCCAGTGTCCCGCTCAAGCGTGCCAGGGTGGACCTGCAGCACCTCAATCCGCAAGCCTTCAACGCCGCAGCGCCCGCCGCCGACCTGAACCTGCGTGCCGACCTGGCACCACCTGCCGGGTTGGCCGCCGACGCTCCCTTGCAGGTGGCGGGCCGTGTGGAGATCGACAATGCCCGCCCCGGCAGCCTGGACCAGCAACGCTTGCCGTTGCTCTCGGCCAGCGCCGACCTGAAGCTGGACCTGCAGCAACAAACCCTGTCGCGGCTGGAGATCCGCCTGCCGCAGCACGCACGCATCGAAGGCAGCGGGCAGTTTCGGCCCGGCAGCAGCGAGCCCGGCAAGGCTGAGCCCATGGCGGGACAGTTCAAGCTGCGCGTGAGCGACCTGGACCTGAACCAGCTGCATCACCAGGTGCGGCCAACCCGGCTTTCCGGGCCGGTGGATGTCACGCTTGCGCCCGACGCGCAGCAACTCCTGCTGACCCTGCAGGACAGCACCCTGAAGCTACATGTGGACAGCCTCATCGGCAAGGATCAAATACAACTGCGCGACGCCTCGCTGAGCGCCGGCAAATCGCGCCTGGAGACCTCCGGTACCCTGCAGACCGCCAATGCAATGGATTACGCCTTCAAGGGCCGGCTGGTGGACTTCGATCCGACCGCCGTGCTGCAGGCGGTGAGGCCGCCCCCGACCACCTCCGGCAAGGGCCGCAAGCGCGTTGCCGCGACCACCTCCAAGCCCATCCCGGCGCGCATCAACATGGACTTCGACGCCGCCGGTGCGCTCTCTCCGGAACTGAAGCTCAAGCTGGGTTTCCGCATCCACGACAGTACTTACGATGCCCTGCCCATGCGCGGCCAGGGCGACATCAACCTGGCCGGCATGCGCCTGATGCCCAGCCACGCCAATGTGCAGATCGCCGGCAATACGCTGGACCTGGACGGCAGCTTCGGTGCCGCCCGCGACAAGCTCAGGCTCAAGGTCGATGCGCCGCAGCTCGCGCGGCTGGGCTATGGACTGGCCGGCCTGTTGCGGGTGGATGGCATCCTCACCGGCACGCGCGAGCGCCCCAACCTGCTGGCCAGCCTGCAGGCCGAGCAGCTGGCCTTCGGTGCGCACAAGCTGCATCACCTGACCGGCCAGAGCGAATTGCACAGCAACCTGGCTGCCGGTGTGGCCTCGCCCGACAACCGCCTGTCCCTGAGCATCGAAGGCGACGGCTACAGCGGTCCGCACGCCGAACTGGCACGCCTGGCCCTGAAACTGGATGGCACCTATGCCAGCCACACCCTGTCCATGCAGGCCAGGGGCAAGCTGGCCGACCAGCCGCTGGACCTGAACCTGGCCGCGCACGGCAAGCTCACCGAAAAGACCCGTGGCAACTATGGCTGGGCCGGCAGCCTGGACCAGTTCAGCAACCAGGGCCTGCCGCGCATCGCCCTGACCAGCCCGCTCACACTGGACGCGTCGGCCGACGACATCGAGACCGGCAGCACCCGCATCGAGATCGACCACAGCGCGCTGGAACTGAAGCGCCTGTCCTACCACCAGGGCCGACTGGCTTCGGCGGGACAGGTGCGCGCGCTGGATGTGGGCCGGGTACTTGAACTGGTGCAGCAGTTCACCGGGACGCCGCCGCCCGTCAAGACCGACCTGGTGCTGGACAGCGACTGGGACTTCAGCCTGGCCGAGACTGCCAGCGGCTACCTGCAGATCGCGCGCAAGTCGGGCGATCTGCGGGTCACCACCAGCGTGGGCGAAGCGGCGCTGGGCCTGTCCGAACTGCAGCTCCGCGGCCAGTTCCAGGGCGAACGCATGAATGTCACCGGGCGCGTCAACGCCGCGCGCATCGGTACACTGGAGCTGGGTGGCGAGGTCGGCCTGCGTCGTGTGGATGCACTGCTGGCCCTCGCGCCCGAATCGCCGCTGAACCTCAGGGCCAGCCTCGATGTACCGGAACTCAAGCGCGTGGGCGACCTGATCGGCCCGCAAGTGAGCCTCAACGGCAAGCTGGCCGCCACCCTCAACGCCGGCGGCACGCTCGCCCAGCCGCGCCTGTCGGGCGCCATCAATGGCGACAACCTGGCCGTGACCGAATTCGACCAGGGTATCCAGTTGAAGGATGGCATCGTGCGTATCGTCATGGACAGCAACGTGATCGATCTGCGTCAGATCGAGTTCCACGGCGGACGCGGCACCCTGCGCGCCGGTGGCAAGGTCCAGCTGGGTGCGGATAATCCCGACCTCAACGCCACCCTCACCGCCGACCATCTGGAACTGTTCGCCAGCCCCGACCGCCAGCTGATGCTCTCCGGCGAAGGCAAGATCAGCAACGTCAACGAACAGTTGCGGGTTGATGGCAAGTTCACCGTCGACCGTGCCCTCTTCGACCTGCCCAAGAGCAGCGCGCCCAAGCTGGGCGATGACGTGGTCATCGTCAGCCGCAGCGGCAAGAACCGCGTCGGTGCAGCCGCCTCGTCACAACAGAAACTGGAAGCGGCCACCGAGAAACCGGCCAGCAAGTTCGCCCCCGTCATCAACCTGGCGCTCGATCTGGGCAACGACTTCCGCTTCCGTGGCAGCGGCGCCGACCTGCGTTTGCGGGGTGATATGAATGTTCGTAGCGAACCGCTCTCCCCGCTGCGCGCCACGGGCACCATCAACGTGGCCGAGGGCAGCTATGAAGCTTTTGGCACCAAACTCAATATCGAGCGCGGCATCATCAACTTCCAGGGCCCGATCGCCAATCCCAACATCAACATCCTGGCCATGCGCCGCAACCAGGATGTCGAAGCCGGGGTCTCGGTGACCGGCAACGTCAACCAGCCACGCGTGCAACTGGTGTCCGAACCCAATGTGCCGGATGACGAAAAACTGTCCTGGATGATGTTCGGTCACGGCACCGACAGTTCCAGCATCGGCCAGCGTACCGCCAGCAGCCAGGCCCTGGCGCTGGTGGGCAACATGGGCGGCAAGCGCATCGCCAAGGATATCGGGCTGGACCAGTTCAGCATCGGTTCCAGCGAATCGGGGCTGACCGATGACCAGGTGGTCAACCTGGGCAAGGCCATCACCCAGAAGATCACGCTGGGCTACGAGCAGAGCCTGCAGGGCGCGGCCAGCGTAGCCAAGGCCACCTGGCAGATCTCGCGACGCTGGTCGGTGGTGGCGCGGGCCGGCACCATCAATGGCCTGAACATCCTGTTCAGCCGCCGCTACGACTGAGGGGTACAGGCAACGGCGGCTCGCCCTTGCATCAGGGGAATCTGTTAATCTCGATACAAGTTCAGGACATCCCTGATAGACGCGCCCAACAGCCTGAACAACAATGCAGACAGGCAACAGGGCGCCGGGGGGTAAAGCCGTTTCCGGGGGAAAGCGACAACATGCCAGAACACAGAATCCAGCGCGCATCCAGAACAGCCAAGCTGTTCGTGGTCGTGGTCTGTCTCGTCATCCTGCTGCTGGAGGCGTGGTCGGCCTGGCGTGCCTATGAGGTGGCCACCGACGAGGCCATCCGCAATGCCTCCAACATGGCACTGGCCATGACCCAGCATGCCGACCAGTCCTTCAAGGAAATCGACGTGGTCCTGCAAGGCATCCAGGAGCATATGGAATATGACGGTCCCGGCGTGGCCGGGCGCCAGCGTACCCATGATTTCATGGTGGCCTCGGTGGCGGCCGTACCGCAGCTGGCCAGTCTGATGGTGTATGACGAAACGGGCCTGGCCATCGGTACCTCGCAGGCCACTCTGGAACACCGCTACATCCAGGACGATTACTTCCTGCATCACCAGCGCCTGCGCACCGACCAGGCCTACATCGGCAAGCCCATGCGCAGCCGCACCAACGGCCAGTGGATCGTGACCATGAGCCGGCGCGTGAACCACACCGACGGCAGCTTTGCCGGGGTGGTGGTGGCCGATGTCGACCTCAGCCACTTCCAGCGCTACTACGAACAGTTCGCCATCGGCCGCGACGGCGCCATCCTGTTCGGCCTCAACGAAGGCACCGTGATCTATCGTCAGCCGCTGCTGAGTTATTCCATTGGCCTGGACATCTCCAAGTCCGTGCTGGTGACCCGATACCTCAGCCGGGCCGAAGAAGGCAGCTTTGAGATGCGCTCGCCGCGTGACGATATCGTGCGCCTGACCAGTTTCCAGCATTGCAGCCTGTATCCCCTGTTCGTCGCCGTGGCGCTGGCCAAGGACGACGTCCTGGAAGACTGGACACGGCGCGTGTGGATCCGCGGCATCGCGGTGCTGCTTCTGCTCATCGTCATCGGCTATGGCGGCAACCGCCTGGTGGCGCAGGTGGCCGGACGCGAAAATGCCGAGCTCGAAGCCATCACCGCCCGGACCGAACTGGAAAGGCTCTATCGCACCCTGGAAGCGCAGTCGCAGAAGGACGGCCTGACCGACGTCTTCAACCGCCGCTACTTCGATGCGGCGCTCACCGCTGAACTGGCGCGACTGAACCGTTCCGGCGAGTCGCTCTCGCTGATCATGGTGGATGTGGACCACTTCAAGCGCTACAACGATACCTATGGTCATGCTGCCGGCGACATCTGTCTCAAGCAGGTGGCGGCTGCCCTCAACAGCGTGGCACGTCGCCAGGGCGACATCGTGGCACGCTATGGCGGCGAGGAATTTGCGCTGATCCTGCCCAACTGCAACGCTGCCAGCGCCCATGCCATTTCCAACCGGCTGGTACAGGCCGTGCGCGCCCTCGACATCCCGCATGAAGGCAGCTCGGTGGGACACGTCACCATCAGCGTAGGAGTCGCCAGCCTGGCCAGCGGCAAGGGTGCACAGGTCGATGCCCGCGAACTGATCGACACCGCCGACGCTGCCCTCTACCGCGCCAAGGAACAGGGTCGCGACCGTGCGATCCAGCACGACTATCCGCGCCTGACGATGATCCCCGAACACCCGGGGCGGAGGTGAAGATGCGCTGCCTGATCCGCTACCAGCTGCGTGACGAAGCGGCCCCGGCCCATCACGAATTCAGCAGCGAGGCGCCCGATGTCGAGCAGGTCGTCCAGCACCTCACCGAATTCCTGCATCCGGAAGTGCTCTTCGAATTCCTGCCGATGCGGCCCGGCGGCAAGGACAGCATCACGCAACTGCGCGAGCGCATGGCGCACGCGCGCGATTATCTGGAACAGTATTGCGGCCTGCAGAGCCTGTCCTACATGCTCCTGCCGGAAGGGGCCAGCTCAGCCCAGGGGAAATGGACCAATGTGCTGCTGGGCAGCCAGAAGGAGACGACTTACCCGCAGCACGACGACGACCGGCAAGGCAGCGCCTGAACAGGCCCTAGGGCGGTGGCCCCAGCAGCAGGCGCCGGTCTGCCACGCAGCGCACGATCTGGGCATCATGCGTCACCAGCAGCACGGCGCTACCCGCCTCCCTGGCCTGCTCCACCAGCAGTGCGATGACCTCCTGCTGGGTCAGCGGGTCCAGGCGCGAAGTCGGTTCATCCGCAAAGATCAGGGCCGGACGCATCAGTAGCACGCGCGCCAGCGCAATGCGCTGCAACTCACCGCCCGAGACCTGGCGCGGCAGGCGCTCCAGCAGACTGGGACAGAGCCGCATGCGCGCCAGCAGATCCTCCAGAGGCTGCCAGTCCAGTCCATGCAGGCGCACCAGATCGCGCAACGACTGACGCAGCGTGACGGTGGGCGCAAAGGCCGCCGCCGGGTCCTGATAGATCTTCTGGAAGGCGGTGCGCGCCAGACCGGCCGCCCGCGTGACCTGTCCGGCATCGGGCCGCAGCAGGCCCAGCACGATATTGCCGAAAGTGGTCTTGCCAACGCCGCTGGGGCCGCTGACGGCGACGATTTCCCCGGCACGCAGACGTGCACTGATGCCGCTGAACAAAGGCTGCTCACCGAAGGACTTGGCCACCTGGCTGAGCTCGACGAGCACGGAGGAGGCCGGAGCCGATGCCGTGGACACGGTCGCCGCCGGTTGCGGCCAGCACGCCGGATCAGCCGCCAGCAGTCGACGCGTGTAGGCGTGCCCGGGCCGCGCCAGCAGTGCTTCAGCCTGGCCGCGCTCGACCATGCGCCCCTCCAGCATCACCGCCAGTTCGCCGCCCAGCGCGCGCGCCAGCCACACATCATGGGTGATGCACAGCAGACTCATGCCCTGCTGCTGCGCCCTCTGCAACAGGGCCAGCACCTCGCCGCGCCGGTCCGCATCCAGCCCCTTGGTCGGCTCATCGATGATCAACAGCGGCGCGCCCGCGGCGTGGGTGGCCAGGAATGCCACGCGCTGGGCCATCCCGCCCGAGATCATGAAGGGGTAATGATCGGCCGCTGCCTCCAGCCCCAGGCTGGCCAGGGCCTGCCCGGCCAGCGTACGGGCCTGGCGGCGCGCGCCGCGCAGGCTCTCGTGGCGGCTGTCGGCGGCGGGACGGCTGACCAGCTCATAGGTCTCGGCCACCTGATGCGCCACTGTCATGGTCGGGTCCAGCGCCAGCCAGGGCTCCTGCGGCAGCAGCGCCACGCGCCGCCCCCAGCCGCGCCGGCGTGACGCGGCATCGGCGGCCTCGGTGGTCGCTCCATCGATCTCGATCCGGCCGCTGGCATGCAGGCTGGCCGGCAGATTGCCCATGATGGCCTGGGCCAGCAGCGACTTGCCCGAACCGCTCTCGCCCAGCAGCGTCATCACCCCACCGCGCGCAATGGAGAAATCGATGCCCTGTACCAGCGCGCTCTGGCCGTGCCAGACCGACAGGTCCTGCACCCGCAATGCCGCATTCGAGGAAAGAATGTTCATTCCTGCTCCTTCTGTCCTGACGACAACAGCAAACCCAGCAAGGTGAGGAACAGCACCAGCACCGGCCCGCCCAGCAGCCAGGGTGCTTCGCGGTAATACGGCAGCAGTTCGATCATCATCACGCCCAGTTCCGCCGTGGGCGGCTGCAGCCCGACGCCGACGAAACCCAAGGCCGACATCGCCAGCACCGCACCCGCCAGGCCAAAGCGCATCAGCGTCAACAACCGTGGCAGCAGCGCCGGCAGCAGATGGCGGCGCATGATGTAGACGGCCCCGAATCCCAGCAGGCGCGAGGCTTCCACCTGCGGACTGGCCAGCAGGATGCGGCTGGCGGCGCGCACCACGCGGAAATATTCCACCCACAAGGCCAGCGAGATGCCCACATACAAAGGCCAGAAGCCGCCCGGAGCAAAGGCCGCCAGCAGCAACACCAGCAACAGGCCCGGCAGGGCCAGCACGGCATCGGCCAGGGCGGAGAGCACACGCTCGGTCCAGCCGCCGCACCAGGCCGCCAGCAAGCCGATGAGTACCCCGGGGAGCGCCGCCGAGAGCACGCTCAGCAGCGCCAGCGCCAGCGACAGCCGCGCGCCATGCGCCAGTCTTGCCAGCATGTCGCGACCGAGCTGGTCGTAGCCCAGCGGATGGGCCAGGCTGGGCGCTTCAAGAAAGCGCGCCAATTGCTGGCGCGCCGGATCGGCATCGATGAGCAGCGGCCCCAGCCAGGCGAACAGGAAAATCAACAACAGCAGCAACAGGCCCGCGATCTGCGCGGGTCGCCAGCGCCGTGTGCCCGGCTGCAGCGGCCATTCGGAGGTAGACAGATTCATGGTCGGCGGCGCGGATCGATGAAGGCGCAGGCGGCATCGACCAGCGCATTGAAGAGAACGAACAACAGGCCCAGCATCAGCGCCGTGCCCTGGATCATCGGCACGTCCCGTCCGAAGATGGCATGCACCAAGGCGTGACCGATGCCGGGCCAGGCGAAGATGGTCTCCACCAGCACCACCCCTTCGACCAGCATCACCAGTTGCACTCCCAGATAGGCCGTGACCGGTGCGGCCACATTGCGCACGCCATGGCGCAGCAAGGCTTGCCCGGGCGTGAGTCCCTTGGTCAGCGCGAAGGCGAAGTAATCGGAGGCGCGCACCTGCACCATGGCATCGCGCGCCACCCGGCAGGACACTGCCGCCAGCCCCAGTGCCAGCGTCAGCGCCGGCAACACAATGCCACCGTGGTCGGTATGCCCCGCCGCCGGCAAGGCGCCCAGCTGCACCGAGAACAGCAGGACCAGCACCAGGCCCAACAGGAAGGAAGGCAAGGCCCGCAACAACACCGACACTGCCAGCGTGGCGCGATCGATCCAGCCACCCGGAAGCAGTCCGGCCAGCACACCGAGGGGCGGGCCGATCAGCAGCGACAGCACCATCGCCAGGAAGGACAGGCGCAGCGTGGGGCCCAGCTGATGCGCGATTTCCACCAGCACCGGCAGCGCCGTCACCTGAGACACCCCCAGGTCCAGGTGCAGCAGACGACTCCACCATTGACTCAAGGCCATGAACCAGGGTTGGTCCAGGCCCAGTTCGGCGCGCACGGCCAGGGCCGCCTCGGTGGTCACCATGTCGTAGCCGTAACGACCGGCGGCGATGCGATAGGCCATGTCGCCCGGCAGCAGGCGTGTCATGAAGAAACAGAGCGTGCCCACCAGCAAGGCCACCAGGGCGGCTTGCAGCAGGCGCTGGCTCAAGGCGCCGGCCAGTTGCCGGCGCGTGGCCGGTGGCAGCAGCAGAAGGCGGGTCAGGTCCATTGCAGGGAAGCGATGCGATAACTGCGTTCGAAGGGATCGATGCTGGCGCCGCGCAGGCGACCACTGACGGCACAGGTCTGGCGATACCACAGCACCGGGATCACCGGCAACTGCGCCTGCAAGACGGCCACGATGCGCTCGCGCTCGGCTCGCCCGGTGTTGGCGTCGCCGCTCGGGAGCGCCGCCAGCCGGGCCAGCAGGGCCGGGACTTCCCCGTCATGCCAGCCCATGGCACCCCAGTCGCCCCCTTGCGGGCCGAAGTCCTGCAAGAGGCTGGCCACCGGGTCGGGCAGGTTGCCGTAGTTGCGCGCGGCCAGCGCCATCTGCAACTGGCCGCTGCGATGACCGGCCGGGATGTCGCTGGAATTGCCGATCTGTACGCGCACGGCGATGCCGATCTGGCGCATTTCTTCCTGCAGGGCGGTGGCGATGAGCGGCAGCTCGGGACGATCGACGAAGGTGATCAGGCTCAGTTGCAGCTTCTGGCCATCCTTCCAGCGGGCGCCATCGGCACCGAGGCGCCAGCCGGCTTCTTCCAGCAGGCGGCGCGCCTGCCGGAGATCGGTATGCAGCGGCGGCAGGCGGGCATCATGCCAGCGTGCCAGCGACGGCGGCAGCAGTTGCGTCGCACCGAGGTCGGCATCGCGCAGCAAGGCACGGGCGATGCCCTCGCGCTCGATGCCCAGGGAGATGGCGCGGCGCACCCGCACATCGGCCAGAAAAGGATGGCCGGCGTTGAGCTTGAGGATGGTGGTACGCGGCAGCATGGCCGACAGCAGCACGGCATGCGGACTATTCTGCAGCGCGCGGATGCTGGGCGGATCGAGCGAAAAGGCCAGATCGGCCTGGCCGCTCTGGACCAGCAGCGTACGCGTTTCCGCGCGTGAAACGCTGATGTAGCGCGCACGCCGTACCGCCCTGCCCGCCCCGCCCTCCACCCGCTCGACATCAAACTGCTGCGGCAGGCTGATCGACTTGATGCGGAACGGGCCGCTGCCGAGGATGGCCACTACCTTGCCCCGTGCATCGAAACTGGCCGGCGCCAGGATCTGCGTGGAGTAATGCGTGAGCAGATAAGGCAGCGGGCCGAAGGGCTGGCGCAGAGACACCACCAGATCACTTTGCTGCACAGTCATGGCCGTGATGCCTGCCAGTTGCAGTACACCTGGCAGGACAGCGGCGCGCTGCAGACAGGCCAGGATGCTGGCGGGCGTGACTTCGCTCCCATCGTGGTAGCGCCGTCCGCGGGCCAGCGCAAAGCGCCATTGCAGGCCATCGGCGCTGACCTGCCAGGCCGTCGCCAGCCCCGCCTGCAACTGCCCGGCATCGTCCACCTCCAGCAGGGTCTGCACGACTTCCATGCGGGCGAACATGTACCCGGCGCGGGAGGGATCGAGCCCGGTCAGTTCCCACGGCCCGACCACGGTCAGGACATCGCTGTCGCTCCCGGTGATGGCATGGGCATGGGTGCTGGCCGCCTCATCGCCATGCGCCCATGCCTGCGGCCACGGGCTGGCGACCAGCAGTGCCAGCAAGGCGCGCCGACGTGACATCTGAGAATAACGCTTCAAGCAGGGCCTCTTCAGAACTTCACGTTCAGCGCCAGCGTGGCGGTACGTTCCTCGCCCGGCATGATCCACACAGTGCTGTAGGAGCTGCTGTAGTAACGCTTGTTGAAGAGATTGTTCAGGTCCAGCGAGAGCTTCATCTTGGGGGTGAACTGCCAGTAGGCCAGAGCACGCGCCGTCACGTAAGCGGGCAGCTTGAAACTGCCGGCCTGGTCACCGGTACGGTTGCCCACATAGTTCAGGCCACCACCGATACCGTAGGGCCTGCCACTTGCAGACGCATCTTCAAACACTGCCAGTACACTTCCCGATACACGCGGCACGTTGATCAGCCGCGAACCGACCGTCAGGGTGTTGTCCTTGCTGACGTAGGCGTCGGTATAGGCCAGGTTGCCGGTCAGCCGCCAGTGGTGGCCCAGGCGCGCATTGGCGTCCAGTTCCACGCCCTTGCTGCGCACTTCACCGGCCGCTATCGAGAAGGATGGATTGGCCGGATCGGTGGTCAGCACGTTTTGCTTGCTGATGTCGAACACGGCCAGGGTGGCGCCGCTGCGCTGGTCTTCGCTCTGGAACTTCAGGCCGACTTCGGCCGCACGCGAGGTTTCGGGGCTGAAGGCATTGCCGCTGGCATCGCTGCCGCTGTTGGGGCGGAAGGACTTGCTGGCGCTGACGTAGGCTGACCACGCGGGCGTGACGAGGTAGGTCAGGCCCAGGCGTGGCGAATAGGCGCTCTTGTCCTGGCGGGTGGTGGTGCCGGTGCGCCAGTTGTTCAGAGTGGAACGGAAGCCATCGGCACGTATGCCGGCCAGGAGCTTCCAGCGCTCGCTCAGGCTGATCTGGTCCTGCAGATAGAGCGCGGTACTGATCTGGCGTTCGCTGGTATTGGTGTTGGGGGTGGGGGTGGGCTGCGCCTGGCCGTAGACCGGGTCGTAGATGTTGACGGCATAGGGGGCCGCAGCGCTCGGGTTCACGCGCAACATGCGCTGATCCAGCGTGAGCCAGTCCACTTCGGTCCCCACCAGGACCTCATGCTGTATGCCCCCGGTGTGCAGCTTGCCGCCCAGTTCCGCCTGCAGCGCGGTATCGTGCCAGCTGTAGTCGCGGTAGCGGCGCTGGCGGCGCAGGGTGGTGTTGTCGGCCTGCAGGGCCGAGGCTTCGGTGGAATAGCCATCCAGCGTGCCATCCTTGTGGAACACACCGGTGCGCAGGTGCCAGTTGTCGTCGAGACGATGTTCCAGGGTCAGCAGGTGATTGGCGTTCTGCATCGTCATGTCGCCATCACCAGGCTCGCCCAGGAAGCGCGAGACCGGCAGCACGCCCGGATTGCCGTTGACGGCGACGATGCCGCGATCCAGCGGCGCCTTCTGGCGCAGGTACTCGCCTTCATAGTTCAGCACGGTACGCTCACTGAGCACCCAGGTGAACGCCGGTGCCAGGAACTGGCGGTCGCTACTGACGTTGTCGCGGAAGCTGTTTTTGTGCTCGACGGCTGCATTGAGCCGGTAGGCCACTTCGCTGTTGAGCGCCCCGGTGGAGTCCACCGCGCTGCGATAGCCGCCGCGGCTGTCCACCGACAGATCAAGGGAATGGGCCGCCTTGAACTGCGGCTTCTTGGTGACCACGTTGACGGTGCCGCCCGGTTCGCTGTTGCCATAGAGCGCCGCCGCCGGCCCCTTGAGGAAATCGATGCTCTCCACGTTGGCGGTATCGCGCGGCGGCGCGTAGCCGCGATTGGAGGCGAAGCCATTCCAGAGGATGTTCATGCCGCCATTCTCGCTGCCGGAAAACCCGCGGATCGAATAGTTGTCCCACAGCCCGCCGAAGTTGTTCTGCTTGGCCACGCCACTCACGTAGAGCAATACGTCATCCAGGCGCGTGGCCCCGAGGTCGTCCATCAGCTGGCGCGAGACTACCTGCACCGACTGCGGCAGTTCCTGCAGGGGCGTTTCGGTACGGGTGGCGCTGGAGGTGGTGCTCTGGCGATACTGCTGGCGCTGGCTGGTACCGGTGACGACCACCTGGCCCAGGCCGCTGTCGGTGCCGGTGATGGTGAGGGCGTCGGCGCTCCAGGCCGGTTGCTGGCCGTAGCCGATGGCGAGCGCGCCCAGCACGGCCGCCCGCAGTGCGGTCATTTTCATCTTTTCCCTTGTGATGTCGTTGTGCTGCGGCTGGGTGCGTGGACTGCCTGGCCGCGATGGAGAGACCGTCTTGCGCGGTCAGGGCGGGATTCTAATGCAACTTTGTTGCAATTATCAAGAGAAATGAATCGCATTTAGAACGCGAGTCCTGCACATGTGGGCAGGATGCACACTCTGCGCGCAGTGCGTGCGCAGTGTAGCGACGCAAACGAGCCTGCGGGTGCGGCATATTGCCGCACCCGCAGGAAGTCTTTACAAGCGAAGCAGGAACGTGCCCCCGTTAAAGCCAGCCCGCCTTGCGCAGCCGCCGCCACAACAGCGTGCAGGCGGTGACGATGCCACCCAGTACCAGCGGGAAGCTCCATTGCCAGGACAGTCCCGGCATGTGCGCGAAGTTCATGCCGTAGAGGCTGAAGATCATGGTCGGGATGGCCAGGATGGCACCCCAGCCGGCCAGGGTCTGGACGATCTCGTTCTGATGAATGGTGACCTGGGCCAGGTTGATCTGCACGGCCGACTCCACCATTTCGCGCAGGCGGTCGCCGGTATCGATGAAGCGCACCACGTGGTCGTAGATGTCGCGGAAATAAGCCTTGCCTTCCTTGGTGATGAGCCCTTCATGGAAGCGCAGCAATTGCGTACAGACGTCCAGCAGCGGCGTGGCGGCCGAGCGCAGGCGGATCAGCTGGCGCTTCAGCTGGTACAGCTCCTGCAGGTAGGCCTTGCCGCTCAAGGCACCGGGATTGAAGAGCTGTTCCTCATACTGGCTGAACTTGGTTTCAAGGTCGTCCATGATGGGACGATAGTTGTCGACCACGAAGTCCATGATGGAATAGAGCACGAAGCTGGGGCCGCGCATGAGCCGCTCGGGCAGCATCTCGCAGTGCTCGCGCACCTTGGCATAGCTGCGCGAGGCGCCATGCCGCACCGTGACCACGAAGCGCGGACCGGTCAAAATGTGAGTCTCGCCGAAGAGCACTTCGCCGCCGGCCAGTTGGGCCGTGTGCAGCACCACGAAGAGGGTGTCGCCGTATTCCTCGATCTTGGGGCGCTGGTGCGCGGCGTAGGCGTCTTCCACGGCCAGCTCGTGCAGGCAGAATTCTTCCTTGATCTTGTTCATCAGTTCGACATTGGGCTCCAACAGGCCCAGCCAGACGAATGTGCCCTCCTCTTCCAGCACGTCGCTGATGTCGTCGAGGCTGATGTCGCGCAGCTTCTTGCCCTTCTTGTAGACCGTGCAATTGACGATCATGGCGGGATCGATCATGTCTCTTTCCTGTTCTTGTCAGATCAGCCGGCGCGCCAGCGCAGGCGCTGCTTGAAGACCTGGGCCATGATCACGCCGGCCAGCGTGATGAGCCCACCAATGGCGTGGTAGGCGTGCAATTGCTCGCCCAGCGCCAGCACTGCAATGATGACAGTGAAGACCGGCATCAGGTTCACGAAAATGGCACAGCGGCTGGCCCCCAGATACGCCACGCCGCGCATCCACAGGAACTGCGAGAGGATGGAAGCGGCAATCCCCGCATACAGCAGGATAGGCAGGTTATCGCGCGTGATCGGCGAATGATGGCCCAGCACGTAACCGGGAAAGAGCAGCACCACCGCCGTCAGCACCTGCATGTAGAGCAGTTGCCAGGTACGCAGCGGCAGCGCCCAGCGACGCAGCATGACGCCATAGAGTCCATAGGCGATGGTGGCCAGCAGCATGAGCAGGTCACCCGTGACCACACCCTGGTCGAACAGCGCCAGCGGATGGCCGCGCCCGATCAGCACCGCCAGGCCGAAAAGCGAGAGGATGCCACCGGCCAGGGTGCCGACCGTCGGCGGCTCAGAGAGCAGCTTGATGCTCAGTACCAGCGTGAGCAGCGGCATGAGCGAGGCGATGATGCCCATGCTGGTGGCCGAGGCCGTGGCCGCGGCGAAATACGCCAGACTCTGGAACAACACCATGCCCAGCAGGGCCAGCACCAGTATCTTGCCCAGGTGCGGACGGATCTGCGCACGCGCCGCCCAGGTCGGGCGCGCCAGGAAGGGCGACATCAGCAGCGCCGCCAGCACCCAGCGGTAGAAGGAGATATCCTCCGGCGCAATCACCCCTGCCGACATCTTGCTGATGACGGTATTGCCGGCCCAGATCAGGACCGCGCCCAGCGGAAACCACAGGGACTTGTACGTCATGGGCTGCATGCTTCTCCTCGTTGTGCCGTGGCCGGACGTGGGTGCGTCAGGCCGGCTTGTTGTCCTGCTGGCCCGCCATCTCGGCACCGGCATTCGGCGGCAGCTGGCGCAGCATCAGCAGCGCCAGCGAGGCCACCGTGCCCACTACCAGGAAGGCCGGCCAGAAGTCCTGTGCCACCAGCGTGGCATGGCCCTGGATTTCATTGGACATCTGCAGTGCAAACCCGGCCAGCACCACGCCCATGCCGATGGACAATTGCTGCGCTACGCTGGCCATGCTGGTGGCCTGGCTCAGGCGAACCTTGTCGACATCGGCATAGGAAATCGCATTGAGACTGGTGAACTGCAACGACCGGAAGCAACCACCGATGAGCAGGATGATCACCATCAGCAGGTAAGGCGTCTGCGGCGTGAAGGTGGCCATGGCCCACAGCCCCAGCACGCCCAGCGCGCCATTGACCAGCAATACGCGGCGGAACCCGTAGCGACGCAGGAAGCGCGCGGCGATGGTCTTCATGAACATCGCACCGGCGGCCGATGCACAGGTCAGCAGGCCCGAATGGAAAGGCGTATAGCCAAAGCCCAGTTGCAGCATCAGCGGCAGCAGGAAGGGAATGGCACCGATGCCCACGCGATAGAGCGAACCGCCGAACACACCGGCACGCAAGGTCGGAATCTTCAGCAATGCCAGATCGATCAGCGGTGCCGTGGTGCGGCGTGCATGCCACACATAGGCACACAGAAACAGTGCCCCCGCCACCACACAGGCCAGCGAGATATCCCCCGCGACCAGATGGCGGCCCGAGGTGGCCAGGCCCATCATCAGCAGCGAGCAGCCCAGTGCCGAGAGGATGAAACCCAGGATGTCCAGGCGGGCTACCTGCTCGGCCTTGAGGTCGGGAATGAAGCGCGTGGCCAGATAGAGCCCGAGAATGCTGATGGGAATGTTGATGAAGAAGATCCAGCGCCAGTGGAAGTACGTGGTGATGAAACCGCCCAGCGGCGGCCCCAGCACCGGGCCGAACAAGGCCGGGATGGTGAGATAGGACAAGGCCTTGACCAGGTTGACCTTCTCCACGCTGCGCAGGATCACCAGGCGTCCGACCGGCACCATCATGGCCCCGCCGATGCCCTGCAGGAAGCGGGCGGCGACGAAGTGCGGCAGGGTCGAGGACACCCCGCACAGGACGGAGCCCAGCATGAACACGCAGATGGCCGCGCGGAAGATGGTGAGCGAACCGAAGCGGTCGGCCATCCACCCGGAAATCGGAATGAAGACCGCCAGCGAGACCAGATAGGAGGTCAGCGCCAGCTTGAGTGAAATCGGATCGACGTGCATGTCCAGCGCCAGCGCCGGCAGCGAGGTCGAGATGACGGTGGAATCCATCTGTTCCATGAACAGCGCACAGGCGACGATCAAGGGAATGATGAAGGTGCGGGGAATGGCCATGAGCAAGAAAGAATGAAGGGGCAGCCGGGCCGCATGCAGCCACAATGACCGGCCTTGCAAGCCGCCCGGCAAGCCTTGCAGTATACCTTTTACGCTATCATGCTGCCGGCGGCCGCCCTGGCCCCTCCCCTCGCTGTCATCGCTGCCCACGCCTCATGAACGAATGTTTCGCCCTCCTCGACGACCACCAGGCCAGCCCGGCCGAACCGCGCTCGCGCCTCTACACCGGGCATGTACGCACACTGGCCTGTACCGATGCCGCGCTCTTCCCGGCGATGCTGGACGAGATGCAGGCAGCGCTGGCCGAGGGACAGCACGCCGTGGCCTTGTGGCGCTATGAACTGGGCGCGGCGCTGCATGGCCTGCCGCATCACCCGCTGTCCGCCCCCCTGGCGCGCGTGCTCTTGTTTGCCCACTGCGCGCCTCTGTCTGCCGCCGAAGTGGATGCGTGGCTGTCCACCCAAGTACGCTCCGACAGCGCCGGCATCACCCGTCTGCGCAGCAGCGTCGATGAGACCGCTTTCACTGCGGCCATCGATCGTATCCGCGATTACATCGCAGCCGGGGATACCTACCAGGTCAACTATACCTATCGCCTGCACTTCGACGTGCTGGGCGACCCCATCACCCTGTACCGCCGCCTGCGTGCACGCCAGCCGGTGCCGTATGGTGCGCTGCTGCGCGATGAGAGCGGTGGCATGGTGCTCTCGTGTTCGCCGGAACTGTTCGTCGCCCATCAGCAGGGAACGCTGAAAGCCAAGCCCATGAAGGGTACCGCGCGGGCCGTACCGGTCGGAGAGGAAGGTGCGGACACGCTCAACGCGCAACGCGCTCTGGCCCTGTCCCACGATGAAAAGAACCGCGCAGAAAACCTGATGATCGTCGACCTGCTGCGCAACGATCTGGGCCGCGTGGCAGTCCCGGGCTCGGTGCAGGTACCGCATCTGTTCGACGTGCGTCGCTACGGCCAGGTGCTGCAGATGACCTCCACCATCCGCGCCCGCCTGCGCGCGAACGTCACCCTGGCCGATGCGATTGCTGCGCTCTACCCTTGCGGCTCGATCACCGGTGCGCCCAAGCGCCGCACCATGGAGATCATCGACGAGCTGGAAACCGAAGCGCGCGGACTCTATACCGGGGCCATCGGCTGGTTCGAGGCGCCGCGCGCGGGCGGGCATGCCATTGGGGATTTCTGCCTCTCGGTGCCGATCCGCACGCTGGAGCTGCAAGCCCCGCAGCAGGGCATGCGCAGCGGCGTGATGGGTGTGGGTGCAGGCATCGTCCACGACAGCGAGGCTGCCTCCGAATTTGCGGAATGCCAGCTGAAATCAGGTTTCCTCACGGAATTGACACAAAGCCTCACGCTCTTCGAAACCATCCATGCCACCCGCAGCGGTTGCCGCCATCTGGCGCTGCATCTGGAGCGTCTGAAGCAATCTGCTTCACTGCTGGGCTATCCCTTCGATGCGACGGCCATCCGAGCACAACTCGATGCGCGCTGTGCTGAACTTTCCGACCAGACGGCCTATCGCCTGCGGCTGGCGCTGGATATCCACGGGGGCATCGCGATCCAGCATACGGTGCTGACCCCGTTGAGTACGCCGGTCAAGGTCTTCCTGGCGGATACCGCCACCGACAGCCATGACCCCTTCCTGCGCCACAAGAGCAGCCAGCGCGCCCGCTACGACGCCGCCTGGCAAGAAGCCGAACGGCGCGGCGGCTTCGACCTGCTGTTCTTCAATGAACGCGATGAACTGACCGAGGGCGGCCGCAGCAATGTCTTCGTCAAGATCGCCGGCCGCTGGTGCACGCCGCCGCTGGCGTGCGGGGTCTTGCCGGGCGTCATGCGGCAGGTGCTGCTGGCCGATCCGCAATGGGATGCCGTGCAAGTCGTCATCACCCGCGCCGACCTGATGACAGCGCAGGAGATCGTGGTCTGCAATGCCTTGCGCGGGGCGCTGCCGGCAGTACTGGTCACCGCCTGAGCACGGTCCATACGCAACTCGGATCAACGCAGCGCTGCGTTGCCCTTCAGGCCCCTGGCCTTGTCAGCCGTCTGCTGCTGCAGCGGGCCGAGGTCATCCAGGCTATGCCCGTCCCAGCCCCCGCCCAGCGCCTTGGCCAGCAGCACGCTGGCGGCCATGCGGCGGTTGAGGATACTGAGCGAAGTCAGCTCGGCCGACAGCGCAGTGGCCTGGGCCGTGATGACGTTGACGTAGCTCACCGTCCCCGCCTTGTACTGGTTGGTCACCAGCGTAACGGCCTGGCGCGCAGCCTGCAGGGCCTCGCCCTGCACGGCCGCTTCCTGCTCCAGGATGCGCAGCGCGGCGAGGTTGTCTTCCACTTCCTGGAACGCCGTCAGCACCGTCTGCTTGTAGGTGGCCACCGTCCCGTCATAGGTGGCGATGGCCTGATCGGTGGCCGCTGCGCGCGCACCACCATCGAAAATGGTCTGCGCCAGTTGCGGGCCCAGCGACCACACACGTCCCGGCAGCGTGAACCAGTCGGCGAAGGTGGAGCTCTGATAACCGCCCGAGACCGACAGCGTCAGGCTGGGGAAGTAGGCGGCCTTGGCCACGCCGATCTTGGCATTGGCCGAGGCCACGCGGCGCTCGGCAGCGGCCACATCGGGACGACGCTCCAGCAGCATCGACGGCACCCCCTGCGGCACCGGCGGCGCCACCGCCGTGAGCGGCGCGCGCGGCAGCGAGAACTGGGCCGGCGTCTTGCCCACCAGCAGCGCGATGGCGTGCTCCACCTGCGCCCGTGTGACGCCATTGTCCAGCGCCGACGCCTGGGCCGATTTCAGTTGCGTCTGCGCCTGGATCACGTCGGACTTGGCCACCAGCCCGGCGGCATACTGGTTCTGCGTGACCTGCAGCGAGCGCTGGTAAGCCTGGACCGTGTCTTCCAGCAATTGCTGCTGGGCATCCAGCACGCGCAGTTGCAGATAGTTCTGCGCCAGCTGGGCCTGCGCCGACAGGCGCGCTGCGGCGAGATCGGCTGCACTGGCCTGGGCGCTGGCCTGGCTGGATTCGACGTCGCGCCGCACCTTGCCCCAGATGTCCGCTTCCCACGAGGCCGTCAGCGAGAAGGTATAGGCGTTGCGCACGCTGCCCGATGAACTCGACGAGGTGGACATGCCGGAGGATGTGGCTGAGGACGAACCGGCAGAGCCGGAGCGCCCGCGCGAGGCACCGGCCGAGGCCGACAGCGTGGGCGCATAGGCCGAGCGCGAACTTTGCACCAGCGCCACGGCGCTGCGGAAATTGGCTTCGGCCAGGGCCAGGTTCTGGTTGGAGATGTCGACCTGATCGGCCAGCGCATTCAATTGCGGATCGCCAAACATTTCCCACCACTTGCCATCGGCCATCAGGTCACGCGGCTGGGCCGGCTTCCAGTGCTGGCCTTCCTTGAAGACGGCCGGGCCGGTGTCCATCTGCGGACGGACATAGTCAGGCCCCACCGAGCAGGCCGCCAGCGCAAGGCTGGCTGCCAGCACCGCCAGCAGCGGCTTGAGTTTGAACAGGTCTTGTTGCGTCATGCGTTTCTCCATGGCGGCAGCCTCAGGCCGCCGAGGTTTCTGTCTTGTTCTTGCGGCCGAAACGGCGGCGGCCCCAGGCGCTCAGGCGTTCCATGTACAGATACACCACCGGGGTCGTGTAGAGCGTGAGCAGCTGGCTCACCACCAGCCCACCCACAATCGAGATGCCCAGCGGCTGGCGCAGTTCAGCGCCATCGCCGTGGCCGATGGCCAGCGGGATGGCGCCCAGGAGCGCGGCCATGGTGGTCATCATGATGGGGCGGAAGCGCAGCTTGCAGGCCTCGAAGATGGCGTCGCGCGGTGACAGGCCGCGATTGCGTTCGGCATCGATGGCGAAGTCCACCATCATGATGGCGTTCTTCTTGACGATGCCGATCAGGAGGATCACGCCGATGAGCGCGATGAGGCTGAAGTCGGTGCCGGTCACCATCAAGGCCAGCAGCGCCCCCACGCCCGCCGAGGGCAGCGTGGAAATGATGGTGATGGGATGGATCAGGCTTTCGTACAGAATGCCCAGCACGATATAGACCGCCAGCAAGGCCGTCAGGATCAGGATGGGCTGGCTGGAGGTGGAGGCCTGGAAGGCATTGGCCGTACCCGCGAAAGTGCCCAGCACGCTGGTGGGTACGCCCAGTTGCGCCATGGCGCGGTCAATGGCGGCGGTGGCCTGCGACAGCGAGACCCCCTCGGCCAGGTTGAAGGACAAGGTCGAGGCCACGAACTGGCCCTCATGGCTGACCGACAGCGCCGTGGTGGTGGGCTCGAAGCGTGAGAACGCCGCCAGCGGAATCTGGCGCGAGGCCGCCGTCGAGATGGTCTGCGCCAGCCCGGTATTGGCGTTCAACTTGCCCGAGGCCGACAGCGCCGGCGGGGTCGACAGGCTGGAGGTGGTGGGCGAGAGATTGGAGGAACCGGCCAGGCTGACGTAGGTATCGCGCAGGATCTCCGGGCTCTGCCAGTATTGCGGTGCGGCTTCCATCACCACGTGGTACTGGTTCATGCCGCTGTAGATGGTGGAGATCTGACGCTGGCCGAACAGGTCGGACAAGGTCGAGTCGATCAGCTGCGGCGTGACCCCGGCACGCATGGCCGTCTCGCGGTCGATGGTCAGGGTGGTCTGCAGACCGTTGTCCTGCTGGTCGGTGCTGATGTCTTCGAGCTCCTTCAGGTTGGACAGCGCCAGGCGTATCTTGGGCTCCCAGATGCGCAAGAGGCCCACATCGTCGGACTTGAGCGAATATTCATATTGCGAATCGCTCTGGCGCGCACCGATGCGGATGTCCTGTACCGGCACCAGAAACACCCGCGCACCGGCCACTTTGGCGGTCTTGATGCGCAGCCGCGCGACCACCTTGTCGGCACTGTCTTTTCGTTCAGAGAGGGGCTTGAGCGTGACATACATGAAGCCGCCATTGCGCCGCTGTCCACCGGTGAAGGCCACCACATCGGACACATCCGGATCGGCCTTGACGATATCGATGAACTCGTTGAGCTTGGTGCGCATGGCCTGGAAGGAGATGGCCTGGTCGCCACGGATGCCGCCGATCAGGCGCCCGGTATCCTGCTGCGGGAAGAAGCCCTTGGGGATGGCCTTGTAGAGGTAGACATTCAGGGCGATGGTGGCCAGGAGAATGAGCATCATCAGCGGTGCCGCACGGAGCGCCCAGGCCAGGGTGCGCTCGTAGGCCAGCAGCATGTCAGCGAAGATGGCCGCGCTCTGGTCGGCGATCTTCTGCAGCCAGGGATGACGGCGTTTGCGGCGGGCCTCATCGGCCTGCGGATCATGGCGCAGCAGTTGCGCACACATCATCGGCGTGGTGGTCAGCGACACCACCAGCGAGACCAGAATGGCCACCGACAAGGTGATGGCGAACTCGCGGAAGAGCCGCCCGACGATGCCCTCCATCATCAGAATGGGAATGAAGACGGCGATCAGCGAGATGCTCATCGACAGCACCGTGAAGCCCACTTCGCGCGCTCCCAGCAAGGCCGCCTTGTAAGGCTTCATGCCGGCCTCGATGTGGCGCGAGATGTTCTCCAGCACCACGATGGCATCATCGACCACGAAGCCGGTGGCAATGGTCAGCGCCATCAGCGACAGATTGTCGAGGCTGAAACCGGCCAGGTACATGATGCCGAAGGTGCCGATCAGCGAGACCGGCACGGCCACCGCGGGGATCAACGTGGCCCGCGCATTGCGCAGGAACAGGAACACCACCATGATCACCAGCGCCACCGAGAGCATCAGGGTGAATTCGGTTTCCTTCAAGGAGGCGCGGATGGTGGGAGTGCGGTCCAGCACCACCTTCATGTCGATGGCGGCCGGAATCGATGCCTGCAACTGCGGCAGCAGCGCACGCACGCTATCGACCGTCTCGATGATGTTGGCGCCGGGCTGGCGGTTGATGATGATCAGCACCGAGGGCTTGCCGTTGGAAGAACCGGCATTGCGCACATCGGCCACCGAGTCGCGCACCTCGGCCACGTCCTGCACCCGAACCGGCGTGCCGTTGCGATATGCAACGATCAGCGGGGCATATTCGGCGGCGGTCTTGGCCTGGTCGTTGGCATAGATCTGCCAGTTGCGGCCATCGTCCTCCAGCAAGCCCTTGGGACGGTTGGCATTGGTGGCAGCCACGGCCGTGCGCACATCCGCGCTGCCGATACCGTACTTGTTCAGGGCCGTGGGGTTCAACTCGATGCGCACCGCCGGCTGCGAGCTGCCGCCCACGCTCACCTGCCCCACGCCGCGTACCTGCGACAGTTTCTGCGCCACGATGCTGTCGGCGGCGTCGTACATCTGGCCCTGGGTCATGGTGTCCGACGTCATGGCCAGGATCAGGATGGGCGCATCGGCCGGGTTGACCTTGCGATAGGTCGGGTTGCTCGGCATGCCGGTAGGCAGCAGGTTGCGCGCGGCATTGAGCGCGGCCTGCACGTCACGGGCGGCACCGTCGATATCGCGGCTCAGGTCGAACTGCAAGGTGATGCGGGTGGAGTTCTGGGAGCTGGTCGAGGTCATCTCGGTCACGCCCGCAATGGCGCCCATGGCGCGTTCCAGTGGCGTAGCCACGGTCGCGGCCATGGTCTCGGGGCTGGCCCCGGGCAGCGAGGCCGAGATCGAGATGGTCGGATAATCCACCTGCGGCAGCGGCGAGACCGGCAGCAGGCGGAAGGCCACCATGCCGGCCAGCGCAATGCCAATGGTCAACAGCGTGGTCGCGATGGGCCGCTTGATGAAGGGAAGCGAGATATTCATGCGCGCATCCGCTTACACCGCAGGCGGCAGGGTGGCCGGTTTGCCGTCATCGTCATCCTCGCCGCCATGGCCCGGTTCGCGCAGTCCGAAGCGCGCGCGCAGGCGGCGGCCCAGGCTGTCGAAACCGAGATAGATCACCGGCGTGGTGAACAAGGTCAGCACCTGCGACACCAGCAGACCACCCACCATGGTGATGCCCAGCGGCTGGCGCAACTCGGAACCGACACCGGTCCCCAGCATCAACGGCAGCGCCCCCAGGAGCGCGGCCATGGTGGTCATCAGGATGGGGCGGAAGCGCAGCAGGCAAGCCTGGTAGATCGCCTCGCGCGGACTCTTGCCTTCATGCCGTTCGGCTTCCAGGGCGAAGTCGATCATCATGATGGCGTTCTTCTTGACGATGCCGATCAGGAGAATGATGCCGATGATGCCGATGATGCCCAGGTCCGTGCCCGAGATCATCAGCGACAGCAAGGCACCCACGCCCGCCGAGGGCAAGGTGGAGAGGATGGTGATGGGATGGATGTAGCTCTCGTAGAGCACGCCCAGCACGATGTACATGGTGATGATGGCCGCCAGGATCAGCCACAGCGTGTTGGACAGCGAGGCCTGGAAGGCCAGCGCCGCGCCCTGGAAGTTGGTGACGGTGGAGTCGGGCATGCCGATCTCGTCTTCGGCCACCTTGATGGCCTTGACCGCCTCGCCCAGGGAAGCGCCCTTGGCCAGGTTGAAGGAGATGGTCGCCGCCGGGAACTGGCCGATGTGGTTCACCACCAGCGGGGCCGTGCGTTCGGTCACGGTGGCAATCGAGGACAGCGGCACCTGGCCGCCGGCGGAGGTGACCAGGAAGATGCTGTCCAGCGCTTCAGGCCCGCGCTGGAATTCCGGCTTGACCTCCATCACCACGCGATACAGGTTCGATTGCGTGTAGATGGTGGAAATCAAGCGCTGGCCGAAGGCGTTGTAGAGCGCATTGTCGATGGCGGCCGTGGTGATGCCCAGGCGCGAGGCGGCATTGCGGTCGATCTCGATATAGGCCTGCAAGCCCTGGTCCTGCAGGTTGCTGGCCACGTCGGCCAGTTGCGGCACCTGCTGCAGACGCGCGATCAGCTTGGGCACCCAGGTGCTCAGGGTGGTCGGGTCGGCGTCTTCCAGCGTGAACTGGTATTGCGTGCGCGAGACGCTGTCTTCGATGGTCAGATCCTGCACCGGCTGCATGTAGAGCGTCACGCCCGGCACCTCTTGGGTGAGCTTGGGTTGCAGGCGGCGGATCACGTCGGAGGCCGAGACATCACGCTCTTCATGCGGCTTCAGATTGATGAGCATGCGGCCGCTGTTGAGGGTAGCGTTGGTGCCGTCCACGCCGATGAAGGAGGACAGGCTTTCCACCGCCGGATCTTCCAGCACCACCTTGGCCAGTTGCTGCTGCTTCTCGCCCATGGCGCCGAAGGAGATCGATTGCGTGGCCTCCGAGATACCCTGGATGACACCGGTATCCTGCAGCGGGAAGAAACCCTTGGGCACGAACACGTACAGCAGCACGGTCAGGCCCAGCGTTGCCAGGGCCACCAAGAGCGTGAGTTTCTGGCGCTCCAGCACCCATTCCAGCATCACGCCATAGCGCGCGATGATGCGGTCGAAGAAAGCCTGGCTCTTGTGATAGAACCAGCCCTGCTGTTGTTCCGGCTGGTGGCGCAAGAGGCGCGCGCACATCATCGGCGTGAGCGTGAGCGAGACCACGGCGGAGATGAGGATGGAGACCGCCAGCGTGACCGCGAATTCATGGAACAGTCGACCGACCACGTCGCCCATGAAGAGCAATGGAATCAGCACGGCGATGAGCGAGAAGGTCAGCGAGATGATGGTGAAGCCAATCTGCTCGGCACCCTTGAGTGCGGCCTGCATGGGCTTCATGCCCTCTTCGATGTAACGCGAGATGTTCTCGATCATGACGATGGCGTCATCGACCACGAAGCCGGTGGCAATGGTCAGCGCCATGAGCGTGAGGTTGTTGATCGAAAAGCCTGCCAGGTACATCACCGCGAAGGTGCCCACCAGCGACAGCGGCACCGCCACGCTGGGGATGATGGTGGCGGGCACGTTGCGCAGGAAGACGAAGATCACCATCACCACCAGCGCCACCGAGAGCAGCAGCTCGAACTTCACGTCCGCCACCGAAGCGCGGATGGTGGTGGTGCGATCGGTCAGGATGTGGACATCGATGGCGCCGGGCAGGCTGGCCTGCAACTGCGGCAGGATCTTCTTGATGCTGTCGACCACGGCGATCACGTTGGCACCGGGCTGGCGCTGGATGTTCACGATCACCGCCGGCTGCTGGTTGGCCCAGGCCCCCAGGCGGACGTTTTCTGCACCGTCGATCACATCGGCCACATCCGAGACGCGGATGGGCGCGCCGTTCTTGTAGGCGATGATCAGGTTGCGGTATTCATCGGCCGAGCGCAGCTGGTCGTTGGCGTCAATGGTGGAGGCGCGCGTGGGGCCGTCGAAACTGCCCTTGGCCTGGTTGACGTTGGCGTTGCCGATGGCCGTGCGCACGTCATCCAGGTTCAGGCCCAGCGCGGCCACGGCGCGCGGATTGATCTGCATGCGTACGGCCGGACGCTGGCCGCCCGACAGACTCACCAGACCGACGCCGGACAATTGCGAAATCTTTTGCGCCAGGCGGGTATCGATCAGGTCCTGCACCTTGGGTAACGGGATGGTCCTGGAGGTGACCGCCAGCGTGATGATGGGCGTATCGGCCGGATTGACCTTGCTGTAGACCGGCGGCATCGGCAGATCCGAGGGCAGCAGGTTGCTGCCGGCATTGATGGCGGCCTGCACTTCCTGCTCGGCCACGTCCAGGCTGAGATCAAGATTGAATTGCAGCGTGATCACCGAGGCCCCGCCGGAGCTGGTGGAAGACATCTGCTTCAAGCCCGGCATCTGGCCGAACTGGCGTTCCAGCGGTGCGGTGACGGAGGAGGTCATCACGTCCGGACTGGCACCGGGATAGAGCGTGACCACCTGGATGGTCGGGTAATCGACTTCGGGCAGGGCCGACAGCGGCAGGAGCCGGTAGGCGACGATGCCCACCAGCAGGATCGCCAGCATCAGCAAGGATGTGGCGACCGGCCGCAGGATGAACTGGCGCGAGGGATTCATGCGTGAGCCTTGTGCAGATTGGGCAAATCGGACTGAGGGTGCTTACTTGGCGCCGTTGGCGTTGCCTGCATTGTTGGCGCCGCCTTCGCGCTGGCGGCGCAGCTCCATCATCTTCTGGCGACGCTGGTCTTCGGGCAGCTTCTTGATTTCTTCGCCGAATTCACCGGCATCGATGCGCTTGTTGAGTTCGGCCCAGCGCTTCTGCCGCTCTTCCGGACTCAGGTTGGCCTCGCCGCCCTGGGCCGCTTGACCGCCCTGCCCCCGCTTGCCATGGCGACGTTCCGGATTCTCGGTGGTGAGCTTGTTGGCCGGATCATCGGCGCCGCCGCGCGTGACCGCTTCCACCTTGGCGCCTTCGCGCAGGCGGTCGATGCCATCGATGACCACGGTTTCACCGGCGCTGATGCCATCGGTGATGACGGTCTGGTCATCCTGCACCGGGCCGGTCTTGACCGGGCGCACGGTGACGGTGTTGTCCTGCTTGACCACATACACGAACAAGCCCTTGGCCCCGCGCTGGATGGCGGCCGTGGGGATCACGGTGGCGCCCTTCTCGGTCTTGAGTTGCAGGCGGATGTTGACGAACTGGCTGGGGAAGAGCGCGTAATCGGTATTGGGGAACTGGGCCTTGAGCTTGACCGTGCCGGTGGTGGAGTCGACCACGTTATCGATGGTCAACAACACGCCATCGGCCAGTTTCTTCTTCTGCTCGCGGTCCCAGGCCTGGGCCGGCAGCTTGCGGCCGCTCTGCAGTTGCTGCAAGACCTTGGGGATATTGTCTTCGGGGATGCTGAAGATGGCCGTGATCGGCTGCAACTGGGTGATGATGACCAGCCCATTGGTATCGCTGGTAGTGACGTTGTTGCCCACGTCGGCCTGGCGCAGGCCGAGGCGACCGCTGATCGGGGCGGTGACGCGGGTGAACGACAATTGCAGACGGGCGCTGGCGACACTGCCTTCATCGGCCTTGACCGTGCCTTCGTATTGCTTGACCAGCGCGGCCTGGGTATCGACCTGCTGGCTGGCAATCGAGTCCTGCGACAGCAGGGTCTGGTAGCGCTTGAGATCCAGCCGGGCCGAGGCGAGCAAGGCGCGATCGCGCGCCAGCTGCCCTTCGGCCTGGGTCAGCGCGGCCTGCAGCGCACGCGGATCGAGCTCGGCCAGCAGCTCACCGGCCTTGACCACCTGGCCTTCCTTGTAATGCAGCTTCATCAGTTGTCCATCCACGCGGGCCCGCACGGTGGCCGTGGCCGTCGGAGTCACCGAACCCAGACCGTTGAGGAACACATCCACGTTCTGCACCTGGGCCGTGGCCACGCCCACCGGCATGGTCTGGCTGCCAAAGGCGCCGGCACCGGGGCGCCGCGCACCCGGCCCACCAGGGCCACCGGGACGTCCGCCCGGGCCACCCATGGCCGCCATCTGCTCCTGTTCGGTCTTCTTCTTGGACCACCATTTGGCGCCGCCACCTGCGGCCAGCACCGCTACCAGGACCCAGAACCACCAGCGGCGCAGAATGCTGCCACGGGAAGAGCTGTTGGAGGGAGACGGCTGCCGGGAATTGGGAGTATTTGTCATGTCAGGAAAACCTGTGAACCGATCAAGTCGGCGGGCTGGCACGCAGTGTACCCAGCTATTGCCGCCATTGCACGATGTGCCAACGAGAACAGCCTTGCGGGCAAACGCAAGGCTGTCGGGTGGAACTGCACGCTGCGCCGGTATCAGGCTTGCACCGGCGCAGCGGCAGGTCATGCCTGCCCCAGTTTAGTTGGCCGGCGGGGCATCCGGTGCCGGCTTGCCGCCATGCGGGGGACCCTTGCGGTCGCCGTGGCGCATGTGTTCCATCTTTTCCCAACGATGGCGCTCCATCTTGGCGTGCTCGGCATCGAAGATCTTCTGCTGCTCCGGCGACAGAGTGGCGTAGAAGTCCTTGGTGGCGGCGATGCGCTGCTCGGCGAAGGCTTCACGCTTGCGCATCATGTCAAGCTGCTTGTCCAGACGTTCCGGGGTGCTCAGCTTGGCCCATTCTGCCTTGTCGGGACGGCCGGCCGGGTCGAACGGGGCCGGTTTGGTCTTGTCGAGGAAGAGCTTCCAGGCGGCTTCCTGGGAGGCGGTGATCTTGAGCTTGTCGTGCAGCTCGGCCTGGTGCTTGGCGCGCATCTGCTCGAACTTGGCGATCTGTTGCGGGCTTGGCGCATGACCTTGCGGGCCGCCCGGGGGCATCTGGGCAAAGGCCGACAGGGTGACGGCGCTGATGCTTACGGCGGCGACGCCGGCCAGGATACGGTTCTTGAATGTCAACATGGCTTGCTCCTTTCAGGGGGTGGTGCTCGTTATGCTTTTGAACAGCGACGTGCTGTCCTGGCATGGTTCCCATTAAACCGGCGGCGTGTATCAAGGATTTTTCCGCTGTGGCGTCATTTGTATCGTTTTGTATATATGCGGGCCGCGCAGGTATCGTTTTATTTCTGCCCTGCTCCTTGTAAAGACCCGATACAAATCCCCCCTGCAGGGACGGACAAGTTCGGCATAATGCGGTCCATGGATACAAATACTCACATCCTCGTCGTCGATGACGACCGCGACATCCGCACCCTGCTGGCCGAATATCTGGACAGCAATGGCCTGCGCACCCTGACCGCCACCAATGGCAGCGAAATGCGCCGGGTACTGGAAGAGTCGCGCGTGGACCTGATCGTGCTGGATCTGACCCTGCCCGGCGAAGACGGTCTGACCATCTGCCGCAACCTGCGCGCCACCTCCTCGGTACCGGTCATCATGCTGACCGCGCGCGGCGAGCCGCTGGACCGCATCCTGGGGCTGGAGATGGGCGCCGATGACTACCTGGCCAAGCCCTTCGAGCCGCGCGAACTGTTTGCCCGCATCCGCAGCGTGCTGCGCCGTACCCAGGCGCTGCCGCCCAACATGGCCCAGCCGGACGTTGCCACCATGCGCTTTGCCGGCTGGACCCTGGATCTCACCGCGCGTCACCTGGTGAGCCGGGATGGTGTGGTGGTGGCCTTGTCGGGGGCGGAATTCCGGCTGCTGAAGGTGTTCCTCGACCATCCCAACCGCGTGCTCAACCGCGACCAGTTGCTGGAGCTCACGCAAGGCCGCGAATCCGATCCCTTCGACCGTTCGGTGGATATCCAGATCAGCCGCCTGCGCCAGAAGCTGGGCGATGATGCGCGTACCCCCACCATCATCAAGACCGTGCGCAACGAGGGCTACGTGCTGGCCACGACCGTGACGGCCGAAGGGACGGGCCGCCCGGGATGAAGAATTTCCTCGGCTCCATCGGCAACCGCATCTTCTTCCTGCTGCTGGGCGGGATCGTGGTGGCGGTGTTTGCCACCAACTGGCTGGCCGGCAACGAGCGCCGCAATATCTTGCGTGAGCTGCGCTTCCAGCATCTGGCCGACCGCGTCGAGCAGATCGTGCAGGCGGTGGACAACATCCCTCCCGCGCAGCGGCCCATCGTGCTGCAGGCGGCGACCAACTTCGGTTTCGAGGCGCGCATGGTGGACGACATGAACGACGCCATCGGCTCCAATGTCAGCAGCAGCAGTCCCTTGATCGAGATGCTGCAGGCGCGCCTGGGCGAGGACCGCAAGATCGCCGTGCAGCGTGAGAGCGAATGCCCGCCGCTGCATGCCGATGACGGGCGTGGTCCGCGCCGTGATACCTGTCGCGTCATCTACATCAGCCTGCATGACCAGGCGCTCATGCGCCTGCGCCTGCACCAGCCGGGCGAGCCCCCGGCCCTGCGCGGGCGCGGCGGACCGGGCGGGCCGGCCGGTCTGTTCGGTCTGCAATATATCCTGCTGTTCCTGGTACTCATTGCCATGCTGGCGTGGCTGGTGGCGCGCATGGCCACCCGCCCTATCCGCCAGCTGGCGCAAGCCGCTTCGCGCCTGGGCCGCGACATCGACCACGCCCCGCTGGCCGAAACCGGTCCCACCGAAATCCGCCAGGCGGCCCATGCCTTCAACGCCATGCAGGGACGCATCCGTCGCCAGATCCAGCATCGCACCCACATGCTGGCGGCCATCACGCATGACTTGCAGACGCCTTTGACGCGCATGCGGCTGAGACTGGAAAAGGTCAGCGATCCCGGCTTGCAGCAGAAGCTCATCGACGACCTGGGCGTCATGCACGGCATGGTGCGCGAAGGGCTGGACCTGGCGCGCAGCATGGATTCTTCCGAGAAGATCCAGGCTCTGGACATCGATTCCCTGCTCGACAGCGTCTGCGCCGACGCCGCCGATGCCGGCCAGGACGTCACCCTGCAAGGCAGCACCCGCGCCTTCGTGATGGCCCAGCCGGGCGCGCTGCGGCGCTGCCTGACCAACCTCATCGACAATGCCTGCAAGTACGGCAAGTCAGCCCGCGTCAGTATCGCGCTGGAACAGCAGAAGATCGCCATCCGCATCCGCGACCAGGGGCCGGGCATTCCGGAGGCCGAACTGGAGGCCGTGTTCGAACCCTTCTATCGCCTGGAGACCTCGCGCTCGCGCGATACCGGCGGTACCGGGCTGGGCCTGACCATCGCGCTCAACATCGCCGAGAACCATCACGGCCAGCTGCGCCTGCGCAACCTGCCGGAGGGCGGGCTGGAAGTCCTGCTGGAACTGCCGCCGATGACGCCTCCCAAAAATCGGTAAAAACCTTCACGCAGGCATAAAAAAACCGCCGCAAACCCGGATGGGATGCGGCGGTTTTCATATAGTCGGCAAATGTGCCTTAACCGAAGTAGTTCAGGCCCAGGGCAGCATTGACTTCGGCCATGGTCTGCGCGGCCACGGCGCTGGCGCGTTCGGTGCCGCGCTTCAGGATGGCCAGCACTTCGCCGCGATCCTTGGCGAACTCTTCGCGGCGGGTGCGGATGGGTTCCAGCATTTCCTGCAGGATGCCTTCCAGACGGCGCTTGACCACACTGTCGCCCAGGCCACCTCGGGTGTAGTGGGCCTTCAGTTCGGCCACGGCGTCGCGGTCGGGATCAAAGGCATCGAGGAAGGTGAAGACCACATTGCCCTCGACCTGGCCCGGATCGTCCACCCGAAGATGGTTGGGGTCGGTGTACATGCGGTGCACGGCCTGCTTGATCTCGGTCGGCGTGGCCCCCAAGGGGATGGAATTGCCGAGCGACTTGCTCATCTTGGCCTTGCCGTCGATGCCGGGCAGGCGGCCGGTTTCGGAGAGCACTTCCTTGCACTCGACCAGCACTTCGCGGTCGACGGTGGCATTGAATTTGCGCACCAGCTCATTGGTCTGCTCGATCATGGGCAACTGGTCACTGCCCACCGGCACCAGCTGGCCCTTGAAGGCGGTGATGTCGGCGGCCTGGCTGACCGGATAGGTCAGGAAACCGGCCGGGATATCGCGCTCGAAGCCGCGCAGGCGGATTTCTTCCTTGATGGTGGGGTTGCGCTCCAGGCGCGAAACCGTCACCAGGTTCAACAGCACCATCGACAGTTCATACAGCTCGCGCACCTGGGACTGGATGAAGATGGTCGACTTCTCGGGATCGATGCCTACGGCCAGGTAATCCAGCGCCACTTCCAGAACATTGTCGGTGACCTTCTGGTGGCGGCCGACGTTATCGGTCATGGCCTGGGTATCGGCCAGCAGCAGGAACTGGCGCGAGGTTTCCTGCAGCGCCACGCGCGACTTGAGCGAGCCGATGTAGTGGCCCAGGTGCAGTGGCCCGGTGGGGCGATCGCCGGTGAGGACCACAGGCAAGGCGGAGGAGGTATTGCTCGGTGCGTTCGAAGACATGGTCATTCCTGATCGTTATCTGGAATGCCGCCGGTCCCGAAGCTGAAGAAACAATGCCGCCGGAACCGGCGGCATCATGGTCACATGGTCAAGCTGTGTGAAAACGGGCCGCCTCGTTCAGGCGCGCCACCAATGCTGGGTTTTCGCAAGTTGATTTCGGAAAAGCATGGCGGCGAGTATAGCACCGGCAGCGCGCCATGTTGCGCTGCATAAGAAAAAACCGCCTCCGCAGAGACGGTTTTTGTGCGAGCGCTCAATAGGCGCCCGGCGGTGGACCGTAATACACCGGCGGCGGGCCGTAATACCCCGGAGGCGGCGGCGGTGCATAGTAGTAGCGTGGATGATAGGTGTAGACGGTGGTGGTCTGGACCGGCTGCTGGACCTGGTTACCCTTGCTGACCATGCACTGGGTGTAGGTCATGTCGTAGCGCTGCTGCATCGAGTAGTTGCCACCTGCTGCCGCGTTGCTGCCGGCGGCACTGCCCACCAGCAAGCCACCACCGGCGCCGATGGCGGCACCCGCTCCGGCGTTGCCCGAGGCGGCCCCGATCAGTGCGCCGGCCACGGCACCGACGGCGGTACCGACAGCGGCGCTGTTGGCGGCATTGTTCTGGGTCTGCGCGGCCTGCCCGCCGATGGCGTCCTGCGCGTATTGCTGGCATTGCTGCTGGTCGGCGCGGAACTGTTCGTAGGTCTTGTCCTTGCCGGGCATGGCCATGACCGAGGGGCCGGTGGGTACGCTCACGCAGCCGCCCAGCGCCAGCATGGCGCCCAGAGCGGAAACGGTAGCAGCGGTCTTGTAGAGGGGCTTCACGATGTTTCCTTTATCGGGGGGATCGACGACAGACGACGCAGGCGGCTTGACTCACTGCGGTGGCGCGCCACCCGGCACGCCTGGCGTGTTGGGCACCACCTTCATCCACGGACTGGGGCAGTTCTGGACGTAGGGATAATAAGACTTGGTATCGGAGCAGTAATACCAGTACTCCTGACGTTGCGGTTCCACATAGACCGGCGCCGGCACACGCTCCACGTAGACCGGCGGCGGGTAATACACCGGTGGCGGATAGTAGACCGGGGGCGGCACCCACAGAGGGCCACCGATGACCACTCCACCATAGAAGCGTCCATGCGCATAGGCCGAGGCACTGGCGACCAGGCCGGCGGTTGCCAGCATGCCGCAGAGGCCAATTGCCGCTAGTTTCTTCATATTGTTGCCCTTGGGTGTGTCGCAGAATGTTTGAAATGCCTGGAATATTTGCCAGAGGGCATCACGGGCGCGTTCCCCTCGCACTCGTATGAGCCTGGAATCCTTTCCGGCTGCGGCTTGCAGACGCATCTGGCGCAGGAAAGCAATATACGCGCGGGGCGCGGTGAAATCTTGAGATGTTTCATTTCGTAACCCTAATCAACAGAGATATACACGGGGTTGAAAAGGCTTTGCAATCAGGGGCTTGTCGCGCCCGCGAAGCACGATCTCATGCGTGCCACAAAAAACAAAACGGCCTTCTTCAAGGCCGTTGATGCTCGCACTCTCCGGTAACGCAACACTTCCGGCGCCCCTGCAACCGGGGCGAGATCGCAGTGCTCAACCCGGCCGCGTCATCTGCTCCGGCTTGATCCACTCGGCAAACTGCTCTTCCGTCACATAGCCCAGCGCCAATGCCGCCTGCTTCAGGGTGGTGCCGTCGTGATGCGCCTCTTTGGCGATCTTGGCGGCCTTGTCGTAACCAATGTGTGGGGCCAGGGCCGTCACCAGCATGAGCGATTTTTCCATCAGCTCGCCAATGCGGCTGTGGTTGGCTTCGATGCCGCGCGCGCAGTGCTCCTCGAAGCTGGCCATGCCATCGCCCAGCAGACGAACGCTCTGCAGGAAGTTGTGAATGATCACCGGCTTGAACACATTGAGCTCGAAGTTGCCGCTGGCACCGCCAATGTTGAGCGCGACATCGTTGCCGAAGACCTGGGCACACAGCATGGTCATGGCTTCGCACTGGGTCGGGTTGACCTTGCCCGGCATGATGGAACTGCCCGGTTCATTCTCGGGAATGGTGATCTCACCCAACCCGGAACGCGGGCCGGAAGCCAGCCAGCGCACGTCGTTGGCGATCTTCATCATGGCCGCCGCCAGGGTCTTGAGTCCGCCGTGCGCGGCCACCAGGGCATCGTGTCCGGCCAGGGCGGCAAACTTGTTGGGCGCAGTCTTGAACGGGAAACCGAAATACTTGGCCAGCTCGGCCGCCACGCGCTCGCCGAATTCGGGATGGGCATTGAGCCCGGTACCGACGGCCGTGCCACCAGCGGCCAGCTCGGAGATCGCGTTGAGCGTGGCGATGATGGCCGACTCGGCATGATCCAGCTGCGCCACGTAGCCCGAGAACTCCTGGCCCAGCGTCAGCGGCGTGGCGTCCTGCAGGTGGGTACGGCCGATCTTGACGATGTCGGCAAACTGCGCGGACTTGTCCGCCAGCGTGGCGCGAAGGGTGTGCAGCGAGGGGATCAGGTGCGTGGCCACGGCCATGCAGGCCGCCACGTGCATGGCGGTCGGGAAGATGTCGTTGGAGGACTGGCCACGGTTGACGTCGTCATTCGGGTGGATCAGACGGTCCTCGCCGCGCACGCCGCCCAGCAGTTCGGAGGCGCGGTTGGCCAGCACCTCGTTCATGTTCATGTTGCTCTGGGTGCCGGACCCGGTCTGCCAGACCGACAGCGGAAACTCCAGCGGATGCTTGCCGGCGATGACCTCATCGGCAGCCGCAATGATGGCCTCGGCCTTCTTGCCGTCCAGCTTGCCCAGGTCGCGGTTGACCGTGGCACAGGCGCGCTTGACGGCGGCCAGGGCCACGATCAGCTCGGCCGGCATGCGCTCGGTGGAAATGTGGAAGTGGTGCAGCGAACGTTCGGTCTGCGCGCCCCACAGGCGTTCGGCCGGGACTTCGATCAGGCCAAAGGTGTCGCGCTCCATGCGGTGGTTCATGATGCTGGTTCTCCGTGATGAGAGGGCCGCAAGCGGCCCGATGATCCCGTGAGACTCTGGCGCAATGACAAGGCTGAGTCATCGACGAGACTGACAATGTGACATCTAGTGTAACTGCTGGCGGGACCGCCCGCAGGACGCGGCGGCATGAAGCTGGCGAGGGGTTGGCAATGCCGCAGCAAGACCGGCGCGGCAGCGGCAGCGAGGAATCAGCCGGCCTTGTTGTCCTTGGGCGGATCGGGCAGCACACAGGCCTCGACCACTTGCAGGTCGTTGTCCTTGGCGAAGTTGACCACGAAGTGATAGGCCAGTGGTTCCAGCTCGCGCAGGGCTTCGTTGACCACCACCGAGCGCACGCCATCGATGTGGGTAGGCAACACGTAGGGAGAATATTTCAGGTGTGCATTGCGACCGCCGCTGCCTTCAGGACGGAAGCACGACATCACGCCGCACAGGCGCTCCGCCCAGTCGCTGGGGCGGAACTGCCGGCCATCCGAGGTCTTGCCCAGGATGATGAATTCTTTGGCCGGTGCGTTTGCGGGTTTGATGGGATCAGCCATACATGCAGTTCTTCTAAAGCGCTTGCAACCGAATGCCCTTGTCCTGGTGGGACCGGAGCCCTGGAGCGCGCGGTGCCTCGGCGATGCTCTGCCTGGGTGCCTGCGCGGTACTGAGTATTATATCTTATAGAAGACTTGGCTTCTACCGGTCTCCCCGGCTCCTGCATGCCGCTCTGCGATTGCCGGGGCATGCTGCTGCCAGGCAAGTGGCGATCTCGTGAAGTGAAGCCGGAAGTATACCGGGTTGGCGAGAAATGCGTTCCCAAAAACAAAGCGGGCCTGCGCCCGCTTTTTCATCCATCTTTCCGCCTAGCCCATCCACACCGCCACCGACAGCAGCAGCAACAGGAACATCCACAGCAGCAAGGCGCGCCAGACCAGGCCCACGGTGCTTTGCAGGGTGCGTGGCGAGGGTGTGTCGCCAGGCAGGCCGTCGGTTTCCTCGGGCATGGAATCGACCGTGGCAGCGTCAGCCGGCAGGATGATGCCGGCTGCTGCTTCCTTCTCGGTGCCGAAGCGCACACCCATGGCACCGCCACCGGCGGCCAGGATGATGCCGGCGGCCTCATCGTCCCAGCGGCGGGCGAAGTTGCGCCAGGCATAGATGGCCTCCTCGAAGTTGCCCACCACGGCAAAGGCGGAGGCGGTCAGACGGGCCGGGATCCAGTCGATCCAGTAGAAGGCCTGGGCGGCAAAGCGACCGAAAGCTTCGAACTTCATGTGATCCGGCTCGTTCCAGGCGCGCGACAGATATTCGGCGACGCGGTACATCACCGCCAGCGCCGGCCCCACCGGCATGAGGAACCAGAAGAACACCCCGAACACATGGCGATGCGTAGTGATGAGCGCACGCTCGGAGGCGATGCGCGAGATTTCGCTCACATCCATGCCCGTGGTGTCCTGCCTGGTCCATTCGGCCAGCAGGGTACGCGCGGTCATCTCGTCGCCACTGTTGAGCGCCAGCTGGATGGAAGTGAAGTAATGGCTGTAGTGGCGGAAACCCAGGGTCATGTAGACCACCAGCACGTTCCAGGCGAAGGCGGCCACCAGGCTCACATGCAGCAAGAGCCAGTAGACCAGTGCCACCGGCACCGTCAGGGCACCTACCATCACCACCCAGCCCAGGCGCCCATGATGGGCGTGGCCGGCGTTGAACCAGCCTTCAATCGTGGCCGCGAAAGACTTGATCGACGCGTATACCGGATTGTCTGCGCGCAGTGGTTTGAGTTGTTCGATTAACAGCGCAAAGAGAATGGAAAGAAATGTCATCAAGCTGCCTTAGGGGTCTCTATAGCCCGTACGATAGCGCAGTGCAAGAGGGGAATCAAACAATTGATTCACCCAGCAGGATCAAGCGCGCAATGTCACGGATTTTTACTTACTTGAACACTAACAGAGACATAGCGTCGCAGAGGCGCGACATATTGCACTGTCAACTACGCAGGAAGTGGAACAGGTTGCGCAGCATGCCGGCGGTGGCGCCCCAGATGAAGTAACGTTCATAGGGCATGGTATAGAAGCTGCGTCGACCGACCGGTGCCGGCAGCTCCACCGAACGACGCTGATGGTTCACGCCATCCATCAGGAAAGCCAGCGGAACTTCGAAAATCTCGGCCACTTCGCGCGGATCGCCGATAGTCTCGAACGGCGGCTGGATCAAGCCCGCCACGGGCGTGACGCGATAACCGGTGCCGGTGAAGTAATCGGGCAGCGAACCGATGACTTCGATGTGATGACGCGCCAGGCCGATTTCCTCTTCGGTCTCACGCAGGGCGGTGTCGATGGCCGAGCCGTCGTAGTCTTCGCGGCGACCACCGGGGAAGCTGATCTGTCCGGCATGGTCCTTCAGGTCAGCTGTGCGCTGAGTGAAGAGAACCGTCAAACCTTGCTCGCGCAGCACGATCGGGATCAGCACCGAGGCCAGCCGGAAACGTCCCTTGGACTCGGCCAGCCGGGCCATCTGGTCGCCGCTGTGCTCGGGCTCCCAGCGCGGCGGGTCGGCGAAGCGCTGGCGCAGCCAGTCGGCATTCAGGCGCGCAGTCTCCAGCGCACTTTCGCCGGCGACGGCATCCACCGGCAGATTGAGAGGATCGAAACTGGCCACGTTGTGCTCGCTTGATCGTTAGGTTGGCAGGACTTCCACTTCAACTTCCATTGGGCGTCGGAAACGAAAAAGGGGCGTCGTGAGACACCCCTTTTCCTGACGCATCAACAGGCGACCGATTACTCGGCAGCAGCAGCCTTTGCCGCACGGCTGGGCAGCTTTTCCTTGATACGTGCCGACTTGCCCGAACGTTCGCGCAGGTAGTACAGCTTGGCACGACGCACGTCACCACGACGCTTGACTTCGATCGAGGCGATCAGCGGCGAGTACAGCTGGAAGGTACGCTCCACGCCTTCGCCCGAAGAAATCTTGCGGACGATGAAGTTGGAGTTCAGACCACGGTTACGGCGGGCGATGACCACGCCTTCGTAAGCCTGAGCGCGCTTGCGGGTACCTTCAACCACGTTCACGTTGACAATCACGGTGTCGCCGGGGGCGAAGTCGGGAATGTTCTTGGCGAGACGCGCGATCTCTTCTTGCTCGAGTTGCTGGATCAGATCCATTTTTTGCTCCTGTAACCATCTTGCCGGCGCCGTTGCCACGAGGGCGGATTGTAAAGCCCGGTAGAGGATGGGGTTTCAAACACGGTGACATCGGCCACCGCACGGTGCAGGTCCGTTGCCGGGCCTGCGGTACTGCATTTGCTACAAACCTTCAGGGCTGCGCCAGACCGCCCAGAAACTTTTCATCGGCCTTGCTCAGCAAGCCCTGCTCGCGGGCCCGGACGATGAGGTCGGGACGCTTGGCCTGCGTGGCCTCCAGTGCCCGCTGCCGGCGCCATTTCTGGATCTCGGCATGGTGTCCACCCAGGAGGATGGAGGGCACCGGCTCACCTTCATAGACTTCCGGACGCGTGTAATGGGGCGAATCCAGCAGACCGTTGACGAAACTGTCTTCCACTGCCGAGGCACTGTCGTTGAGCGCACCCGGCAAGAGCCGGATCACTGCATCCATCAGCGCCATCGCCGGCAATTCACCGCCGGAGAGGACGAAGTCGCCGATGCTGATTTCCTCGTCCACGCACTTGTCGAGCAGGCGCTGGTCAATCGCTTCATAGCGTCCGCACAGCAGCACTGCCCCGCTGTCCTGCGACAGCCGCACCACGCGCTCATGCGTCAGCGGTGCACCTTGCGGTGAAAGATAAATCACACGCGGCCGGGCCAGGCCCAGCGCTTGCTGTCGCTGCTGCGCCGCCTCGATGGCAGCCTGCAGCGGCTTGGCCAGCATCACCATGCCGGGACCGCCGCCATAGGGGCGGTCATCCACGGTGCGGTGATTGTCAGTGGTGAATTCACGCGGATTCCACAACTGCAAGCCCCAGCGCCGCTGCTCCAGCGCCCGGCGGGTAATGCCGGATTGCGTCAGCGCGGCGAACATCTCGGGAAACAGAGTGACGACATCAAACTGCATCACGCCTCCATTTCCTGGGTTCTTTTGAATCTTTTGAATCTGCCGACATCAGCGCCGGAAAAGAAAAAACTGACCTTGAAGGTCAGTAATCCTTGTCCCAGTCGACGATGATCTTCTTTTCGCTCTGCTGCACCGTCTTGACGAACTGGTCGACAAACGGAATCAACAGTTCGGGCGCCGCCGCGGATTTCTCCTTGGCACCCTTTTTCGGCTTTGCGTCGGCAGCGGGTTGCGGTTGCAGCGCTGGTGCAGCTTCCTGCACCGGGGCCTTCACCACCAGGATGGGATGGGCGCCGTTGTCCATCATGTCGGACACCACGCCCAGGTGTTCACCCTGGAGATTTTCCACTGCCGAGCCGATCAGATCGACCCAGTAGAATTCATTGTCATCCAGCGCCGGGAAGTGCTTGCGGGAGATGGAGACCACCGTTCCCTTCATGGCTTCGGCCGCATTGCGGTCCGCTACCCCGGTCAGGCGCGCAACGACATCGCCGCTGTGCCCCTTGGACTGCATGACATCGACATCCTGCTTGGGCTGGCCGGACATCTCCAGCCACCAGGTCTTGGCATTCAGCAAGGCATCTGCCTCGGAAGAATAAGGACGCACGCGAATCCAGCCCTGGATTCCGTAGGCTCCGGTCACATGGCCGACGGTCACGAGATCGTCGGGTGCGGAGAACCCCGCCTGGGCTGGATGAGTCATGAGTACACCAGACCTGTTCTTCATCCGGGCGCCAGCAGAACCGGCGCGGAATCAGACAGGAAAACCTGTATTAGGCAGCAGCCTTGGAACCGGCTTCAGCGACCAGGCGAGCAACGGTCGGCGACAGTTGTGCGCCAACGCCTTGCCAGTGAGCCAGACGGTCAGCAGCGATACGCACGGTTTCTTCCTTGCCGGAAGCGACCGGGTTGTAGAAGCCGATGCGCTCGATGAAACGGCCATCGCGACGATTGCGCGAGTCGGTTGCAACGATGTTGTAGAAGGGGCGCTTCTTGGCGCCGCCACGAGCTAAACGAATAACGACCATAATGGTTCCAGTAAGAATACGGACACGGAAAAGCCGCAGATTATAACGGACTTCCGCCCACCCGGGCAAGTTGCTTGGGGCTTTTGTGCCAGAGACCAACGCACAAAAGCCCTGAAACTCCCCAAAACACGGCAAAAGTGATGCCAAAAGACATCACTTTTGCCCCCATCCGGGCAGGACAGCGGGGTTGCCGACTGTCCTGCCGGAAATGCCTGCCCGCCACGGGCTGGGCTATACTGCTCCGACCCATGACGACAAAATGACCGCCGGCGTCACTTGCGCCGGCGTATAACAGAATAAAGAGACAAGCAGCATGCCCCCATCGCCCCGCCACAAGAACAAGACCCTGACGACCTTCCTGGCCACTGTCTTCGGCAGCATCGGTCTGCATCGCTTTTACCTCTACGGGGGCCGCGACCGCTTCGGCTGGCTGCATGTACTGACCATTCCCTTGTCATTGGCCCTGATGGCGGCTCGACCGGACTCCCCCAAGCTCTTCACGGGACTGCCCTTCGTGCTCTCGGCCCTGATCGCCTGCCTGGAAGCGCTGGTCATCGGCCTCACCCCTGACGAAAAATGGGATGCACGCCACAACGCCGCCAGCGGCCAGTCCTCGGACTCGCACTGGATCCTGGCGCTGATCCTGGTCCTGACCGTAGGGCTGGGTGCCCTGGGCGTGATCGCCCTGCTGGCGCGCAGCTTCGATTTGCTCTTTACGGGCGGCGCCTTCGGCTGACCACTGCCCTGCCCCAATGAACAAGCCCGGCATGCCGCCAATGCGGCATGCCGGGCTTTGCTTGCAGACGCGGATCAGAACTGGTCTTCGGCCAGCGCCATCACCGCAGCACCGCCATCGACGATGGCCGTGCGATAGGCCAGCGCCTGCGGCAGGATCTGCTCGGCATAGAAACGTGCGGTCGCCAGCTTGGCCTCAAAGAACTTGCCATCGCCCTCACCGGACTTCAGCTTGCCCGCCGCGATGGCCGCTGCACGCGCCATCTGCCAGCCGCCCAGCACCACACCGGCCATCTTCAGATACGCAACGCTGCCCGCGAAGACAGCCTTGATATCGCTCTTGATGTTGGCCACCACATAGTCCACCACCTGCTCCAGCGCATCGGCGGCCTCTGCCAGGCGCGCCGCGATGGGCTGCAGTTGCGCATCGCCCTGCAGCTCGGACACGGTCTGGCGCACCTGGGCGATGATGCCCTTGGCAACGGCACCGCCGTCACGCACGGTCTTGCGGCCGACCAGGTCATTGGCCTGGATGGCCGTCGTGCCTTCGTAGATCGGCAGGATGCGCGCATCGCGGTAATGCTGGGCCGCACCGGTTTCCTCGATGAAGCCCATGCCGCCATGCACCTGCACGCCGGTGGAGGTGACATCGATGGACATCTCGGTGATCCAGCCCTTGACAATGGGCACCAGGTATTCGTAGAAGGCCTGGTTGGATTTGCGGGTCGCCTCGTCATCACTGAAATGCGCCGCATCGGAAGTCGCTGCCGCCACGTAAGACAGCGCACGCGCCGCCTCGATCTGGGCGCGCATGGACATCAACATGCGACGCACATCGGGCTGGTGGATGATGGCCACCGGACCGGGCGAGCCGGCCAGGTCGCGCGACTGGATGCGGTCGCGGGCGTAGGACACAGCCTTCTGATAAGCACGTTCCGACACCGACAGACCCTGGATGCCCACGGCGAAGCGTGCCGCATTCATCATGATGAACATGTATTCCAGGCCGCGATTCTCTTCACCGACCAGGGTGCCGATGGCGCCACCATGGTCACCGAACTGCAGCACGGCAGTCGGGCTGGCCTTGATGCCCAGCTTGTGTTCGATGGAAACGCAATGCACGTCATTGCGCGCGCCCAGCGAACCGTCGGCATTGACCAGGAACTTGGGCACGATGAAGAGTGAAATGCCCTTCACGCCTTCAGGCGCATTGGGCGTGCGGGCCAGCACCAGATGGACGATGTTCTCGGCCATGTCGTGCTCGCCATAGGTGATGAAGATCTTGGTACCGAAGAGCTTGTAGGTCCCGTCGCCCTCCGGCACGGCGCGGGTGCGCACCAGTGCCAGGTCGGAGCCGGCCTGCGGCTCGGTCAGGTTCATGGTGCCGGTCCACTTGCCGGAGATGAAGTTGGCGATGAAGGTTTCCTTCTGCTGCTGCGTGCCAGCCGTCATCAGCGCTTCGATGGTGCCATCGGTCAACAGCGGGCACAGCGCGAAGGAGAGATTGGCCGAGTTCAGCATCTCGATGCAGGGCGTGGCCAGCAGCTTGGGCAGGCCTTGTCCGCCGAACTCCACGGGATGCTGCACGCCTTGCCAGCCGGCCTCACCGAACTGGCGGAAGGCCTCCTTGAAACCGGGGCTGGTGGTGACCTTGCCGTCGGACCAGCTGCTGGGCGCCTTGTCGGCAGAATGGTTCAGCGGGGCGATCACTTCACTGCAGAAACGGGCGTTTTCTTCGAGAATGGCCTCGGCCGTTTCCGGCGTGGCATCCTCGCAGCCGGGCAGCGCATTCACGGCTGCCAGACCGGCCAGTTCGTTCATGACGAACAACATATCCTTCACGGGCGCGGTGTAACTCATCTCCAACCTCCATTGGGAACGCTCTGCCGGCGTTCCTTGGGTACACGAAAACACCCCGGCTTGAGCCGGGGCGGATACTACGGTTCAGACCAGATCAGCCAAGCTGCTTGACCAGCTCGGGGACGACCTCGAAGAGGTCACCCACCAGGCCATAGTCAGCCACCGAGAAGATCGGCGCTTCCTCGTCCTTGTTGATGGCGACGATGACCTTGGAGTCCTTCATGCCGGCCAAATGCTGGATCGCGCCGGAGATACCGACGGCGATGTAGAGCTGCGGCGCGACGATCTTGCCGGTCTGGCCGACCTGCCAGTCGTTGGGCACGTAGCCTGCGTCGACAGCGGCACGGGATGCACCCATGGCGGCGTTGAGCTTGTCGGCCAGCGGCTCCAGGATCTTGAAGCTTTCCGCCGAGCCCATGCCACGGCCACCGGAAACGATGATCTTGGCTGCGGTCAGTTCCGGACGGTCCGACTTGGCCACTTCACGGCCCACGAAGCTGGACTTGCCCGAATCGGCCACGGCCGGGATGCTTTCCACGGCGGCCGAGCCACCCTGCGCGGCCGGATCGAAACCGGTGGTGCGCACGGTGATGACCTTGATCGGGTCGATCGACTGCACGGTGGCAATGGCGTTGCCGGCGTAGATGGGACGTTCGAAGGTATCGGCCGACTCCACCTTGGTGATGTCGGAAATCTGGCCCACGTCCAGCTTGGCGGCCACGCGCGGCAGGATGTTCTTGCCGTAGGCAGTGGCGGGCGCCAGGATGTGGCTGTAATCCTTGGCGATGGCCAGGACTTGTTCGGCCACGTTTTCGGCCAGGCCATCGGCAAATTGCGGGGCATCAGCCAGCAGCACCTTGGCCACGCCTGCCACTTGGGCGGCAGCGTCAGCGGCGGCCTTGGCGTTGGCGCCGGCCACCAGGACGTGGACATCACCACCGGCTTGTGCTGCGGCGGTGATGGTGTTGAGGGTGCTGCCCTTGAGGCTAACGTTGTCGTGTTCGGCAATAACGAGTGCGGTCATGATCAGATCACCTTGGCTTCATTTTTCAGTTTGGCGACCAGGGTCGCGACATCCGGCACCTTCACGCCGGCGCTGCGCTTGGCAGGCTCGGTGACCTTCAGGGTCTTCACGCGCGGGGCCACGTCCACACCCAGCTCTTCGGGCTTGACGGTATCGAGCTGCTTCTTCTTGGCCTTCATGATGTTGGGCAGCGTGACGTAACGCGGCTCGTTCAAGCGCAGGTCGGTGGTGATGATGGCCGGCAGGGTCAGGGCCAGGGTTTCCAGGCCGCCGTCCACTTCACGGGTCACGGTGACCTTGCCCTCTTCCAGCACGACCTTGGAGGCGAAGGTGGCTTGCGGCCAGCCCAGCAAGGCAGCCAGCATCTGGCCGGTCTGGTTGCAGTCGTCGTCGATGGCCTGCTTGCCCAGGATGATCAGCTGCGGCTGTTCCTTCTCGGCCAGGGCCTTCAGGATCTTGGCCACGGCCAGCGGTTGCAGTTCGACATCAGCCGCCACTTCGGCCAGGATACCGCGATCGGCGCCGATGGCCATGGCGGTGCGCAGGGTTTCCTGGCACTGCGTCACGCCGGCGGAGACGGCGATCACTTCGGTCACCTTCCCACCTTCTTTCAGACGCACGGCTTCTTCCACCGCGATTTCGTCAAACGGGTTCATCGACATCTTGACGTTGGCGATATCGACGCCGCTGCCGTCGCTCTTGACGCGCACCTTGACGTTGTAATCCACGACGCGCTTGACTGGTACTAATACTTTCATCGCATGGCCCTTGCAAAAAGGAATTGACGTAAACGTAAACTTCCGCAGGATTATAAAAGCAAAACGGGGTGCCTACCGGTTTTTAGCACGATCGTTCTTTTTAATGTTCGCAGCATACACCAAAGATTCACGTGAGCGGAAGAGGAAATGAAGAGAAGCTGAAAAAAACTTCATGCAGCGGAATTGAAGCGCGGCCTGCCCGCAGGCAACACCGCGCCGTTCAGACCGCCAGGTGGGGTACCGGTTCGCCGCGCAGGCCGGCCAACAGGCTGGAGACGGCCAGCTCGGCCATGGCCAGCCGGGTTTCATGGGTGGCCGAACCGATGTGGGGCAAGGCCACCACGTTGGGGAGTTGCAGCAAGGGCGATTCGGCGGGCAGCGGCTCGACTTCGAACACATCCAGGCCGGCACCGTAGATGGTCTTGTCTTGCAGGGCCGCAATGAGCGCAGCCTCATCGACGATGCGTCCGCGCGAGGCATTGATGAAGATGGCGCTGCGCTTCATCAGCGTGAATTCGCGTGCGCCGATCAGGCGTTCGGTCGCGGCGTTCAGGGGCAGCATCACGCAGACGAAGTCCGCCTGGGCCAGCAACTCATCCTGGCTGACGTAGCGCGCATCGAGTTCGCGCTCGGCCTCGGGATCGGGGCGACGGTTGTGATACAGGATGGGCATGCCGAAACCATGATGCGCCCGCCGTGCCACCGCAGAGCCGATGCGGCCCATCCCGATCAGGCCCAGCGTCTTGCCGTGCACGTTCACGCCGAACTGGGATTGGCCGATGCTGCCCTTCCAGCGTCCGGCCTTGACGTATTCGGCCAGTTCCACCACGCGGCGCGCAGTGGAGAGGATCAAGGCAAAGATGGTGTCGGCAGTGGCTTCGGTGAGCACGCCGGGCGTATGCGCCAGCATCAGCCCGCGCCGACGAAAATAATCCAGGTCGAAATTGTCCACGCCCACCGAGATGGTGGAGGCGATCTTGAGTAGCGGCGCGCCCTCCAGCATGTCGTTGGTGATCGGCAGGCTTGCGCCGATCATGCCGTGGGCGGTCTTCAGGGCCGCAAGGAAATCGGCGCGGTTGTCTTGCGTAATACGGTCAAAGAGCGTGACCTCACATTCCGCCTGCAGGCGCTGCAGCAGATGCTCGGGCAATTTTTTGTAGACGACTACGTGCGGCTTCATGGCGATTCCTGTAAGAGTCAAATCAGGCCGAGGCCGCCTCCAGCTCGGCCCGGATAGGCAAGCCTTCCATGTCACCGACCACCTGGATGGCAAACGCCCCGATGCGATTGCCGCGCATGACAGCCTCGGGCACCGACAAACCTTCCAGCATCGCGCTGATGACGCCGACCGCAAAGCCGTCACCGGCCCCCACGGTATCGACCACTTCCTTCACCGGCACCCCGGCCACCCTGCCCTCGCCTTCACCATTGCGCCAGTAAGCGCCCTCGGCGCCCAGCTTGATGACCACCATCTTCACACCGCGCTCCAGGTAGTAGCCGGCAATGGCGCGCGGATCTTCATATCCGGTCAGAAGCGTGCCTTCCGACAGCCCCGGCAGCACCCAGTCGGCCTTGCAGGCCAGCGCATTCAACTGCTGCGCCATGACCTCGCGCGACGGCCACAGCATGGGGCGCAGGTTGGGATCGAAGGAAATCGTCTTGCCCTGCGCCCGCATGAACTCCAGGGCGTGATGGGCGAAAGCCATCGTGGTGGGCGACAAGGCCGGCGCGATGCCGGTGGCGTGCAAGTGTCGCGCCGCGCCGAAATACGCCGGGTCGAAATCCTCCAGCGACAGGTGGCTGGCCGCCGAGCCCTTGCGGTAATACTCGATGGCCGGGTCTGCCCCATCGACTGCCTTGGCCTTCAACTGGATGGCCGTGCGAAATTCCATGTCGGTGAGTACGCGGCTGACGTCCACACCTTCCTGCGCCACCCGCTTGCGGATGAAACGACCAAAGGCATCATTGCCCACGCGACTGGCCCAACCCACTTTCAAGCCCAGTCGCGCCAGACCGATGGCCACATTGGTCTCGGCACCGGCCAGGCGGCGCGTATATTTTTCCACTTCCTCGAAGGGGCCGACTTCATCGGCCACCAAGAGTGCCAGGGCTTCCCCCCAGGTCACCACATCCAGCTGCATCGTCATTGTGCTTGTCCTCAGACCGCCGCCAGCATCGCCACGTGCCGGCGCGTCGTTTCTTCCAGATCGGTGCCCACCAACGGGAATTCGATGGCGCGCAAGATGCCCGCAGGGAAATGCCCCAGCATGGCCGGCCAGTGATGGTCCTGTGCCTGCAAGGGCACCGCCTTGAGCTTGCCCTGGTCCTCCTGCACGCCCTTGCAATGTACGTAGCGCACGTGCGGCGCCAGAGAGCGCGCGGCAGTCTCGGGGTCGACGCCCTGCCAGTGCCAGTTGCCCATGTCAAAGGTCATGCCGAAGGCATAGCCATTGCCGGTACAGAGCGCCAGAAAACTGACGATGGGCTCCAGCCTCCCCCCTTGCGGAGTCTGGTCGTTTTCCAGCAAGACTTCGATGGGGGCCTGCGAGAGAAAACGCAGCAGCGATTGCAGATCGCTGCCCGCCGAAAAATGTCCGAGTGATACCTTCAGGAAACGCGCCCCGATCTCTTCGGCCTCGCTCATCGCCAGACTGATCTGCTCACGGTCGAAACGTCCCTCGGTACCAAACAACTCAAACGGTGCGGAATACACCGAAAACAGCTTGTGCTGCTCCAGCAGTGCGCGCAAGGCAGGCAGGTCCTGCGGCCCATCGAACAGCTCGCGCCGAATTTCAAGGCCTGCGGCCCCGGCCGCCGCCACCATGGGGATGAGGTCAGCATGACCAACCCGCCGCACCAGATCGGCCCCATAGGCCGAGGCGGCGACCAGGACCGGGCTCATTTGATCGACCCTGCGCCGATGAACTGCTTGGCTTCCGGTGTCTGCGGATCGGCGAAAAACTCCTCCGAAGGACGTGCTTCCCACACCTTGCCCTGGTGCATGAAAACTGTCAGATCCGCCACCCGACGCGCAAACTCCATCTCGTGCGTCACCAGCAGCATGGTCATGCCGCCGCGCGCCAGCTCTTCCATGACCTTCAGCACTTCGGCGGTCAGCTCCGGGTCCAGCGCCGAGGTCACTTCATCGAACAGCATCACCTGCGGCTCCATGGCCAGCGAGCGGGCAATCGCCACGCGTTGCTGCTGGCCACCGGAGAGCTGCTCGGGATAGGCGTCGCGCTTGTGGTCCAGGCCGACCTGCTTCAAGACCTTCATGGCGGTCTCGCGGGCAGTCTCGGTGGCGGTCTTCTTGACGATGCGGGGTGACAGCATGATGTTCTCCTCCACGGTCAGGTGCGGAAAGAGATTGTAATGCTGGAACACCATGCCCACATCCTTGCGCAATTCGATCAGGTGTTCGTGCTTGTGGGTCAGCTTGTGACCGGCCACGGTGATGCTGCCGCCATCGATGGTTTCCAGGCCGTTGATGCAGCGGAGCATGGTGCTCTTGCCGGACCCGGAGCGCCCGATGACGGCCACCACCTGGCCGCGCTCGACCGACAGTGAAATGCCGTTCAAGACCTGGTTGCTGCCGAAGCGCTTGGTGATGTTGTCAATCTCAACGATGGGCATGGTATTTCCTTTCCAGGATAAAGGCGAAGCGCGACAGCGGATAGCAGAAAACGAAGTAAATACCGGCCACGATGGGGAAGACCAGGAAGGGCTGGAAGGTCGCATTGCTGACCAGCTTGCCGGCCTGCGCCAGTTCCACCAGGCCGATGATGGAGGCAATCGAAGTGTTCTTGACGATCTGCACCAGGAAGCCCACGGTCGGCGGCAGCGAAATGCGCACCGCCTGCGGCAGGATCACGTAGCGCAACTGCTGCCAGCGCGTCATGGCCAGGGCGGTCGAGGCTTCCCACTGCGGCACCGGCACGGCTTCGATACAACCGCGCCAGATTTCGCCGAGATAGGCGCTGGAATAGATCGTCATGGCGATGGTGGCGGCCACCATGGGCGGGAGCTTGTAGCCGAAGATCGCCAGTCCGTAGAAGGACAGGAACAGCAGGATCAGCACCGGCGTGCCCTGGATGATCTGTATATACACTGCCGAGAGCAGCCGCAGCGGGGCAAGATGCGAGGTCCGCATCAGGGCCACCAGGAAGCCGGCGATGCCGCCGCCGACGAAAGCCAGGGCCGACAGGAGCAGCGTCCAGCGCGCCGCTTCCAGCAGGAACAGGAAATTGTCCCAAGAAAAATCAGCAAGCATCACATTCTCCTCGGACGGGCCACGCCCAGGCGGCGACGGCGTTTGAAGACCACCAGACCGATCAGCCAGAAGGCCAGGCGGAACAGCAGGGCCAGCAGGATGTAGAGCACCATCACCACCAGGTAGATCTCGAAGCTGCGGAAGGTCTCGGCATCAAGCAGGTTGGCCGTGGCAGTGAGCTCTTCAGCCGAGATCGCCGAGACGATGCTGGAAGCCAGCATCATCAGCGTGAACTGGCTGGCCAGGGCCGGATAGACTTTTTCCAGCGCAGGCGTGAGGACCACATGCCAGATCACCTGCCAGCGCGTCAAGGCCAGTGCCTGTGCCGCTTCGATCTGCGAGGGGTGGATGGCCATCATGCCGGCTCGCACGATCTCGGTGGAATAGGCGCCGAGATTGACCGTCATCGCCACCAGCGCGGCAATGTTGGCATTGACCTGCACGCCGATCGACGGCAGGCCGAAAAAGATGATGAACAACTGCACCAGGAAAGGCGTACTGCGGATCAGCTCGACATAGGAGGTGACCACCAGGCGCGCCGGCCTGCTGCCGTGGATGGAAATGATGGCGCCGAAAATGCCGACGGCCAAACCGCAGATCATCGACAGCGCGCTCAGCCGTATGGTGAGCAGTGCGCCGACCAGCAACTGATCCAGATGCTGGAAGATGAACGCAAACTGAAAATCGTATTGCATCGTGTGCTCCTCCGACAAATCCGCGCCGCCCGTTCATCCCCTGAGCGGCGCGTGATCTGTTCTTTTCAGGCTGCGCAGGTCATGCCTGCGCAGTCGCTTCTGCAAGACAGGTTCCGTATGTCGGAATCAGAACACTGGCAGGTTGGGCAGCGGACCGGCCCACTTGCGCGAGATCGCATCCAGTTCGCCGTTGAGCTTGACGTAGTAGATGAAGTTGTTGAGCCACTGCTGCAGCTCGTAGGAACCCTTGCGCACGGTCATCGAATTGGGTTGCACCGAGTACGGGAACTTGACTTCGATCTTGCCCTGGCCGCGGCTCTTGACGATCTCATTGGCCATGGTGTTGGGAATCGAGATGGCATCGACCTGGTTCGACAGCAGTGCCTGAGTCACCGTGGAGTCATCCTCGAAGCGCACCAGCACCGTGCCCGGAGGCGCCAGGCGGGTCAGCGCGGTGTCGTTGGTGGAACCGCGCGAGACGCCCACTTTCTTCTTCACCAGGTCATCCAGCTTCTTGTAGCTGGTGCCGACCGGGCCGACGATGGAGAGCTCGAAGCCGCTGTAGGGAATCGTGAACAGCACCGACTTGGCACGCTCGGGTGTGGGTGCCAGCGTGGCGGCCAGCATGTCGACCTTGCCCGACTCCAGCGCCGGGATGCGCGCCGGCGGCACCAGCGGCACAATCTCCACCGGCAGGCCGAGATACTTGCCGATCAGATTGGCCACATCGACGTCATAGCCGATGGGCGTACCCTTGGCGTCAACCGAACCAAAGGGTGGCGTGCCGCTGACCACACCGATGGTGATCTTGCCCTTCTTGGTCAGCTCGGCGATGCTCTGCGCGCTGGCACTGGCGGTGGCCGCCACTGCGCAGGCGGCAGCCAGCGTCAGTGCGACGAATTTTGCGTTGAAAATTTTCTTGATGCTCATCCTGGTCTCCTGATCAATCAATGCCGTGTGGACGGCAGTCCGTTGAGTGCGACAGGCGCCCAATCCCGCCGCCCGCTATCGCAGGTGGCTGCGTGGATTCTGGTGCCCCTCTTTGTTGCTGCCTGCTTTGCTTCCCGCGTGCAGGTCTGTGATACGGCCCGAGGGCCGGAATGCGATTGCGTGATGCGATTGCGTGATGCGATTGCGAGCTGCTCTGGCCTTGCTGCTCTTCCGTCCTGTTGCAAGGTCTTACCAGTAAGGCGAACTCCGGCCTTCGTTGCCCTGCCCTTTGGTACCGGTTCCAGCGACCGGCTCAGTTACAGCGCATGGCAGCGACCGGCGCCGGACTGATCTTGGCGGCGATGCTGCGTGCCAACGCGCGTTGCGGATGCCCCTCCACGCTGGCGGTCGAGCCGCGACAGATGAGGCGGGGGTCCAGCAGCATTTCCATGCGCACCGAACGTTCGCCGTGGATGCGCACCAGCAGGCGTTCGATGGCGGTAAAACCGATGTCGTAGGTCGGTTGCTCGATGGTGCTGATGCCGCTACCCACCAGCGGCGACCAGGCCAGCTCATCGAAGCACAGCAAGCCCACGTCATCCGGAAAGCGCAGCGTCATGCTCTGCAAGGCCAGCGCGATCTGCAGCGACACCATGCCGTTGCCGGCCAGCAGGGCCAGCCGCCCGCCACCGGCTGCCGCCCGGCGCAGGAAGAATTCACGCAGCATCGTGGCCACATGGCCGGGCTGATCCACGTCCACTTCCAGCGTCTGGCCGTAGCAATCGGGACGCTGCGCCATCGCCTGCAAGAAACCGGCCTGTCGCCCTTGTCGCGAACTCACGCCCAGCAGCGGCTGCACCACCAGCGCGATATCGGTATAGCCTTGCGCCAGCAGATGCCGTGTGGCCAGTTGCGCGGCCTTGACGTTGTCGAGTCCCACCAGGTCGAAATCGCAGCCCTCCACATGGCGATCCAGCAGAACCACCGGAAAGGCCGCCTGTCCCAGCTCGCGCAGTGGCGTCACGTTGCGGCCCTGGGTATTGAACAGAAGCCCTTCAACGCTGTAGGAATGCAGAGCCGCCAGCGACTGCTTCTCGCGCGCCTCGTCATTGCCGGTGTTGCACAGCATGAGCGTATAGCCATGCTTCTGGCAGGCCGCTTCCGCACCATGCAGTACGGCCACCGAATAGGGATTGAGAATGTCAGCCACCAGCATGCCGATGAGCCGCGTACGGCCACCCTTGAGACCGCGCGCCATCTGGCTGGGCTGATAGCCCAGGCGCGCGATGGTCTTGCCGATCTGATCGCGCAGCGGAGCCGAGAGCGCGTCGAACTCGCCGCCCAGGTACCGCGATACGCTGGTCTTGGACACCCCGGCCTCCCGCGCAACCTGCGCAATGGTGACCCGGTCAGTGCCGGTCTTGGTGTGTTGTCTCACTATTGCCCGCCAAATCGTTGAACTGCGTCGAGTGATTTGCCTGAAGGTTCCGGGCTGATCATTTATATGAATCTTTTGGAACCGGTTCCAAGATAGCAGCGGGACCCGGGCGGGTCAAACTTATTTCAGATGAAAAATTTGAACAGATGCCATGAATGGCGCGCTCACGTTCTCGCACGGCAATATGAATGGATCGGCACATGAGACGGGCACTTTCGGACGACTGCTTCATTCCCGCCGTTCAAGGTCTGACACCTGGTTCCTGATTGATGCAACGCGCCAAACTCAATGCACCAGCGCCAGGCGACAAGATGCAAACGATCAGTAAAAATTTGTTGCCAGGCACAAGAATGCGATATCATGAATAGTAATTATTCTCATTATTATCTGATTCATGCCCTCGCTCACTCCCGGCGCTCTCGCCGTTCTGCTCGCCTTCTCCGTATTGCCCGCTTCCACCGTCCTGGCGCAGACTGCCAGCAGCACGGACAACAGCACGGCCACGACCCAGTTGCCCACCGTCGATGTGGTTGCCGATGGCGTCAACGACACCAGGTTCAAGGCCACCCAAAGCCAGGTCAACAAATCCGATACCCCGCTGTCGCAGACGCCGCAATCGGTCTCGGTGGTGACGCGCTCCATGCTGGACAGCCAGCAAGCCGTTTCTCTGGCCGATGCGCTGGAGAACGTGCCTGGAGTGGTCGCGCAGCAATACGGACGGCGCGGCTGGGATGACCTGATCATCCGCGGCCAGGTCGCCTCGGATTCGCTGTATCTGGATGGCCTGCGCACGACGGCCAGCTCGCGCGTGGCCGAGCAGTTGTTCGGCCTGCAGCAGGTGGAAGTACTCAAGGGACCAGGCTCGCTCTTGTATGGACTGGTCCTGCCGGGTGGCCTGGTCAACATGGTGAGCAAGCGCCCGCAGGGAACCGACTTTGCCAACGTCGACGTGACCGTGGGCAGCCACGACTTCTACCAGACCACCGTGGACATGAACAAATCCCTGTCCGAAAACGGCAAGCAGGCCTTCCGCATCAATGGCCTCATTTCCAATTCGGACGACGCCACCGACAATGTCTGGTTCAAGAACCGCTACATCGCGCCCTCGCTGTCGCTGGACCTCGGTGCGCGCACCGACTTCACCATTCTGACCAGCTACCAGGAACGCAACTACGTGCGCCAGCAGGGTCTGCCGCTATCGGGCTCGATCAACAGCAACGTCAACGGTGCGCTACCGCGCAGCCTCTTCATCGGCGAACCGGGCGCGCGCCCGTATGCCGCCAACGAGACCCGCATCGGCTACGCGCTGACGCACCGCTTCGATGATGGCTGGACGCTCAACAACAATGTGCGCTACCAGCAGTTCGGGATGAGTGGACAACTGGTGGCCAACAATGCCCTCTCCCGCACCGGCAGCAGCCTCACCCGCACTGGTACGGATCAGACCTATGACGGACAGACCTTCAGCATCGACACCAATGTCCAGCGCAGCTTCAGGACGGCCTTCGGCAAGCACGAGATCACGCTGGGCACCGACTATCTCAACTCGCGCGAAGATACGCGCTCCTATACCTGTACGGTAGCCGCGCTCAACGTCTACAACCCCGTGTATGGCGCACGTTTGAATTGCCCCACCACGCCCACAACCTATACTTCGACCAGCATTCGCGATACCGGCTTGTATGCGCGCGACAAGATCAGCTTCGGCGAACGCTGGCAATTGCTGACGGGCTTGCGCTACGACAATGCCTCGACCTACTCGACCAATCTGCGTACCGGCGTGCATACCGACAATCCGGCCAGCGCCACGACGGGCTCGGCAGCATTGATGTATGAATTGCTTCGCGGGGTACGTCCATACATCAGTTATGCGACCTCGTTCTATCCGAACAGCGGCACCGATGTGAGTGGCGGCACCTTCAAACCAGAGACCGGCAAGCAATGGGAAGCCGGCGTGAAATTCGACCTCGACGAAGGCCGTACCAGCCTCAACGTGGCCGTGTTCGACCTGCGCCGCCGCAACGTGCTGGTGAGCGATCCCAACAACACCGGCTTCAGCGTTGCAGTGGGTGAGCAACGTTCGCAAGGTGGCGAGATCAGCGTGACCTCCGACTTGCGCAATGGCCTCAGTCTCAACGCGGGCTACTCCTACACGGCGGCCATCGTGACCGACGACGGCGGCCAGCGTACCACTACCGTGGGCCAGTGGCTGGACAACGTGCCGCGCCACAACTTCACCACCAGCGCGCGCTATCGCTTCAAGGGCCAACTGGCCGGTTGGGAGTGGAATGGTGGCGTGCATGGGCAGAGCATGATGCGCACCAATGGCTATACCCTGCCCGGCTACGTGCTGGCCGATACCGGTGTGGCCTACAACGCCGAGCGCTGGCGCGCTGCACTGAACGTGAAGAACATCTTCAACACGCATTACTTTGCGGGCGGTCTGGCCAAGGCGGTGGCTCTGGGGGATGACCGGACCATTTTGCTGACGTTGGGGTATCGTTACTGATCCAGCAGTAGCTTCATCAATAAAAATCGGCCCCATCGAGGGCCGATTTTTTTCACTGGAAAGCAGAAAAGAAAAATGGCGGACTTCAAAAGAAGTCCGCCCGAAATGAAGGCCAGAAGGAGCCTATGACGAAACTGAACAGTGTTCCTTTCAATCTCGGCCTTCATGGTAGTGAGCCCTTGCGATCCATGGCAAATCGGTACCACCGATAAGCCGCATCCATACTGCAAATACTCCTCCTCACTGGGTAACGTCCCTCTCGCGTTTGGTGCATATCCGCGCCAAACCCGCTTCCCGCGCGACTTTCACGCATCATGCAGGTGCACCACGCACAAGTCTGCGCGCAATCACGGAGCGGCCTAATCATTATTACTAATATTCATCCGGCCAATTCCTAAATAGAATTTGACCCTGCTTTGACCCCGGACGACACTCAGCTACCTTCTTTCAACCAAAGTGGTGTGCCATGAATTCGATCACGCTCGATGTTTATCCCGTCCAGAAAAAAGTCGTCACCGCCGTCTCCCCGCATGCGGACTCTCCCGAAATGGATGCGCTCATCGCGGAAGTGATCGCTCGCCGCGACGAGTTCGACCAGCTTGGCCACGTCCCCCGCGATCTGGTGGCCACGATGAAGAAAGCCGGTATCTTCCGCAGCGGCACACCCCGCAAGTTCGGCGGCGAAGCACTGGCTCCCGCGGCCTTCCTGGCGATGGTCGAACGCATCTCCAAGGCCGATGGATCGGCCGGCTGGGTCGCCGCCTTCGGTTCGGCCAATACCTATCTCGCCGCACTGCCCGTCGAGACGCAACGCAAGATCTACGCAAGCGGTCCCGACCAGGTCTACGCCGGTGGACTCTATCCGCTGCAGGAAGCCAAGGCCGTCCCCGGTGGCTGGGAAATCTCCGGACGCTGGCACTTCGCCAGCGGTTGCAAGGGCGCGGACTGGATCGGCGTGGGCATCAAGGACAGCAGCAGCGCAGATGATGACGCACCCAAACCCGCCCTCATGGCCGTGATGCCGGCCGCGGAAATCGAGATCATCGACAACTGGAACGTGGTCGGCATGCAGGGCACGGGCAGCCACGATACGCGTCTGAAAGACAAGTTCATCGCCCACGAATGGACCTGCGCACGCGGTGCCGCCGGACTCATCGACGAGCCGCTGTATCGCTATCCCGCACTGGCCTACCAGGCTGAAGTGCATGCCGCCGTCAACATCGGCCTGGCACGCGCCGCCCTGGATATCGTCACCGACATGGCCGCTGGCGCCAAGATCATGCCGGGTGCACTGCGACTGGCCGATCGTGCCTACTACAAGATCAAGCTCGGCCTGTCCGAAGCCAAATGGCGCAGCGCCCGCATGTTCTTCTACGATGCCTGCGAACAGGCATGGGAACAGATCGTGGCCGGCAACCCCGTCACCGAGGAGATCGACATGATGCTCAAACTCTCGGCCACCTACGCGGCACGCGTCTCGATGGACGTCGTCAACGACGCCTACCAGGCCGCCGGGATGGCCGCCATCCAGCGCACGCACCGCCTGCAGCGCATCGTGCGCGATGCGATGGTGGTTACGCAGCACGCCGCGCTGTCGGAACTGAATTACGAAAGCGCTGGTGCGCTTTTTGCAAAGCTGGGGATCAGGCGCTGAGTCGCCTTCCCCGCTGACGCCTTGCCTGCATCGTCACCGACGCTGCACGCGCAAGCACTCCTTGCGATTTGCCTTTGTTACTGCCGTGCCTGCCAACTCCACTGGCGCTTCACCAACTTTACAAAGAGGACCCAGCCCGTGACCCACTCCACCATCTCGCCACACCGCCGCAAGCTGCTGCTCGGCGCCGCCTCCATGCTCGCCGCAGGCGCTGCACCTGCCCTGCCAGCCCTGGCCCAGGATGCCCCCGTCGTCATCGGCGTCGGTGCCGATCCCGTCTTCACGGCCTTCTTCGTGGCCGCCAACGAAAAGCTCTTTGCCAAGCATGGAGCGCCCAACGTCACCGTGCAGTCCTACACCGATGGCGGCGAAGCGCTCAATGCGCTGGTGGCCAACCAGGTACAGATGGGCTGCGCCGGCGAGCCCACGCACATCGTGCGCCTGTCACGCGCGGAACTGCGCCCGCTGGCCGTTACCTACCAGTCGAAAACCTACGTCAAGCTGGTGGCGCGCAAAGCCATCGCCTCGGCCGACAAGATCAGGAAATTCGGCATCGTTGCCGGCTCGGTCTCGGAGTACGTCACCGGCCTGACCTTGAAGACCCTCAACATCGATGCCACCAAGGTCGAGATGGTGCGCTCCGGTCCGCCGGAACTGCCCGCCCTGCTGGCGCGCGGCGACATCGATGCCTACTTCGTCTGGGAACCCTGGCCTACGCTGGGCGTGCAGCAAGGCGGCCACATCCTGATGACCTCGGGGGACGTCGGCTACACCAGCACCCTGTGGCTCTCGGCCACCGCGCCCTGGCTGGCCGCCAACAAGGCAGTGGCCGGCAACATCCTCAAAGCTCTGGCCGAAGCCTCCGAGATCACCCGCAAGGACCCGCCGCGCGCGGCGCAGTCGGTGCAGGCCATCACCCGCATCCCGGTGCCGCAGACCTTGAATTCGCTCAAGGACATGGAACCCATCGTGCGCGACTTCACCGAGACCGACGTCAAGACCGCCAATGCCATCGGCGACTTCCTGCTGTCCAAACAGGCCATCAAGGCGCCGGTGGACATGAGCAAGATCTTGCAGCGCGGCTTCTACAAGGGGTAAGCCATGGGACACGGATCTGCAGTTTCCATCAAGCGTGTGGGACTTGCCATCGGCAAGAACGAGATCATGGCGGGCATCGACCTCGATATCCGCGCCGGCGAATTCATCTGCCTGCTGGGGCCCTCGGGCTGCGGCAAGTCCACGCTCCTCAATGCGATTGCGGGCTTCCAGGAGGTGGCAGGAGAGATCACCGTGGCGGGCAAGCGCGTCAGCGGTCCGGGACTGGATCGTGGCGTGGTGTTCCAATCCTCGGAGGCGCTCTTCCCCTGGTTGTCGGTGCGCGAGAACGTCGAGTATGGCCTCAAGCTGCGCGGTATTGCCGGGCCCGAACGCCGCTCGGCGGCCGAGCGCTACGTCTCGCTGGTGGGCCTGAAGCACGCCATCGACAAGTTTCCCGCCGAGCTCTCGGGCGGCATGCGCCAGCGTGCGCAGATTGCCCGGGTGCTGGTCAATGAACCATCGGTGGTGTTGATGGACGAGCCCTTCGGTGCCCTCGACGCGCAGACCCGCGAAGTGCTGCAAAGCGAGCTGGATCGCATCTGGAAAAGCACCGGCTGCACCATCGTCTTCGTCACCCACGACATCTGGGAAGCCATCCTCCTGGCCGACCGCGTGGTGACGATGACGGCCGGTCCGCGTGCCCACATCAAGACCATCGAAGAGGTCGACCTGCCGCATCCACGCGATCCGGCCGACCCCGCCTGCATGGCGCTGTATGCCCGCATCCGCGACGACATCGGCGCCGAAGTCACGCGCGTGCTGCGCGCCCAAGGTTTGATTGAAGAGGAATCCCTGCAATGACGCAGCTCACACAGACAGCCACCCCGAGCGCGCCCGCCTCGGCCATGCCATCCAGCCTGGGGCGCCGCATGAAATCGGTCCGTCCTTTCCTCATTTCCGTCATCGCCATCGTCGGTGGCCTGGTGCTGTGGCAACTGGTCTCGATGACCACCTCGCCACTGTTCCTGCCCTCGGTCCCGATGACCTGGGCCGCCGCACTGGAACTCATCGGTGACGGTACCCTGCAGCAATCCGTGCTGGCCTCTTCCGGACGCATCCTGGCCGGCTGGGGTGCCGGGGTCGCCATCGGGGTGCCGCTGGGCATCTTCATGGGCCGCTTCGATCTGGTGCGGCAGCTGCTCGATCCCTATATCGAGTTCTTCCGCTTCATTCCGCCGATTGCCTTCGTCACCCTGGCGGTGATCTGGCTGGGCCCGGGCGAGCTTTCCAAGATCGCGCTGATTTTCTACACCACCGTCTTCATCGTCACGCTCAACACCATCGCCGGTGTGCAGGCGGTGAACCCGCTGCGCCTGCGTGCGGCGGCTTCGTTGGGGGCGGGACAATGGAAGATCCTCACCACCGTGATCCTGCCCTCGACCGTTCCCTTCATGGTCACCGGCGCCCGCATCGCGATGGGCAATTCCTTCCTGACCGTGGTGTCGGCCGAGATCGTGTCGGCGCGTGAAGGACTGGGCGCTCTGATCTGGACGGCGCGCAACTTCAGCCGTACCGAATGGGTATTCGTGGGCATCATCACCCTGGGCCTGCTGGGCTACCTGTTCGACCGCGTGCTGCGCATCGCCACCCGCAAGCTGCTGGCGCGCTACCTGTAAGCCCTGCGCGGCGACGCACTGGTCGCCGCCGCCAATCGTGCATGTACGCACGATTGGCTTTTTCCCTTTCACACAAGATGACAAGCGAGAAGACACCATGACCGACTTCACCCAGGAAATCCAGCAACTCAAGCGCCGCCTCGACATCCTCGACGCCGAGGCCGACATCCGCCGCATTCAGGCGCGCTACATGTTCCTGTGCGACACGCCCTGCCCCGAACCGGTCGCCGACGACGCCGAACGCATCGAGAAGATCCTCGACCTCTATGCCGAAGATGCCATCTGGGAAGGCGTGGGCTCCTACTACGAGGGCCAGTTCGGCCAGGCCGTCGGCAAGGACGCGATCCGCAAGCACTTCCAGGCATTCTGGGGGCAGAAAAAGGATCCGGAACTGCTGTTGAACGTGCACTACCTGACCTCGGAACAGATCCACGTCCATGCCGACTGCACGCACGCCGATGGCCAGTGGGTGCACTGCCAGCCGTGGATCTTCGCCGACGGCTCGTCGTTGCTGCGTTCCAGCCGGCTCAACAACCTGTTCAAGAAAGTCGACGGAGTGTGGAAGATCGCGCGCACCCGTACCGAGAATGTGTTCGTGGCACCGCTGGCTTCCGGCTGGGCCAACAATGTGCCGACCTATTCGGTGCTGATGAAGTAACGAAGTGCTGAAATCTAAAAACGATACAACTCATTTATATCATTTTGTATTGCACGCTGCTGTTCGTTGTTGATGATATGACCGGGAAGAGGCTGCTGCCTCTTCACCGTGTCGGAGAGCCATTCTCATGTCCCCTGCCCTTCCCGCCCTCGTACGCCAGTTCATCCCCACCAGCGCTGGCCCGCTGCACGTAGCCAGCATGGGCGAAGGATTGCCGGTGCTGCTGCTGCACCAAACCCCGCGTTCCTGGGACGAATTCCGCGACGTGCTGCCGCTGCTGGCGCGGCGCTACCGGCCCATCGCCATCGACACGCTTGGCTTTGGCGACTCGTGCAAGCCGCCGCCGGCTGAGCACAGCATCGAGCGCTGGGCCAGCCTCGCCTTGGAAGTGATGGACCAGCTGGGGATCGGCCAAGCGGCCGTGGTTGGCCACCATACCGGCGCCGTCACGGCCATGGAAATCGCGGCGTCGGCTCCTGAGCGGGTAGCGGCGCTGGTGCTGTCATCCTGCCCGTATAACGATGCCGCGCGGCGCAGCGCCCACGCGGGCAAACGCACCGTGGACGATGTGGAGGTCCGACCGGATGGCACGCACCTGCAGGAGCTGTGGCAGCGCCGCCAGCCCTTCTATCCGGAAGGCGATACCGACCTGCTGACGCGCTTCATGGTCGACGCCCTCAAGGCCGGGACCATGGCCTCGCATGGCCATATCGTGGTCCGCAACTATCACATGGAAGATCGCATCGGCCTGGTACGCGCACCCACGCTGGTGTTGCGGGCGGGACGCGATCCGCATGCGGCGCCCTACAGCGAACGCATCGCCCAGGCCATCGCAGGCAGCCAGCTGCTGACGCTGGAGGAAGGCATGGTGCCCATGCCGGACCAGATGCCGGAACTCTTTGCACAAGCGGTGATGGATTTCCTGCAGCGCAGTTGCTAGGGCTCAATCGCGGGTAAAGGCCCCGGCACTCAGCATCAGGCAACCTCCGCCTCGCGTCCGAACATCTCGATCAACAGGCTGCGCAGCCACTGTATGCCCGAGTCCGCCGAGAACCGTGTATGAGTGTAGAGGCTCACCGGGATGCGCGGCATGTCCAGCGGCAAGTCCAGCAGCACACACGCCTCATCGAGGTTGTGGCGCTCGGCGATGCTGCGCGGCAGGAACAGGGCCAGGTCGGTATTGCGCACGATCTGCGGCGCCACCGTGAAATGCGGCATGCGCAGCGCGAAATCGCGCTTCACGCCCGCATTGCGCAGCACGTCCTCGGCCAGCTGGTGGCCGGTGGTATTGGTGCTGGCGTAGACGTAGCGCAGTTGCAGCAGGTTCTCCATGGTCAGCGGCTGCCCTGCCAGGGCATGGGTCCTGCGCAGCATGCAGACGTAATCGTCGTAGAGCACCAGCTGGCTCTGGCAATCCTCGGGCAGCCCCGGCAGGTAGCCGAAGGCCAGATCGATGTCGCCATTGCGCATGGCCGCACCGAGGTTTTCCATGGCCATCTGCTGCACTTCAATGGAGACGTGCGGTGCGGCGTGCGCCAGTTCTTCCATCAGCATCGGCAGCACATGGCTGCAGGACATGTCCGACATCACCAGATGAAAGGTGCGCGTGGCCGTGGCCGGGTCGAAACTGGCGTGGCTGTGCAGGGCTTCATGGAGGATGCCGAGCGCGCGCGAGATCGGCTCGTGCAGGCGGATCGCGGTTTCGGTGGGCACCATGGCGGTGGTACTGCGCACGAAGAGCGGATCATCGAACATCTCGCGCAGGCGCCGCAACGCGTGACTTACGGCCGGCTGGGTCAGGTGCAGGCGATCAGCGGCGGCGGTGAGGCTGCGCAGCTCCCAGATGACGATGAAGGTCTTGAGCAGGTTCAAGTCCACTGCGCCGATATTCATTTGCTTCATGCGGAACATTCCAGACAATCATTTGACCCGTCAATTGTGCAGGGTCTATTGTTCATCCCAGGACGCAGGCTTTTTCAAGCGATGCGTTCTCCCTCTCACCTGCTGATCGACATCCGCCTGACGGCGCCGCAGACGACCTTGCTGATGGCGCAAAGGATACGAAGCCTTGTGCCGGATGTCATCTCTTTTTTGGATGGACCTACCATGAAGCAAGATTTTCGCGACGCCATGGCGCGTCTCTCGGCGGCCGTCAACATCATCACCACCGATGGTCCTGCAGGACGCGCGGCCATGACAGTCTCCGCCGTCAGTTCGGTCTCCGACGACCCGGCCACGGTGCTGGTGTGCATCAACCTCAAGAGCGCGGCCCATCCCATCCTGATTGGCAACGGACGCCTGTGCATCAACATCCTGGCCGGACATCACGAGGACGTGGCGCGCATGATTGCCGGCATGACCGGGCTGGCCGCTGAAGAACGCATGGCGCAGGTGGGCTGGGAGACCGGTGACTACGGCCAGCCGGTGTTGCCCGATGCGCTGGCGGTGCTGGAGGGCGACATCGTATTGCAGCAGCAGGCGGGCACGCACAGCGTGCTGTTCGTGGAGATCCGGCATATTCGCCTGGCCGCGTCGCAAGCCGATGGGCTGGCTTATTTTGGACGGCGTTTTCACCGGATTGCGGCGGAGGTGGCGTTGGCGGCGTGAGGCGGTTTGGTATGGCGAGCCTAGCAGAGATGTCTAATTCGCCTATTGCGGTGAATCACTCTAGTTTCCAATGTCTCTCTCCACTGTACTGGACACCAAATTTGAATTTTCTTATAGCTGCAGACTGCCCGCGTAATTCCAATATCGATCTGTTTTCCACTACTGAACACTGACGAAATAGCTCAATCAGAGCCGCTGTTCAAGAAATATTCTTTACTCACCTGTGACAGGTTGCATCTCCAACACCTCTGCCTCCGGCCACAGTCCTGGGAAAAGATAACGGAAACTACCCAAGGGGAAGCCTGGCTGCAACACCCCCACACGCCCCTCTGAGACGATCAGTCGCTGCTCCAGCAAGCGACTGATCAGCCGGGTCGCCGTGCGATCCGAAATATCGAGGGCGGCCTTGAACTCGCTGCGCTCCATCTGTCCGGCGCGGAACAGCCGATACAGGATCTTGCCCAACAATTCCGGGCGCAGGATGCTGCGATGATGTGGCACCGGCTCCCGGCCAAAACCATGTGCGAACAGCAGTGCCAGATTGACGTAGCGCGCTTCCATTTCCGGAAACCGCAAGAGTTGCCCCATGAATCGAACCTGATCCAGGCAGGTATCAAGCCAAAAGCGGATGAAATCGGCCAGTCCCTTGGAACTCAATTCACCCCGGCCATCGGTGGCATTGCGGCGAGGCAAGTCTGCCTGATGGAGGGCACCATAGTACTCCTCCTGCTTGCGCGCCAACCCGCGCATGGGTGACCACAACCCATCGGTCAATCCGAGATGGTGCAACAGGACATGATTGTGCAGACGGCTGACGCGTCCATTGCCATCCATGAAGGGGTGGATCCATGACAGCCGATGCAAGGATGCGCCAGCGACGACGATCTTGCTGACATCGCGGTAATGCACCTTGCCGTAGCGACCATGAAAGTGTGTCAGCAGATCAGGGAGCAGTTTGTGCTCCGGAGGTATATGCGCCCCGACCTTTACCGCATGCCGGCGCAGAGCGCCCGGCTGAAAGCGTCCGCGTTCGCGCCCATGCTGGTCCAGCACGATATGGCTTTCCTCCTGCAGCCGCGCATATAGCGACGCATGCAGATCGCTGATCCACTCCTGTGTGAACATCGCATCCCACGGCATGGTCCGCGCCCGCACTTCGAATTCTTCTTCCGCCGCCATGTGCGCCAGTGCCAAGATCTGACGCCTGTGGATCTCGGCATCGGCCGAAAAATGGCGGTGCAGCGCATCCTCAAGATCTGCGGGATAAGTATGCTGGCCTTCGATCTTGTTGGAGTAATAGGAATTCATCGCGCGCAGCATGCTCGCCAGCATTGGCCGGGATTGCTCCCCGACATGCGAGAGCAGCAAAATGGATTCAGCCCGCAGATCCGAGGCCAGTTCCAGCAATGGAACCAGCTCCGAGTCCATGGGCAGCAGCGGTTCTATCTTTCCAATGGCGAGCATTTGGCGGACTTTCACGATTTTATTGCCGTGAATTTTATCCATCAAATCAATATCTTATCAACGTTTTTTTACATCTATTGGCGGACTATTGGCGCTTTCTCGAAGTTTTTCTGGCAAACTGAATTGCTTATCGGCACCCGCACCTCACCGACGAAAAAAAACCGCTCATCCAACCGAGCGGTTTCCTCGAATTCACAAGCAGGCAGCGGCCCTACACCGCCAACTGCTGCATATGCCGGTTCACTGCCTCCAGCACGATGGCATCCAGGCCCTCGCCCTGCGTCTTCTCGATATGCTCCAGGAAGGCCTTGCGCATGCGTGGCTCCCAGAATCGTTTCAGATGCGTAGCCAGGTCGGCAATGGCCTGGTCGCGGTCCGGCATGGTGGAAAAGAAACTGCCAATCTGGTTGGCCATCTTGACCAGGTGTTCGGTGTTCATGAGTGTTCTCCTCCTGCTCCGTTCGTCAATTGTCCATCCCTTGTCCACGCGCCTGCGGCTCAGCGCAGGCGATGCGGTCGGGCATACACCACGTGGCCCTGCTTGCGCACGAAGCCCAGCAAGGTCACATCCGTCTCTTCGGCCAGCCGGATCGCCAGCGCCGTCGGTGCCGAGACGGCAGCGATGAAACCAATGCCGACCGTGGCCGCCTTCTGCACCATCTCGTAACTGGCACGGCTGGTGATGATGGCCGCGCCTTGCGAGAAATCCGCCTCCTCTTCGGCCAGCGCGCCAATGAGCTTGTCCAGCGCGTTGTGACGACCCACGTCTTCGCGCACCAGCACGATGCTTCCTGACGCATCCATCCACGCGGCGGCGTGCGTGGCACCGGTGGCTTGCTGCAATTGCTGTGCGGCCTGCATCTGCTCGAAGGCCGCATGCAGCTGGTCCACCGAGAACGACGCACCGCCCTGCACCGCCTGCGGATGACGTACCGCCTGCTCCAAGGTCTCGGCACCACACAGCCCGCAGCCGGTACGACCAGTCAGGTTGCGGCGCCTTTCCTTCAACGCCACGAAACGCTCGGTGGCGATGCGCATCTGTACCTGCACGCCTTCGCAGCCCGGCACGATCTCGCACTCATACAACTCGCCCGGATCGCCCAGGATGCCTTCGGTGAGCGAAAAGCCCAGCGCAAAATCTTCCAGATCGCTGGGCGTGGCCATCATCACGGCATGCGAAATACCGTTGTATTCCAGCGCGATGGGGACCTCTTCGGCGACCACATCCTCCACCGTCTCGCGTTGTCCATCTCGCCAGCGATCCACTTGCACGCGGGCGAAGGTGGCGTAGTCGCCGGTGGTGTCGTCAATGTGGAGGCTGTTGCGCTTGCTTGTGTTCATGCTGTCCTGCTTGATGCGGCTTGATGTGATTGGGTCGGTCGGGCTCGCTGCGGAAATCATCTAAGCACGAGCCCGACGAGCCCGTGCCGCTTACTTCGTCACCAGAGGCTCGTTCTGCACCTCGCCCTTGAGCAGATCCAGCTGGGTACGGTTGAAGCGCTCGTAATGCTGCTGCCATTGCGAAGGCTGCGTCACCGGCATGACCTGCACCGCCGTCACCTTGTACTCGGGGCAGTTGGTGGCCCAGTCGGAGTTGTCGGTGGTGATCACGTTGGCGCCCGATTCCGGGAAGTGGAAAGTGGTGTAGACCACGCCCGGCTGCACCTTCTCGGTTACGGTTGCACGCAGCACGGTCTGGCCTGCACGCGACTCCACGCCCACCCAGTCGCCCTCGCGGATGCCCCGGTCCTCGGCATCGTGCGGGTGGATCTCCAGCCGGTCTTCGCTATGCCATTGCGAGTTCTCGGTGCGGCGGGTCTGCGCGCCCACGTTGTACTGCGACAGGATGCGGCCGGTCGTCAGGATCAGCGGGTAGCGCTGCGTCACCTTCTCGTCGGTGGCGAAGTATTGCGTGTTGATGAACTTGCCCTTGCCCCGGATGAAGCTGCCCACGTGCATGATGGGCGTGCCTTCCGGTGCTGCTTCGTTGCAGGGCCACTGGATGCTGCCGAGCTTTTCCAGCTTGTCGTAGCTCACGCCGTGGAAGCTGGGTGTCAGGGCGGCAATCTCGTCCATGATTTCCGAGGGGTGATTGTACGGCATCGGGTAACCCAGCGCTTCGGCCAGGGCTACCGTGACTTCCCAGTCGGACTTGCCAGCCTTGGGCGGCATCACCTTGCGCACGCGCGAGATGCGACGTTCGGCGTTGGTGAAGGTGCCATCCTTTTCCAGGAAGGACGAACCGGGCAGGAAGACGTGCGCATACTTGGCCGTCTCATTCAAGAACAGGTCCTGCACCACGATACATTCCATGGCCTGCAGGGCGGCTGCGACGTGCTGGGTGTTGGGGTCCGATTGCACGATGTCCTCACCCTCGCAGTACAGGCCCTTGAAGCTGCCATCGAGCGCCGCATCAAACATGTTGGGAATGCGCAGGCCCGGCTCGGGATTCAAGGTCACGCCCCACGCCTGCTCGAACTGGCCGCGCACGGTGGAGTCGGAAATGTGCCGATAACCCGGCAGCTCATGCGGGAAGGAACCCATGTCGCAGGAACCCTGCACGTTGTTCTGCCCCCGCAGCGGGTTCACGCCCACACCTTCGCGGCCGACGTTGCCGGTGCACATGGCCAGGTTGGCGATGCCCATCACGGTGGTCGACCCTTGCGCATGTTCGGTCACGCCCAGGCCGTAATAGATCGCCGCATTGCCGCCGGTGGCGTACAGGCGGGCAGCACCACGGATGATCTCGGCGGGTACGCCGGTGATGGCGGCCATGGCTTCGGGGGAATTGTCTTCGCGCAGGACGAACTGCTTCCAGTCCTGGTACGACTGCAGGTCGCAGCGTTCCTGGATGTAGGCTTCGTTCTGCAGACCCTCCGAGAGGATCACGTGAGCCAGCGCGGTGATGATGGCGGTGTTGGTGCCGGGGCGCAGCTTGAGGTGATAGTCGGCCTGCAGGTGCGGCGACTTGACCATCTCGGTGGTACGCGGGTCGATCACGATGAGCTTGGCGCCCTGGCGCACGCGGCGCTTGATCTGCGAGGCAAACACCGGATGGCCGGCCGCCGGATTGGCGCCCATGATGAGGATCACGTCCGACTTCATCACCGATTCAAAGGTCTGCGTGCCCGCCGATTCGCCCAGGGTCTGCTTCAAGCCATAGCCGGTCGGCGAATGGCACACGCGCGCGCAGGTATCGACATTGTTGTTGCCGAAGGCGGCGCGCACCAGCTTTTGCACCAGATAGGTCTCTTCATTGGTGCAGCGGGACGAGGTAATGCCGCCGATGGAATCCTTGCCATGCTTGGCCTGGATGCGGCGGAATTCGCTGGCGGCGTAGGACAGCGCTTCTTCCCACGACACTTCGCGCCAGGGGTCGTTGATGCTCTTGCGGATCATGGGGTTCAGGATGCGGTCCTTGTGGGTCGCATAGCCCCAGGCAAAACGCCCCTTGACGCAGGAGTGGCCCTGGTTGGCCTTGCCATCCTTGTACGGCACCATGCGCACCACTTCATTGCCCTTCATCTCGGCCTTGAAGGAGCAGCCCACACCGCAATAGGCGCAGGTGGTGACCTTGCTGTGCTCGGCCTGGCCCAGCATGATGACGGTCTTCTCGGTCAGTGTCGCGGTCGGGCAAGCCTCGACGCAGGCGCCGCAGGAGACGCATTCCGATTCCATGAAGGCTTCCATCTGCCCGGCCGAGACGCGCGATTCGAAACCGCGCCCGTTGATCGTCAGCGCGAAGGTGCCCTGGGTTTCTTCACAGGCGCGCACGCAGCGATTGCAGACGATGCACTTGGAAGGGTCATAGGTGAAGTAGGGATTGGATTCATCCTTCTTCATCTTGGTATGGTTCTCGCCCTCGTAGCCATAGCGCACTTCGCGCAGGCCCACCACACCGGCCATGTCCTGCAGTTCGCAGTTGCCGTTGGTGGGGCAGGTCAGGCAATCCAGCGGGTGGTCGGAGATATAGAGCTCCATCACGCCACGGCGGATCTCGGCCAGCTTCGGGGTCTGCGTCTGCACCTTCATGCCTGGCTCGCAGGGCGTGGTACAGGAGGCCGGATAGCCCTTCATCTTGCGGCCATCCTTTTCGATTTCCACCAGGCACAGGCGGCAGGAGCCGAAGGGTTCCAGGCTGTCGGTGGCGCACAGTTTGGGCACGTTGATACCGGCCTCGACCGAGGCGCGCATCACCGACGTGCCGGCCGGGACCGTCACTGCCACGCCGTCGATTTCCAGCGTGACCAGGTTTTCCGAGGCACGTGCGGGGGTGCCGTAATCCGTTTCATTGAGCTGATTCATGGTGCAACTCCTTGCATTCGGTAATGGGATCAGGCCGCCTGTTCGCCGGGCGCGCCGAAGTCTTCCGGGAAATGGTTCAGGGCCGACAGCACCGGGAACGGTGTCATGCCCCCCATGGCACACAGCGAGCCATTGACCATGGTGTCGCACAGACTCTTCAACAGATGGATCTGTTGCGGCCGGTCATCGTTGGCGATGATCTTGTCGATCACCTCCACGCCCCGGGTGGAACCGATGCGGCAAGGGGTGCACTTGCCACAGGACTCGACTGCACAGAACTGCATGGCGTAGCGGGCCTGACGGGCCATATCGACACGATCGTCAAATGCCACCAGTCCGCCGTGCCCGATCATGGCGCCGATGGCGGCGAAAGCTTCATAATCGAGCGGCGTATCGAATTGCGAGGGTGGCAGATACGCGCCCAGCGGCCCACCCATCTGCACAGCGCGAATCGGACGGCCCGAGGCGCTGCCGCCACCGAAGTCTTCCAGCAGCTCACGCAGCGTCAGGCCGAAGGCCTTCTCCACCAGGCCACCCTGCCTGATGTTGCCAGCCAGTTGAAAAGGCAGCGTGCCGTGCGAACGGCCCACACCAAAGTTCTTGTAGAAGTCCGCACCGCGCGCCAGGATCACCGGCACCGAAGCCAGCGAGATCAGGTTGTTGATCACGGTCGGCTTGCCGAACAGACCCTCGATGGCCGGCAGGGGCGGCTTGGCGCGCACCACGCCGCGCTTGCCTTCCAGGCTTTCCAGCATGGCGGTTTCTTCGCCGCAGATGTAGGCACCTGCGCCCTTGCGCACTTCCAGCCGGAAGGACTTGCCGGAACCGAGGATGTCCTTGCCCAGATAGCCGCGTTCGGTGGCGATGGCGATGGCTTCGTTCATCGTCGCGATCGCATGCGGATATTCGGAGCGCACGTAAATGTAGCCCTCGGTCGCACCCACCGCGACGGCAGCGATGGTCATGCCTTCGATCAGCGTGAAGGGATCGTCTTCCATGATCATGCGGTCCGAGAAGGTACCGGAATCCCCCTCATCGGCATTGCAGACCACATACTTCTGCGCCGACTGCGCACGCAGTACGGTCTGCCACTTGATACCGGTCGGGAAGGCTGCACCACCCCGGCCCCGCAGGCCGGAGTCGATCATCTGCTGGACGATGGCCTCGGGCGTCTTGGCCAGGGCATTCTTCAATCCGACATAACCTTCATGGGCCAGATAATCCTCCAGCGAGAGCGGATCGATGATGCCCACCCGCGCGAAGGTCAGACGTTCCTGGTTCTTGAGGAAGTCCATTTCTTCAGTCAGGCCCAGATGCAGCCTGTGCTGGCCAGCTGCGAGCAGCCCTGCGTCGAAGAGACCGGGGACATCCTCGGGCGTCACCGGTCCGTAGGCGACGCGGCCTGCTGCGGTAGAGACTTCCACCAGCGGCTCCAACCAGAACATGCCGCGCGATCCATTGCGCACCAGCCTGATGGACTGGCCGCGTTGTTGCGCCTGGGCAGCGATGGCGGCCGCCACTTCGTCAGCGCCCAGTGCCAGCGCGGTGGAGTCGCGCGGGACGTAGATGGTCACGATATCGGGTGCGCTCATCATGCCTCCCGCTTGGCCTGGATCAGGCGCTTGAATTTATCGGCATCGACACGGGCATGCAGCTCGTCATCGAGGGTGAGATTGGGGCCGATGGCACACTGGCCCAGGCAATACACCGGCTCCAGCGTGAACTGGCCATCTGCGCTGGTTTCATGAAAGCCGCAGCCCAGCACGTTCTGCGCGTGCTCGGCCAGAGCTTCGCTGCCACGTGCCTGGCAGGCTTCGGCACGGCAGACCTGCACCACGTGGCGACCCGCCGGTTCCTGGCGGAAAAAGTGATAGAACGAAATCACGCCATGCACCTCGGCGCGCGAGACGTTCAACTCGCCCGCGATCATCGGGACTGCATCGGCCGGGATATAGCCGACCTTGTCCTGGATGCCGTGCAGGATGGGGAGCATGGCACCGGCCATGTCCTTGCGCTCGGCGATGATGCCGCGCACCGCCGCCACGTCGAAAACCTGTTGCCTCTTCATTGTTGCCTCCTGTGTTGCTTCGATGCGGACCGCGTCCTTCTCCCGGAGGATCTTCTGTGGACCGCGCAAATGACGAATGAAAGGAAATGGACCGCCCTAGGGAGGAGCGGCCTGCGGAAAGCAGATCAAGGGATGGGAAGAACAATGCGGCGGCATGACGCCACCCTGGTAAAGGGCGCGCACGGCCTTGCGTGATGAACCAGCTGGTCTCCGTTGCTGCATGTTCTCCCTGCCTTGGGGGTTGGTGTGAACACTGCGGATGCTGGCCTGCGCTTACCTTCAAGGCAAGGGCCGACCAGGCTCCTGTTTTTTGATAGTCGCTGACACAAGCCGCCCCGGTTCACGGGGCCATGGCGGCTTGTGTCAGCGGCTTTCGCCGCTGGGGTCCTGCGTGCAGGCCGGGTGGAGCCGGCCTGCCGATGAAGCGAAACTACGAACGACTCAACTGCGCGATCAACGGAACAGCACGGCCGATTTCTGCAACACCAGGGTGATGCCCCAGATCAGCGGAATACCCACGGCCGCCCATGCCAGACCGATCACCACCGGGTTGCCGCCAGTACCGATCTGCGACATGTCGCCCGAACCTGCAGTGGCGACGGCATCGGCTGCCGACTTTTCGTGGGCCAGCTGCTTTTCACGGGCCAGTTCTTCCGGCGTCATGAAGTGCTTGGCCGCGACCGGACGGATCAGCAGGTTGCAGATCAGACCCAGCACCAGCATGCCCGCCAGGATGTACATGGTGGTGTTGTAGACCTGGCTCTTGGGCATGCCCAGGGAGAGCTGGTACTCACGCATGTAGTTCACCACCACCGGGCCCAGGATGCCGGCGGTTGCCCACGCGGTCAGCAGGCGACCGTGGATGGCGCCCACCATCTGGGTGCCGAACAGGTCGGCCAGGTAAGCCGGCACGGTCGCAAAACCGCCACCGTACATCGACAGGATGATGCAGACTGCGCCCACGAACAGCGGGATGTTGCCGGCCTTGGCCGACCACGGCAGGCTCACGTACAGCACGAAGCCCAGCACGAAGAAGATGGCATAGGTCATCTTGCGGCCGAAGAAGTCCGAGCACGACGCCCAGGCGAAACGGCCACCGATGTTGAACAGCGAAATCAGACCGGTGAAACCGGCCGCCAGTGCGGCGATGGCTGTCTTCTGCTCGACCGACAGATCATTGAAGCCGATGTTCAGACCCAGCAGCTTGCCGCCGAAGACTTCCTGCAGCATCGGCGAGGCGATGCCGATGACGCCGATACCGGCCGACACGTTCAGGCAGAGCACCAGCCACACCAGCCAGAACTGAGGAATGCCCCAGACCTTGGAGACGTGCACGTGGTTCTGGGTGATCATGGTCGCCGAGGACTTGGCCACCTGCGGGGTCCAGCCAGCCGGCTTCCAGCCGGTGGGCGGTACGCGGTAACCGAAGGCACCGGCCATCATGAAGACAAAGTAGATGATGGCCATGACCACGAAGGTTTCCCACACGCCCACGGAAGTGGGGGAGGCGAATTTCTTCATCAGTGCATCGGCCAGCGGCGTGCCGACCAGAGCACCACCGCCGAAGCCCATGATGGCCATACCGGTGGCCATGCCGCGACGGTCAGGGAACCACTTGATCAGGGTCGACACCGGTGAGATGTACCCCAGGCCGAGGCCGACACCACCGATGACGCCCGAACCCAGCCACATCAGCCAGATCTGGTGCGTCTTCACGCCCAGGGCCGAGATCAGCAAGCCGCCGCACCAGCAGATGGCAGCGACCACGCCGGCCTTGCGGGGACCGGCGTGTTCCAGCCAGCCACCCCACAGTGCAGCGGAGATGCCCAGCAGGACGAAGAACATGGTGTACATCCAGCCCAGCATGGAAATCTTCCAGTCACAGGTGGACGAGAAGACTTGCGCGAAGAAGCCGATGTCAGCGCCGCAGGCGATGGGCGCGGTCACGCCCAGTGCCTTGGACAAGGGCAGCCAGAATACGGAAAAACCGTAAGCCATGCCGATGCACAGGTGGATTGCGAGCGCCGCCGGCGGGACCAGCCAGCGATTGAAGCCAGGCTTGGCGACTGTGTGTTCCTTGTTCAGGAAATCGAAAGCCATTATTCCTCCGAATATTTTATGAGTGTGATGTGGGCAAATCGAAGGAAGGATTGCATCGCAAAGCCGGTAGGGCCGGATCGTGACACCGACCCATCTTTGCGACGATATCCTTCTCTTTTCGTTGATTTATTTATGTACAACACCGCATATATTTTCTATCATTTATGCAGAGTGACGCGAAATTATCACCGATAAACGGCCGTATCAATATGCTTTATTTCACATAAATGTTCAAAGTCCACATCAAACCTCACTGGGAAATCGCCTACGACAACGAGGCGGCGCTGGACACGGCCAATCTGTTGACGCTGCTCACCGCAATCCAGCAAAGCGGCTCGATTGCACGTGCCGCGCAATTGACGCGCTATTCCTATCGTCATGCCTGGGGTCTGTTGCGCGAGGCCGAGCGTCTGTTCGGTAATGCCCTGATCGAAAGCGGGCGTGGTCGCGGCACCACACTGACCGATTTCGCCAGCAAGCTGTTGTGGGCCGATCGCCTGGTGACGGCACGCCTGTCGCCCACCCTGGACAGCCTGGCCTCGGAACTGGAAGTGGAGCTGGGAAAAACGGTCGAAGGCAAATCCGAGAAGGTGCGCATCAACGCCAGTCACGGTTTTGCGGTGGCGGCGCTGTTGAACAAGATCAACGAAGGCCGCCTGCCGGTGGAGGTGCGTTATCGCCACAGCACCGATGCCGTGGCCGCGCTGTCGCGCCAGGAATGCGACCTGGCGGGCTTTCATGTTCCGCTGGGCGAATTCGAGAAACCCGCCATCGCCACCTATGCCAAATGGCTCAACAAGCGCAGCGACTGCCTGATCCACCTGGCCATCCGCAACCAGGGTCTGTTCGTCGAGCCGGACAATCCCAAGGGCTTGCGCGGCCTGGCCGACCTCACCCGCACCGACCTGCGCTTCGTCAACCGCGAGGCCGGTTCGGGTACGCGCATGTTGCTGGAACTGATGCTTCAGGGGGCCGGCATCACCCACAAGAAGATCAACGGTTTCGAGAACACCGAGTTCACGCACTCGGCGGTGGCCGCCTTCATCGCCAGCGGCATGGCCGATGTCGGTTTCGGGGTGCAGACCGCCGCGCATCGCTTCGGTCTGGGCTTCATTCCGCTGGTGCGCGAGCGTTACTTCTTCGCGCTGCCGGCGGCCTCCCTGCAGGATCCGCTGATCCGCGCGGTGATCGACATCCTGCAATCGGATGCCTTCCGCAAGGTGGTCAACAATCTGGCCGGCTACGACGCCACTGACATGGGCAAGATCCAGACCATCAAGGAAGCCTTCGGCTAAGCCGCAACGCGGCCCCGCGCCCCTTGCCCCAAACGGCGCTTGTGGGCGCCCGGCGAAGCGGCTACACTCGCGCCCCTGGCCTGCTGCCGTCCTGGCGGCAGGCCTTGTCACTTTCGCTGCCACTGCCTCACTGCGCCATGAATTCCGCTGCCAGTCCTGCCCCTGTGTTCTCCCCTGCCCTGCCCGCACTGACCGCAATGGATGCGCGCCTGCTACGCCTGCTCGACGCCGTCCTCGATGAAGTCCATCTGGCGCGCGCCGCAGCGCGAGTCGGCCTGCCGCTACCGGCGGCAGCCAGTGCACTGGAGCGCTGCCGCCAGCTGCTGCGCGATCCGCTGCTGGAAGACGGCGGTACGCAGATGCGACTGACGGCCACCGCACAAGCCCTGCGCGAACCCCTGCGCCTGGCGCTGGCCGGGGGCACCGAGGCAGCACAGGCGCTCCTCCCGGCGCCGGCACAGGCGACTGTGACCCAGCGCGTACGCATCCTCATGCCGGATTATCCGGCCCAAGTGGTAGCGCATGCGCTGTATCAGGCGCTGGCCGCCGACGCGCCGTCGCCGGACCTGGAGTTTCAGACCTGGCTGGGTGATGCCGATGCCGTGGCTCGGCTGGAGCGCGGACAGACCGACCTGGTGCTGGGCAGTGCCGCACCGACCGGCCAGGTGCGCGGGCGCGAAGTGCTGCAGGAACGCTGCGTGGCCGTCATGCGGCGCGACCATCCGGCTGCGCACGCACTGACTCTTGCGCGCTGGCTCTCGTATCCACATCTGCAGATCGCCTGCCACGACACCCTCAACCGCATGATCGACGAGCAGATTGCCATGCAGGGTCTGCGCCGCCGCATCGGCATGGTGGTTCCCAATTTCCTGATGGTGCCGGCGCTGTTGCAGGGCTCGGACCTGATCGCCGTCATGCCCATGCACTGCGTGCCGGCGGCTACCGCCGCGCATCCGGTGGCGCTGGCCTGTCTGCGCCCGCCGCTGCCGCTGGAGGCACCCCCACTGCGGCTGCTGCAACATCGCCGCCATGTGGAAGATGCCTCGGTGACGCTGGTGGCGCAGGTGCTGGAACGTATCGTGCGGCAGCGATTCGACGGACGTTGAACGCGAGTCTGGCCTGCTTACACCGTGGCCGATGATGCGGTCACATCCAGATGCTTTTGCAGGAAGCGCACGCATTCGCGCACCTTGGCTGAATTCTTCAGTTGCACGGGATAGACCGCGCACAGGTCGGCCTCCTGGGCATACTGCGGCAGTACCCGCACCAGCCGTCCGCGCTTGAGACTGTCGGTCACATCCCAGATCGAGCGCAGGATGATGCCGTGCCCGTCCACGGCCCACTGATGGATGATCTCGCCGTGATTGGAGGCCAGAGCGCCCGAGACCTTGACCGTTTCCTGCCCCTTGGGCCCCATCATGCGCCAGATGCCGAAGGACTGGTTGCGCTCACGGATCACCAGGCACTGGTGCTGGCGCAGCGCGGCCAGATCAGCCGGTGCGCCGTGCTTCTTGAGATAGGCGGGACTGGCGCACAGCACACGCTGGCTGGGCAGGATGCGCCTGGAAAACAGATGCGGCTCATGACCCGCGCCCACGCGGATATCGAGGTCGATTCCCTCATTGACCAGATCGATCTGCCGGTCCACCAGCTCCAGTTGTATCTTCAGTTCCGGATGTTCGGTGGCAAAGCGCGACAGCAAGGGCGACACCACCTTGCGCCCCAGTCCGAAGCTGGTACTGATCTTGAGCAGCCCGCGCGGCACGCGCTTGGCACTGCTGACGGTTTCCATCATCTGCTCCACATCGTCGAGGATCTTGCGCGCCCATTCATGGACGTTGCCGCCATCCTCGGTCATGACCACGCTGCGCGTGGTGCGGTGGAACAGCCGCACACCCAGCGCCTGCTCCAGCAGCGCGATGCGCTTGCTGATGAAGGCCGGGGAGGCACCCACTTCGCGCGCCGATTCGGCAAAATTGCTGTGGCGCGCCACCACGCAGAACAGGCGCAGGTCTTCCAGCAGGGGAGAATTGTTCACGATATGTAGCCGATGAAGTCCACGATTCGTGGATTATAGTCCTGACCCCGTCTCCGCTCGCATCACAACGAGACGCAGCGCATCGCCTGCCCGCGCGCCCGATCTCCCGCAAAGGCCCGAAATGTGGCAGTCTTGCACCATCGCAACGAATTCTCTTGGAGTGTCCGGCATGAGCCTCATCGAAGAACAGGAAGTCCCGCCCGATCTTCCGCATATCCAGCGCATCGAAGTCAACCAGCTGCAATGTCTGCGCGTGCAGACTGCGCGCGCTGAACTGCTGATCGCCGAGCAAGGCGCGCAGGTGCTGCGCTACCAGGTGCACGGTCAGGAACCGGTGATCTGGATGAGCGAGGAAGCCGCCTTCGAAGCCGGCAATTCGGTGCGCGGCGGCATTCCGGTGTGCTGGCCGTGGTTCGGCGACCTCATGCGCAATCCACCGCAGGTGCAGGCCCTGCACGCGGGCGGGCGCCTGCCTGCGCACGGCCTGGTGCGCGGCATCCCCTGGCTGCTGATGGAGAACGCCATCGAAGGCGATACCGTGCGTCTGGTACTGGCCATCCCGCCCACCAGCGAATCACCGGCGCTACGCCACCTGCCCCCGGGGATCGAACTGCGCCTGGAAATCCTGCTGGACGACCGCCTGCATCTCAAGCTCACCACCCGCAACGGCAGCGAAGAGCACCTCGCCCTGACCCAGGCACTGCACAGCTACTTCGCCGTCAGCAGCATCCACAACGTGAGCGTCGATGGGCTGGAAGGCCGACGTTACATCGAAACCCTGGAAGGCTGGGCTGAGCGCGAACAGAAGCGTGCGCTGGTGGTCAGCGGCGAAACCGACCGCATCTACCTCGACCTGCCGCCGCACCTGACCATCCGCGACGAGGGCTGGAACCGTCGCATCCACATCCAGGCCAGCGGCTCGACCTCGGCCGTGGTCTGGAACCCCTGGGTGAGCAAGGCACGCCGCCTGTCGCAGTTCGCCGATGATGCCTGGCAGCGCATGCTGTGCATCGAGACGGCCAACGTGATGGACGATCTGGTGGAACTGGAGCCCGGCGCCGAGCATACCCTGGGCGTGACACTGTGGGGCGAGGCCGCGGGCAGCTGAGGCGCAGCCATGTCGCGGGCAGGCCGCAGAACAGGCAGTGTCGGGATGACCGCACTGCCTTTTTTCATGGCTGACGCTTTCTGCACTGTTCACGAATCGTGTTTTATTACATCACCAGTTCGTGGATGATCCATCGCGTGAAGCGATTTATGATGAGGGCATGTTTTCATTGCCCGGTCACCTCGGGCAGCCCGTCGACCAGTCAACCAGTCAACCAGTCATTCAGAGGAGCAGCAACGATGAGCAAGACCCACAGAATCGCCGTCATCGCCGGCGACGGCATTGGCCAGGAAGTGATGCCCGAAGGGCTGCGCGCGGTCGAGGCCGCCAGCAGGAAGTTCGGCATCGACATCGAATTCACCCATTTCGACTGGGCCCATTGCGGCTACTACGCCAAGCATGGTCAGATGATGCCCGATGACTGGTTCGATCAGTTGAAGGGATTTGAAGCCATCTTCTTCGGCGCGGTCGGCTGGCCGGCCACGGTGCCGGATCACGTTTCGCTGTGGGGTTCGCTGCTGAAGTTCCGCCGCGACTTCGACCTTTACGTCAACCTGCGTCCGGTGCGCCTGATGCCGGGCGTACCCTGCCCGCTGGCCAACCGCAAGCCGGGCGACATCGACTTCTACGTGGTGCGCGAGAATACCGAAGGCGAATATTCGGCCATCGGCGGCCGCATGTTTGAGGGAACCGAGCGCGAGACCGTGATCCAGGAATCGGTATTCAGCCGCAAGGGCACCGACCGCATCCTCAAGTTCGCCTTCGAGCTGGCACAGAGCCGTCCCAAGAAGCACCTGACCTCGGCCACCAAGTCCAACGGCATCGCCATCACCATGCCCTACTGGGATGAGCGCGTCGAGGCCATGGGCGCGAACTACCCGGAGGTGCGCCGCGACAAGTACCACATCGACATTCTGACGGCGCACTTCGTGCTGAACCCGGATCGTTTCGACGTGGTGGTGGCATCCAACCTGTTTGGCGACATCCTCTCCGACCTTGGCCCGGCCTGTGCCGGCACGATCGGGATTGCGCCTTCGGCCAACATCAATCCGACGCGCGAGTTGCCCTCGCTGTTCGAGCCGGTACATGGTTCGGCACCGGACATCTTTGGCAAGAACATCGCCAATCCGGTGGCCACCATCTGGTCCGGCGCGATGATGCTGGACTTCCTCGGCGATGGCCAGGGCAAGTATCGCCAGGCGCACGACGCCATGCTGGCTGCCATCGAAAACGTGCTGGTCAATGGACCGACCACGCCGGACCTGGGTGGCAAGAGCAACACCACGGAAGTGGGCAAGGCGATTGCGGCGGCGATCTGATCGGTCCGCGTCATTGCTGCAGCAGAAAGTGGCTCGCCCTGGTGCGGGCCATTTTCATGTCGGGGGTCATGTCCATTCGTAAAGGGCATGTTAGGATGGCCGCACTTTCATTTTTCGCAATCGATGAGTTGGACATGGCTGCAAGCCTGCGCATGACGCTGACAGGACACCGCGTGCTGGCGGAACTGATCTTCTGGAGCATCACCCTGGTGCTGTTGCTGGAGGACGATGTCGCCATGCTGGCCATGATGCTGACCTGACGCGACGCCCTGCCCGACATGGATCAACGCTCTTCTTCTCCCTCCCCTGCGCCGCGCCTGGCACTGCTGCTGGCGGCGGCACTGACGATGACCTGTGTGTCGGCCCATGCGGAGTGGATGCCTCTGGGGGAGAACAACATTGGCAGCTTCTTCATCGACAAGAGCAGCATCGTCACCACCCGCAGCGTGCGGCAGGCGCAGATCCTGCTGAACTGGAACCGTCCGCAACTGCTGATGGGCCAGGGCAGCAAGACCTATTACCTGTCGGAGATCTCCACCGCCTACTTCGACTGCAGCGCGCGCCAGCTTGGCTTTGGCAGCCGCAAGATGTATGCGCAGGCCGATGGCAAAGGGCAGTTGCTGCTGGCGCCGCAGCTGGCGTATTCGGATGTAAAGCTTCAGGATCCGATTCCGGGCTCGACGGGGGAACGGGCCATTGAGGCGGTGTGCGGTAAATAATTTTCACATCGGCTGTCTGCCGTAGCTATCGGGGCTTGCCCGAAGCAACGAAATCGGTAATAATCGCTGGCTCGCGTCGCCGGGATGGCGGAATAGGTAGACGCACGGGACTCAAAATCCCGCGCCGCAAGGCGTGCCGGTTCGATTCCGGCTCCCGGCACCATTAGTATGCCCAGCAAAACCAAAGTTTGCACATAAGCCCTTGATTCCAAACGGACAAGGGCTTTTTTGTTGCCCATCGTTGCCCACGCAAACCCAGTAACTGCAATCCTGAATTGCAGTAACTATCGCAGTAAACCTAAAATAGACGGGTTACTGCAATTCGAGTTACTGCATTTTCACTGCCGGTTACTGCGAAAGGGCTGCCAGCCATGGCGATCAACAAAATCTCAGACACCACCCTTCGTGGTTTGAAGGCCACGGCGACCACGCATAACGGCAAGGGCCGCATTGATGATGGCGGCGGACTGTATTTGCTGCTGGCGGTGAAGGGCGGCGGCAGAGCCTGGCGACTGGATTACACCATCAACGGCAAGCGCAAGACGATCAGCCTTGGCAAATACCCCGAAACGACTTTGAAAGTGGCGCGAGATTTTGCGGAGCAGGCGCGCAAGGAAGTGGCAGCAGGCATTGACCCCAGCGAATCGCGCAAAGCCAGCAAGGCGACGCAACGCGCCGAGCTGGCAGCAGAAAAGCGCGAGGCATCTGGCCTGCCGTCCATTGACTCATTCGAGTATGTGGCGCGCGAATGGTATGAAAGCCGCGTCAGCGGCTGGTCAGAGAGCCATGCAGGCCGCACCCTTGCCTATCTCGAAAAAGACCTGTTCCCCTGGCTGGACAAATTGCCCATCGCTGAAATCAGAGCCCCTGCCCTGCTGGAATGTCTGCGCCGTGTAGAAGATCGGGGCGCGACAGAGACGGCGAACCGGTTGCGCGAGCAGTCGGGCCAGATATGGCGCTATGCCATCGCCACGGGCCGCGCGGAGCGCGATATTGCTGCCGATCTGCGCGGCGCACTCAAACCCCATGAGGGCAAGAATTACTCGCACATCAAAGACCCAAAACAGTTAGGCCAGCTTCTGCGCGATATCGAGGGCTATACCGGCTCCCCGATGGTGAAGACGGCACTTCGCTTGCTTCCCCTGCTATTCACCCGCCCCGGCGAGTTTCGGGCTGCGCGGTGGGCAGATATTGACCTGGATGCGCGGGAGTGGCGCTATGTCGCCCCCAAGACCGGAGCCGATCATATCGTTCCGCTCTCATCTCAGGCAGTGAGCTACCTCACCGAATTGCGGCCACTCACTGGAAATGGTGAATATGTGTTTGGCGTGAGAGCTGGTGCGCGTCCCTTGTCGGAAGGCACTATCAATCAGGCTCTCAAAGGGCTTGGCTACAGTGCCGACATGATCCAGCCGCACGGATTCAGGCACACGGCGGCAACCATGCTTGCAGAAATGGGCTGGAACACAGAAGCAATCGACCGCCAGTTAGCCCACAAGGAGGCAGGCGTTAAGGGTGTCTATCAGAAGGCGCAGTACCTGGATGAGCGGCGCAAGATGATGCAGGCATGGTCTGATCATGTGGACACTTTGCGCGCCGGTGCGACCGTTATACCAATCAAGGCCGCCTAGCGGCTAACTTTTTGTCATGCCTACCGCGACGGCGGGAAAACAGGTTATTGCCCCTTTGACCTGCTGGCATGGCTCCCGATTTGAAGGGGTAAGGGGCAGAAATTGCTAATCCAAAAGCGCGGAAGAAAACCACCCGTATTTAAGCGAGAGCAACAGCTCAAAGCGGAAGGCGGTCTTGGACCATATGATGATGAAATCGCTTGGTTACGAGAGATAACTTTCGAGCAGCTCGAACGTCTCGGTATTGATCCAGAAAATTCCGAACAAGCGGTTTCGTTTATGGCGGAGAACGCGCCATCTAATAATCTACATCAAAACGAAGGCGGCCTAAGAAAGAAAGCTGAGCAGCTCCTTGCCCAAGTAATGGTAAATCTGATGTTGACCGGCGACTCAGAAAATTACGATGAGCTAACCGTCTTCAGATTGTGTCAATCTTTTTTATATGTAGGATTAGTGGCCGGCACCCCTGATTTTGATTCGCGTTACGTTTGCCCTACGTGCATTATCAAGCAGCACTCAAAGCACAACGGCGAGAGCGGCGCTAAAAAGAGGTACGCCCCACTGCACGAACTGAGAGTATGGGCAGTCGAGAAATACAAAATGCGCAACTGGCCTTCTGCTAGCAACGCAGCGTATCAACTCATGAAGGAGGTTATCGCCCACGGGAAAACCCTCGGCGTTAGTTTGAAGGAATCGAACGCGCAAAGAACTATCGCAGAATGGTTCCGCGAGTCTGACTAGCAGCTAGACCGACACGTCTAGCCGCCACACCGACACGTCTAGCGGCTAGACGATAAAGACAAAGAACTAGCTGTTTGCGAACCTTGCATCACTCCGCCCCATTGCGGCGGCACTGTGCAAGGAAAGGCAAACATGGAAAACGCAGCATCCCCCAGCAAGGCACTCCCAGCGGACGGCATGAGCAGATGGCGAGACCTCGAACCCTTCTGCCCTTTCAGCCGCGAGAAATTCCGGCAACTGGTCATTGCCGGTAAAGCGCCCCAGCCGGTGAAGTTCTCCGAACGATGCACGGCCTACCAAAACCGCGAACTGCACAGGTTCTTTGCTGATCCGCTGAACTATCGTGCCAGCAAGGAGGGCAAATAATGTCCTCGCGCATAGATCAACTGGCGGAAATTCTCCGCACCACACCTGGCAATAGCAGGGAGGACCAGCGCTCCCGAATGATGAAGGCCATGCAGCGCACCGGCCATATCACTACCTTTGAAGCGATGCGCTTTCTGGATGTTTACGACCCCCGTCCACGTATCTACGAGTTGCGCGGCGAGGGTAAGCCCGTCAAGACAGTGATGCGGATTGAGCAGACCGAGAGCGGCGAGCATCACCGTATCGGAGTGTATATCTTGGAGGGCAAGTGATGGCCGCCACCAGCCCAGCTACACAATCCCACGCTGAAGAACTCAAGAGCCTGCGCGCTGCCATTTACGATATGGATGCGCTCTCGCAGTCTGCTTTCTACCGTATCGCCGGAATTGCAAATCTCGCCCTCATGGCGATGGAAACGCCGGAAGCATATCTGCACCCGGAAAAACTCGCGCAAGCCTTCGAGGCGATTGCCGCTATCTCTGAAGATGCGGTTAGCTGCATCAGTCACTTGGCAGAAGAAACGGGTAACTCGCACAAGGGCGGCAGTGAGGCGCGCTTTAGTGCGCGCCTCAAGGCAGAACAGATGAGGGGGGCTTGCGGATGATTGCATCGATATCTCAAGTCGAATCTCAATTCGCTGAAGCCTTGGCGGCGTATGGCCTGCAACCGCCTGAAATTGTGGCTGATGGACAACGCCGCCGTTTTGACGGCCCGGAAGACAAACCCGGCAAGAAATCCGCCTGGTACGTTCTTCACGGCGATAGTGTCCCGGCCGGGGCTTTTGGCGACTGGAAAACCGGGCTCTCCGAAAAGTGGTGCGGCAAGCCAGACAGAACGATGACGGATGCTGATCGGGCGGAGTATCGCGCCAGGATCGAGAAGGCAAGGCAGTTAGCAGAGTTTGAGCGCTTGGAGATGGAAGCCGCAGCGGCTACAGATTGCGCGAGGATTTGGGCTGCTGCGCGTGACGCCACGGACGACAACCCCTATTGCCAGCGCAAGGGCGTCAAGCCCTACGGCTTGAAAGAGTTCCGGGATCGACGCACCCTCATTGTCCCGATCCGTGACGCTACCGGCCAGATCACCAGCGCCCAATTCATTGACGCAGACGGAGGCAAGCGATTCAAGACCCACGGAAGAATCAAAGGCTGCTATTACAGCTTCGGCGGCAAGCCCTCTGACGCTTTGTTGGTCTGCGAAGGGTTTGCGACTGGCGCAAGTCTCCACGCTGCTACGGGTTTGCCCGTGGCGGTGGCCTTCAATGCCGGGAATTTGGAAGACGTAGCGCGGGCTCTGCGCGGCAAGCTGCCTGATATCAAAATTATCTTGTGCGCAGACAATGATCGTTTCAACGCAGGCGGCAATATTGGAATTGAGAAGGCCACGGCAGCGGCGCGAGCGGTGGGCGGCTATCTGGCGGTTCCCATTTTCCCCAGTGATGAAGGAAAGCCCACGGACTTTAATGACCTGCGCCAATTAGACGGCGGCGCGGAGCTGTTGCGCCAGGCTATTGAGGCAGCCCAGCTTGTGCAGGCGCAGGATTTACAAGCGGTGCAATCAGAGCAGGCCGAGGCGGTGCGCAGTGAGGTACGCACGAAAATGCCAACCCAGACGTGCCGCTATGGGGATGGACATTTTGAGCTTTCCATGCAGCGCGGCGTCTTCTATGTTGGTACAGACAGCCAGGGAAACAGCACGGCACCGCAATGGATTTGTGCCCCGCTGGAAGTCATCGCCATGACCCGTGACAGTAAAAGCGGCGCTTGGGGCCGCCTGCTGGCTTGGCACGATGCGGACGGAGTACGCCATCAACAGGCTATCCCAATGGAGGCCCTGCAAGGCGATGGTATCGACATGCGCCGGGAGCTTGCGAGTAATGGACTCGCCATCACTACCAGGCGCGGCACCCGCGATCATCTGGCGACCTATATTCAAGTCTGGCCGGTGAAGGAACGTGCGCGGAGTGTGGAGCGCCTTGGGTGGCATGGGCATGTGTATGTGACGCCAACGGAGTCCATCGGCCAAGATGGGGAGGTAGTAGTCTTCCAGAACTCTCACGCCATTGAACCTGCCTTCTCGACTGCTGGCACCCTGGACGGCTGGCGCGATACCGTGGGCAGGCTGGCCGGTGGAAATTCGCGGCTGGTGTTTGCCTTGTCGGTGGCCTTTGCTGGGCCGCTGGCGGATATCGTCAATGAGGACTCAGGTGGGTTCCATCTGCGCGGCGGATCATCGTCAGGCAAGACCACGGCACTGAAGGCAGCGGCATCTGTATGGGGCAGCCCCAGCACATACCCCAGGCTTTGGCGGGCCACGGCAAACGGCCTGGAAGGACTGGCAGCCCTGCACAATGACGGCCTGCTGATTCTGGACGAACTGAGCCAGATCGACCCCAAGGAGGCGGGCGAGTCGGCCTACCTGCTGGCGAACGGGCAAGGCAAGGCCAGAGCATCACGCACAGGCACTGCGCGCCAGTCTTCGCGGTGGCGCGTCCTATTCCTTTCTGCTGGCGAGGAATCATTAACGGCCCTGATGGCGCGGGCGGGCAAGAAGGCCAACGCGGGGCAAGAAATCCGCCTTGCTGATATCGAGGCCGACGCAGGCGCGGGCATGGGCTCCTTTGAGTTCTTGCATGACCTGAGCACCCCAGCTGATCTGGCCTTGGCCGTGAAGGAGGCAGCAGCCGCCAGCTATGGGACAGCAGGCGTTGTATGGTTGCGCGCCATTGTGAAAGACCGGGAAGCCTTGGCCGCGACCATAGCGGATGGCATGAGGCAATTTGTCACTGAGGTAGTGCCTACTGATGCAGCCAGCCAAGTGCAGCGGGTGGCGCAGCGCTTCGCACTGGTGGCGGCTGCTGGTGAGCTGGCAACGCACTACGGCATCACCGGATGGCAGCAAGGCGATGCAGAGAAGGCAGCGCGCAAATGCTTCGATGCTTGGTTGCAAGCCTTTGGGGGAACTGGGAACAGAGAAGAACGCAACATCTTGTCCCATGCACGTGCCTTCTTTGAGGCCCACGCCGCGAGCAGGTTTGAGGATATCCACGCCACCAATGAGCTCCGAATCATCAACCGGGCCGGGTTCTATCGCATCGGTGAGAATGGAGAGCGGGAGTTTCTGGTTTTGCAGGAAGCATTTAAGCGGGAACTTTGCCAAGGCTTTGATCCCAAGGCGGCAATATCTGCACTTCTGGCCGCCGGATGGTTGCAACCCGGCAAGGATGGCAGGCCGACCCAGAAACCAAGAATCCCCGTTCTTGGCAGCACAACCCGATGCTATGTGTTCACGTCGAAGATGTGGGAGGCTGAATGATGCGCCTCGACTTCTCAAAGCTAACGCAGAATAGCCCAAAAACAGTGGGGACACTGGGGACATTGGGGACAACCAATACCGGCGCGGGTTTGCGCCGTCTCCACCATGAAAACGTGACTGGGGACACTGGGGACAAAATCATAGAAAGTCGCGTATTTGTCCCCAATGTCCCCACTGCGAAAAACCACTGGGGACAGCGGAAAGCCGCGCCAGTAGCGGTGTCCCCAATGTCCCCAGCAAAAAACGGCACTTCTCATTCGTCACGGGAAAGCGAAGACTTGATCCGGGAATTTATGGAAGTAGACGGCATGACATTGGAGCAAGCGGAAGCGATGGCGGCTATCAGTATCAGACCGCGACCGATGGCCGAATGGCTGGCGGATATCCGGGAGCTTGATCGTCTAATCGCTGTTTATTGCTTGGCCGCAAGAGTCAGCCCAGAGTCAGCGGAGCGGATCAGGGAGGCCAGCAAGCGGCAGTCCCTGGCGTCAATCCCGGACTGCTTGGCGTGGTTTCGACGTCAGTGCGAAGCCCTGGAGCGGCAGAAGCAAGGATGGTGAGGCTTGATCGGATTTGAAATCCGCCCAAGTATCGGGGAGCCCGCAACCCGCGCAATGCGCGAGTTCCCCGAGCGCTACCGGTAGTTGAAAAACAATCAAAGTAAATCAATCGGCGGGGCGGCCCGGTAGGCGACTGGCGGAAGTGGGCTGCTTTGTAAAATTTGAAATTGAGCTTTGGCCGGAAGTCCAAAATGGGCATCCGGGTCACTGCCGACCAAGACCCGGATTGTCCGAAACGCAAGAAGCATCAAGGTTTCAGGTGAAGGTTTCAGGCAAATAGAGTGGGCGATGCAGCGGCTCAATACCTTGACCCACCATTGACGGGTGTCCTCCAAAGAAATGACACCTCATTATCTTGCTCTCGGACAGGTTGCCAGTCAGGTTTCCACGGAAACAGCCTGCAATCTGGAGTCCATGCCCACGGTATCCGCATAGGTATCCACGGAAACGGGACTTTCGCAGCGTTGCGGCAAACAAGCCTCATTAGCTGCGCCCTCAATTCGAGGGGCTGGCCTACTTGCGAAGAATACCCATCCGGCTTTAGGTCGAGACTCCCATTTGGGGTGTCTCGGGGAAAGGGGTAGCGTTTGAAACGCGGCTTCGGGGAAATGGTAGCGTTTGAAACGCGGGCAAGCCGAGCGGCGATAAGTCCGAACATAAGTGCGCACCCTGTCAGCCCAAAAAACCAGCAGCACCAGCATGGCGGGCCAGCAAAGGGCCGGAAAAGTGCGCAGATAAGTCCGAATCTTTCCAGGCAAAAGCGGTATCGAATCCATACCAAAACCGGCACACCGTTCCCGAATTGCAGTAACTATCGCAGTAAAAAATAGTCATGCGCCCGGAAAGCAGCGCCAGTGCTGCATCTTCGATTCCGGCTCCCGCACCAACAAGTTATCCAACGAAGTCCAAAGATGTTCTAAAGCCCGCGTGTCTGCTGACACAGCGGGCTTTTCTTGTCCGCGTCCGTCCAAGGACGTAGCATTACATCCACGATTAATGCCGTCATTTTTGACGGCATCTCCTCCCTACCCAATTCCAGATACCGTCAAACACGCTATGTCTCTGACCGATACCTTTGTGAAGCAGGTAAAGCCCATCAAACCCAATGGCGACAAATACGCCGATGGCGGCGGCATGTATCTTCTCGTGAAGGCGACGGGGAAATACTGGCGCATGGACTATCGGTATTTAAATAAACGCAAGACCTTGGCGTTAGACGTCTATCCAGAGATATCTCTTGCCAAGGCTAGAAAGCGCCGCGAGGAAGCCCGCGAAATGCTCGCAGATGGCATTGATCCTGCTCAAAGTAAGCGAGACATGAAACAAGCACAAATTTTCGCAGCGGGAAACACCTTTGAGATTGTTGCCCGTTAATGGCTTTCAAAGACGGCAGCAAATCGGGCTACCACTACACAAGAAAAGATTACGAACTGGCTGGAAAGCAATGAGTTCCCGGCCATCGGAAAGCAAGCCATTTCGACCATTGGTCCCCGTGACGTGCTGACTGCCGTCCGCAAAATGGAAGCAAGAGGCGCCATCGATTCAGCGCATCGAGTTAAGCAGATATGCGGTCAGGTTTTCAGGTTCGCATTAGCCGAGGGAACTGCAGAGCAGGTTTTCAGTGGGTCATTACAGTTGCGTATTTCGGCGAAGGTGGTCAGCCAGTTCGGCAACGTGGACATGTTCAGTTCGAGGAAAATGGACATCAATCTTCGCCTCCAGAAGATGGCATTCAAGATAAAAAAGCCCTTTGAACTGTTTTCTCAAAACCAGGTGGATTCGGCGAGCTGGATGGAAATCCGAACACGCCCTTCTTGAATTTACTCAATATCGGAAGAAGAATGCCCCCATTTCTGGCGGATCGCCCGGCTTGCGCTGTGCCTTGGTGGTCTTTTTAAGATCGATGCCTGATGGATCTCTTAATCCCAGTACTGAAAATACACGTTGCGCCGCTTTACCGAATGGCGTCCATTGCAGCATCAGCATGAAAATAATAAAGGTCCAACCAAATGCAATCCCCCCCCACGCAATCCAAAACGAAAACTCAAAAATAACGCGGTTAAAACCAAAAGCTAGAAAACCGAAGTAGGTGACCGCAGGAGGAAATATTCCAGAAAAAATAAACCACCAGCGGAAAACCAGCGCATAAAACGCACGGCGCCCCCGCACACAATGCGGATACAATGCAATGATCCGTTCAGATGGTTTTGCGAGTGCGACCAATTCGAAATATTCACCTTGCCATACAACCGCTGCATCGACGGTATCTCCTTCTTTGAAGGGGCTACGCCACAACCAGCCCTTCACAGATTTCCCTTCCAATTCAAATTCCACATAATCCGCTTCCTCTTGTAAATTGGCGGCGTTTGAAGCGGTTGCTATTGCTTGCCCCCCCATACCAGCGGCTGCCAGCGCAACAGACACCATGCCCATTCCGGTCTTATCTTTCTTGGTCAAGACAAAACTGGCCGCCTCCCTCTTGCTGGCATAATTCTTGATCTCGCCGCTAACTTTTATCAAGCCACCTTGCTGGCCTGGCGTTTCCAGATACTTATCCATTACCCAACTCCTACCGCGATCAAGGCATTACCTAATTCTGCACGCTGCTTCAACGCATCCTTATAAGCGTCGTCAGCACCTTTTTTGGTGCCAAAAACGCAAAGCGTGCACCAAGTTTCCAAGTCGTCATCACTTAGCGTCCAGATCATCACCTGAACAATAAAGACGAACACTCCAATCCACATTCCAGCCGACATAAAAAGAATCCGACAAGCAATGAATGCTGCCGCGCGGGTACCAATCAAATCCAATGCCTGAGCCGCAGCAATTCGCCCCGTCATTCTCAGAATAACTGGCGCAGCATATGTAAAGGCCGATAGACTGGTTGCAACGAGATTTACAGTGCCAAAGACTATCTTTATAAAATACAGCCCATGAATTCCATATTGACCTCTACCATATGCTTTTCCCATATCCTGAGCATCGAACACAATCCCGATAATCCCCGCAGCAACACTTAAACCCGCCCCACCCAACTTCATGACTTGATAAGAAGTCGCATTCGCCGTCTGCATTTCCTTGACCGCCACACCCCAGATATCAATGACGCCGCTAGCGATCGTCATCGCAGATGCCGCCAATCCAGCCCGACTCTTGCTATCCCCTTTCTCAATGCAGTCATGCATCATCTTCGCAAAATTCCCGCTCTCGATCAGCAACACCACCAACGCCATGCGCGCATCCCGCATGGCACTGGCGCTCTTCTCTGAATCGCGGAATGCGGCCCAATCACGCTTGAGCGTCCTGGACGACACCGTTTCCTTCTCAGGGACCTCCGGCGCAAGCGGGTTCTTGGATGCTCGCACGCGCTCCAGCATGTCAAGCCGACCGCTCATGGCATAACGCGCCTGCGCATCGGCCAGCGCACCCGCCGCAGCCACTTCCACACCGGCACGCAAACCAAACCAGATCTGAATGATCTTCTCGCAGGCCATGTCGGCCATTTTGCCGTCGAGTCTGAATTTCTTGAAGATGAAATCACCGAAGGTGGAGGCCGTCTTGTCGATGCCGAACTGCCGGTAGGGTTCAAGCTTCACATTGAAGGCGACGTTGGTGCCGGCCTTTGCCTTTTCGTTGGCGTTATAGAGGCCTGCCGCTTTCTTGTATAAATCCGCGATGGCCTTCATCGACTTCTGGATATACGCATACCAGTTCCATACCGTGGCTGCCGTCTGATCGCCCCTGAACGTCTCGGCCTGGGTCAGGAATTGTGAGACTTCGGTTCGCGCCGCATCCTGATTCATGCTCAACAGGCGGTACATCAGGTTGGATTCCGCGATCTGCAGATCATTGACCCATTCGTCGATCTTGCCGCGACCGCTCTTGGTCGTGTTCAACAGGAACGTGACTTCGCTGACATGCGATTCGAAGGCGACGGCATCCTGGATATCATCGCCGTGGTACTCCCGCAGCCCATCCAGGAAATGCCGGGACTGCATCCACGCGAGCATGTCGGCGGTGCGCTTTTCGATCAGGGCCGTGGCTTCATCCTGCAGGCTTTCGAAATTCTTCTTGAAGGTCTCGTAGGCCTTCATGTCGAGTTTCTCCGCATATGGCGGCCAGGCTTTTTCAACACGGCCTTTCCGGTAGGCGGCGCGTGAACTCACCACCGTGTCGGCATCGGCCTTGATCTGGGCATACTCCTTGTCGCGCGCGGCGTCGGGCAGCATGGTGGCGTGCATGATGCGGTTCTCGTAGACGTTATCCACTTCGACGTCTTTGGACTGCACATACTCCTGCATCTCGATCGCCTTGAGGCGCTTTGCCCTGGCCTCCGCGGGCAACTTTTGTGCATCGACCCGTTCCTTGGCAAAGTCATGCTGCTGCGCGCGCTGCCTGGCCAGGTCCGCATTGCGATCGACGACGGCACCTGCGTGATTTTCCAGCAGATCCTTCAGACTGCTGATGGTCAGCATGCCATCGATCTGAAGCGCAAGCTCGGTGTTGTAGCGATGCATCCACCCCGCCGGTTCGTTGCGGAAGTTGTTGAGTTCGATACCAATCCCCAGCGCGTCCCACACACCCATGATCATGGGTTTGTATTTCTCTCCCTTGCCGTGGGTGCAGATTTCTTCCATCTTGGCCACCAGGGGCTTGACCTCGTCCTTACGGCTGAAGGATCGATGGATCGTGGTGTTGGCCTGAAGCTTGGCGCGGTTATATCCACCACTCGCGCTGCCAAATAACCCGATGGCGGCCTTTTCATTGAGCAGGTCGGGCGAATAGGCCGGGTTGTATTCGAGCACCTTCTGTACGTTGCCCTCGGTGGCGACCATGCCGTGGCGATAACCGCCCGCGCTGATCCACAGCTTGGGAATAAAGGTCTGCATGCGCTGATCGCGCAGTTTGATGTCGCTGGCGAACGCCTTGAAGGTCGCCTCACTCCAGGCATGCTGCGAGAATGCTATCCAAACACGACCGCACTTGGCAGGATGTTCGATGTGGATCACTGATGTCGGAATATTGTCGCCGCTGCGCGTGCATACCGGCTCCACGGGTACCGGTTGGGGAAAGAGGTGCGAGGGTCGCTTCCACAGCCGTCCCTCGGGGGAGACGGCATAGGCTTCCCATTTGACGGTGATGTTGGAGGGGTGGCGCTCGTAGAACAGGTAGACGAAACCTTCGCGCAGCGTACGCAATACATACTTGTAGTTCGTCAGCGCGGTACCAGTGACCTTGTTGCCTAGTGGTGCCGGGACGTCGCCCGGAATGTTGAGCGGGACCACGGCATAACGGGCCAGCAGAATCGCCAGGCCGTCCTTGTTGCAATTTTTGCAGTCAGGGTTTTGGGGGTTGGTGCAAGCCATAACAAGAATTCAATCCATCAGGTAGGTGGACAATTGCTCGAAGGAACGACCCGACACGGCTTCGACGGCATCTACAAATGGCTCACCGCCGGCGGTGCGTCGCCAGACGTCGGCCATGCGTGCATGCGCGTGAAAACCGATGCCATGGCACAAGCCACAGACCAGGAACAACATGCGGTCGTCAGCTGACGTCACGCCATAGGACGAAGCCACGCCCAGGCTGTGTCGCAAGGCTTCGGTCACTGGGGTATCACGGCTGATCAGGTCTTGGCCTACCAGATAGCTCCAGGCAGCATGTACGGTGGAGTAATCATTGACCTGCTGCCATTGCTGCTCGCTGAGCCGCAACTGTTCATCAAGGCGATTGGAGGCGGTCGCATTGGGGTCGCTGGCTGGCGTCGATGGCGCGCTGAAGGACTCCAGCGCCTGATGCCGGTTCAACGAGAAGACGGCTTTCACCGGGTGTAGCAGCAAGGCGCGCTGCCTCGCATCGAGATCCTGCCATAGCATGGCACGCACACCGGGATCATGGAAACGCAGCAGACGGGTCCGTCCTCGCGCGATATGCAAATAGCAGTGCCTGCCCCAATACGCGGCAACCTCGCGCGCACTGCGGTCACTGATGATCCAGCCGCTAATCGGCTGCCCTCTGCGCGCCGTGAGAAAAGGTATGCTCCATGCAGTCCAGGCGAGCTCCATGCTGGCCGTGAGAACGCAATCGTCGCTGAAGCGACTGAGATTCAATGGCACCAGATAGGGGGCAAAACGGCGGTCGTAATTGGGATGCACGATGGGGACGCTAACGCGCAGACCAGGGTCGGCCTCTCCTAGTTCAGGCTCTCCTTGGGCGGGGTCAACCCAGACGAAACACCTACCGTCGCCATGTTGATCGATCTCGCGATGCAGTTGCTGCAATACTCCATCCCATGGAGGAGACGCTGGTGCGGCGCGGCCCGCGATCTGTTCAATCAAAGGTTGGTCGTCCAAGTTTATCTCCGATACAGCGTCGGCACACGGACACGGCGCCGGATGACGACGTCTGCATTCTGATTTACGCGCCGAATTTCTCTTGGTAACGTCATTGCGTTGCGGCATGCAAATATCCCGATGGATGCGACAAACATGTCATCCCTGCGAAGACCCACGTCATGACGACTGAGTTATTTGAAGTGTTGCTTTTTAATTATTTCTTGCGCACTGCGATGAGATGGCGCGCGCCGTTTCGAGAGGGGCGGCTGGACTTAGTTCCCGTATTACAAGAACTATCGGTGATGGAAGATTTACCGGCCCAAGTGGGGACGCGAGTGCATTAGACGAAAAAGGGGCCTATGACCAATCCGGCAGGCATCAAAGAGTTGCGGCTTCCAATGCAGGCGTCTCTCCCAAAGAACTGCTAATCGTCGTTCAACGATCAAAACGCGCGGTCAAGCTCAACGACTACCCCCGGAAATGAAAAACCTTCTGCTCCTGCTCTCTGTATTGTCCCTGCCCGGCTGCAGCCAGCCCGAAGGCACATGGCAGGCAACCCAGGACATGACAGTATTCAAGGCTGCCGATGAGGCCGATGAACCGGCTTTCTTCCTGCGCAAAGGAGAAACCTGTGCCTTGGGCCGGGAGCAGATCGTCAAGGCCTTCATGTATCGGGAAGTCTCCTGCGCACAGGGCAAAGGCTGGATCATCTACGAAGCGGGCTACCCCTTCGTGCGCAAGAATCCCTCTCCTTCTGAGTGAAAATAATTTTCTCAATCGAGCAGTATCATTTTTCCGCCCATGACTATATAATCGCCCCCTCTTCGAAAAAAGACCGCCGCAGCAGCGCCTCTCGGCATAGCGCAGGAAGCCATTTTTCGACGAGCTGCGGGAATCGCAAAACGGCATCAGACACTGCCGGAATGGCAAAGAACATCCACAAAAAGGCCCTCGCTTGCGAGGGCCTTTTTTTATGGCCAACGGTTTTGCAAATAATTTGCGCAACCTCCCCAGAAACCGCGCCAGCGCTGGAAACTTATCCCCGTTTTATGTGCATAAACTTGTGGATAAGCTCCTTTCGCCCCACGCAAGTGCCGTCCCCGCCTGCCCTCCCAATAAACCGCACAAAATTTAGGCAAGCTGCAGAGCCCGGAAATCATTTCCGGCCCTTTCCGGCCATGGCTTCCCGCAAGGCTTGCGCCAGCGTTGCCGCAGCCGGTTTCAGCACGCGCCCCTTCAAGGTAATGAGCCCCATCGCGCGGCTCAACACCGGGCTGGTGACGGGGCGCGCCACGATGCCCTTGTACGGCGCATTGCGAATGGCCAGCTCCGGCAGCAGCGCCACGCCCAGACCGGCAGCCACCAGGCTGATGGCACCGGCCACGTGATTGGTCTCGTACTGGATCACCGGCCGCTGCGGCACCCGCGCGAAGGCATTGTCGATCAGGCTGCGGTTGCCGCTGCTGGAGGACACCGACACCAGCTTCTCCCCCGCCAACGATTTCCAGTGCAAAGTACTCTGCGCGGCCAGCGGATGATGGGCCGGCATCACGGCCAGGTAGCGCTCGCGCGTCAATTCTTCGAAATCGATCTCGGCTTGCTGCGCACCGATGAAATTCACGCCGAAATCAGCCTCGCCCTTGCGTACGCTCTCCAGTACGTCCGCCGCACTTTCATCAATGATGCGCACCCGCACCTTGGCATGGCTGCGCGCATACGGCTTCAAGACCTGCGGCAGCAGATTGTTGGCCACCGAGGGGACGCAGGCCACCGTCACGTGTTCGCGCCGATGCGCCATACCCTGCTCGACGCTCTTGACGGCCAACTCCAGCTCTTCCATCACGGCCTGGGCATGCACCAGGAACAGCTCGCCCGCAGGCGTGAGCGAGACACGCCGCGTAGTGCGGTCGAACAGTCTTTCCTGCAAGGCCTGCTCCAGATTCTCGATGCGACGGCTCAGCGCCGGCGCCGTGATGAACAGACCCTCGGCCGCCGCGCGAAAGCTCGACTGCCGCGCCACGGCGAGGAAGGCCTGTAATTCCGCCGTCTCGATATTGATGCGCATTTTTTATCAATCCAAAGATTAATTGCAATTAACTTTTCAAAGGATACTACGCAAACTGCCGGGTCTCGCTCCCCATTACAGCAAGATAAAACACTCACAGGAGATCCGCATGATCCGTTTGAAGCACCCTGCGCGCAGCTTGCGCACGTCTCTTTTCCACCGCAGCGTGCTGGCGCTGGCCCTGGGCGCAGTCAGCACGCTGGCTGCCGCCGCCGATATCCACGTGGTCAGCTCGGGCGGTTTCGCGGCGGCCTACAAGGCGCTGGCGCCCGTCTTCGAAAAGAAGACCGGCCACAAGCTCATCTCCGGCTGGGGCCCCTCCATGGGACAGACGCCGCAGGCCATCCCCAACCGCCTGCAGCGCGGCGAACACATCGATGTGGTGATCATGGTGGGCGACGCGCTGGACAAGCTGGTGGCAGAGGGCAAGGTCTCCAGGTCCGAGCACAAGCTGCTGGCGCTCTCGCGCATCGGCCTGGCCGTCAAGGCTGGCACGCCCAGGCCGGACATTTCCACCCTTGACGCCTTCAAACGCACCTTGCTCACCGCGCACTCGGTGGTCTATTCGGACAGCGCCAGTGGCGTGTTCCTCTCCACCAGGCTCTTCAAGCGTCTGGGCATCGACCAGCAGATGGCCTACAAGAGTCGCATGATCCCGGCCGAACCGGTCGGTGAAGTGGTCGCCCGGGGCGAGGCCGAAGTCGGTCTGCAGCAGATCTCCGAATTGAAGCCGGTCAAGGGCATCGACATCATCGGCCCCATCCCCGAGAGCGCCCAGCAGATCACCCCCTTCTCCGCCGGTGTCGTGGTCGGCACGCATGAGCCCAAGGCGGCCCGGGAACTGCTGGACTTCCTCGCCTCGCCCGAGGCTGTCGATGCGATCAAGGCGTCGGGCCTGGATCCGGCCGCGCACTGACAAAAGTGAAGGAACGCGCTCAACAACTGCGCCAGAGAGAGAAAGAGAGACACCGACATGAACATAACAACCAAAAACGCCAAGCACTCCAAGCACTCCAAGCTGTCCACCGTCCTGCGCGTGACCAGCGGCAACTTCCTGGAGATGTTCGACTTCTTCCTGTATGGCTTCTATGCCAGCTACATCTCCAGGACCTTCTTCCCGTCGGACAACGAGTTCGTCTCGCTGATCCTGACCTTCGGCACCTTCGGTGCGGGCTTCCTGATGCGTCCCCTGGGCGCCATCATCCTGGGCAGCTACATCGATCGCGTGGGTCGCCGCAAGGGGCTCATCGTGACGCTGGCCATCATGGCTCTCGGCACCCTGCTGATCGCCTTCGTGCCCGGCTATGCCACCATCGGCGTGGCCGCCCCGATCCTGGTGCTGACGGGACGCCTGCTGCAGGGCTTCTCGGCGGGAGTGGAACTGGGAGGAGTGTCGGTCTACCTGGCCGAGATGGCCACTCCCGGCAACAAGGGCTTTTACGTGAGCTGGCAGTCGGCCAGCCAGCAGGCCGCCATCATGGCTTCGGCGCTGATCGGCTATCTGGTCAGCCAGTGGCTGTCGCCCGCGCAGATCAGCCAATGGGGCTGGCGCATCCCCTTCTTCATCGGCTGCATGATCGTGCCGGCCATCTTCGTCATCCGCCGTTCGCTGCAGGAGACCGAGGAATTCCTGGCGCGCAAGCGTCATCCCGGCTTCGGCGAGATCATGCACTCCATCGCGCAGAACTGGAAGATCGTGGTGGCCGGCATGATGATGGTGGTGATGACCACCGTGTCGTTCTACCTCATCACGGTCTACACGCCGACCTTCGGCAAGAACGTGCTCAAGTTGTCGGCCGCCGACAGTCTTGTCGTGACCTTCTGCGTGGGTCTGTCCAACTTCTGCTGGCTGCCGGTCATGGGCGCGCTCTCCGATCGGGTGGGACGCCGTCCGGTGCTGGTGGCCTTTACGCTGCTGACCTTGCTGACGGCCTATCCGGTGATGTCCTGGCTGGTGTCGGATATCAGCTTCAAGCACCTCCTGATCACCGAACTGTGGCTGTCCTTCCTCTACGCCAGCTACAACGGCGCGGCGGTCGTGGCGCTGACCGAAGTGATGCCGGCGCACGTGCGCACGGTCGGCTTCTCGCTGGCCTACAGCCTGGCTACCGCGATTTTCGGCGGCTTCACGCCGCTGGTCTCGACCTGGCTGATCCAGACCTCCGGTGACAAGGCCGCGCCCGGTTACTGGATGAGCTTTGCCGCCATCTGCGGGCTGATCGCCACGCTGGTACTGTATCGCGGCAAGACAGCGAGCGCGCCTGCCAGTTCGGTTGCCTGAGTAGCTGCCTGAGCGGCTGCCTGCGGCTGCGCCCCGGATAGCCGGAACACGCCCACCAGTTCGCGCAGCCGCTGCGACTGATCCTGCAAGGATTGCGCAGCGGCGGCCACCTGCTCCACCAGCGCGGCATTCTGCTGGGTGGTTTCATCCATGTGCGTGATGGCCTGATTGACCTGCTCGATGCCGGTCCGCTGTTCCTGCGTGGCCTCGCTGATCTCGCCGACGATGTGCGAGACGCGCCGCACGCTGCCCACCACTTCTTCCATCGTTGATCCCGCCTGCTCCACCAGGCGTGCGCCGGTATCGACCTGCGTCACGGAGTCATCGATGAGCGCCTTGATTTCTTTGGCGGCGCCGGCTGAACGCTGGGCCAGCGAACGCACCTCGGAGGCGACCACCGCAAATCCCCGGCCCTGCTCACCGGCACGTGCCGCTTCCACTGCGGCATTGAGGGCGAGGATGTTGGTCTGGAAGGCAATGCCATCGATCACGCCGATGATGTCCACGATACGGCGCGAGGCCAGGCTGATGCCGGCCATGGTCGCCACGACCTGCTGCACCACCGCGCCACTGCGTGAAGCCACTGCCGAGGCTTCTGCCGCGAGCTCATTGGCGGCCCGGGCGTTGTCGGCGTTCTGGCGCACGGTGGAGGTGATCTCTTCCATTGCCGCAGCCGTCTCCTCCAGCGATCCTGCCTGCTGCTCGGTGCGCGCGGAGAGGTCAAGATTGCCGCCGGCAATTTCGGACGAAGCGGTGGCAATGGTCTCGGCACCATGACGCAGCTCTCCGACGATATCGGTCAGGCTCCCGTTCATCTGCCGCAGCGCCTCCAGCAACTGGCCGATCTCGTCGCTCTTGCCCGGTTCGATAGGACTGGCCAGGTTGCCGCAGGCCACCTGCTGCGCGACCTCGACCGCGTGTCGTACCGGGCGCGTGATGGAACGCGTGATCCACCAGGCAAACCCGCCGCCGACAAGCACTGCCAGCAGGGCGATGCCCAGCATGATGCGGGTCTTCTGGTGATATTGCGCAGCGGCTTCTTCACCGCTGTGCTCCATCATCCGGGTGCCGACGGCGATATAGCCCTTCAGGCGCGCAATAGTGTTCTCCTGATCCTGGCGCAAGGTGGTCAGCAGCAATTCGGAGGCGTCCATGGTGGCACCGGTGGAGGCCAGTTGCAGGAAGCGCTGCTGCCCCTGCTGATACTTGCCACGCAAGGCCAGAATCTCGGCAAAGGACTTGCGCCCCTGCTCGCTGGACAGGCGCGCCTGCAGCTGGTCCAGCGTGGCCGTGATGGCCGCTTCGCCGCTGGCGATGCGCGCAATCTCCTCGGTCAGTTTCTGATGGTCATCCAGCAGCAGCAGGTTGCGCATGGCGCTGGCGTTTTCGCTGATGCGCAGGAGCACGTCATTGGCCAGCAGGACCTGCGGATACCGGTCCTCGACGATCCGGCGCGTATCCTGGTGCAAGGTGGACAGACTGGCGATGGCCAGGGCCGTGATGCCCGCCAGCAGCGCCAGCACCAGGCCGAAGCCCAGCGCCAGGCGCGCGCCCAGTTTCAGTTGTGCAATCATGAAGTTTCTCCGCAACGCAAGAATGCCGGCGGTCCTGCAAGGATGCCGCCCGGCAATGAATTCGGTCTGGACAAAAAAAAGGCGGAGAAGAGCACTTCCCCGCCCAAGGCACTACGAAGCGCCCATCCGCTCCAGAATGGGCGCACGCAAGACAAGACTATTCACAGAAGGTAAAGCTGGCCCTCGCAAGAGGACCTCATGCGAACCTCAGATCCTCAGATCCTCAGATCTTCAGAACGAGTGGTGCATGCCGATGGTGGTCACCAGCTGACTGCGCCCACCGGAGACGCCGGTGGCGCCACCTGCACCGGTACCGTTCATGACGGCAAAGCGCGCATCGCCGCCGGCACGCTGGTAAGCCGCCTGCACATACCACTGGGTACGCTTGGAGAACTCATGCACGTGCGACAGGCTCAAGGTGTTCCAGCGCGCGCCTTCCAACTTGGAGAGTCCGTAGCCGAAGTTGATGGTGTCGAGCGTCGCATAGCGCCAGGCCGCCCCCAGATCCAGGTTCTTCTGCTTGGGCGTGGCACCGCTGGGCAGGGCCAGCTTGACCTGGGTGTAGGACGTGTTCAGGCGGACGCTGCCGATGGTGTAGCCCAGGCCGGCGGCCGTCGTGGTCAGACTGTTGAAGACCGTCGCCGCATTGCCCAGCCCCACGCTGGTGAGGAAGGTCCCGGCAAAACCGGCAGCGCGGTTGTTCAGCTTGGAATAGGCCAGCGCCGCGCGCAACGGACCATTGGTGTAAGTGCCGCCGGCACTGACATTGCGACCATTGCTGCTGTCACCCGCCACTTCGCCAAAGCCGTACATCAGGCTTCCCTGGAATCCGCCCAGGGTCGGCGAGGTATAGCGCACCGCATTGTCGAACTGGTAGGTGTTGGCCAGGCTATCCAGATTGCCCGGATGGAACAGGTACCAGTTGGTCAGCTGGAAACCGTTGGAGAGCTTGCCCACATAGTCGAATACCACGTCGGGCATGTGGCCCAGGGTCACCGCGCCAAAGTCACCGGACAGGCCGATGGTGCTGTAGCGGTTGAACAGCTTGGACGAATTGGGCGTGGCACCGGTATCGGTGTAGAAGCCCGCTTCGAGCTGGAAGATGGCCTTCAGGTTGCCACCCAGATCCTCGGTCCCGCGAAAACCGATGCGGTCCGGCTGCATGGTGCCCTGGTCCAGGCGCGATACCGAGCCGCCATTGAGGTTGTTGATATAGGCTACGCCAGCATCAAGGCTGCCGTAGATGGTCACGCTGCTCTGCGCAAAGGCACCTGCCGACAGGCAGGAAGCCACTGCGGCCATCATTAACTTCTTCATCAAACTCCCCTTCAACGAATAAAGTCCAAACACGCGGCCAGGCCGCATTCACTCACTGCTCCCCTGTGCCCCGTGCGCAGGAAAGGTGACTTCTGCCGGCAAGGCCGCCGCTGCATGGTCAGCGGGCGGCGCAGGCTTGCCGGTGGTCCGGGTCCGGTGATATTTGTTTCACCTATGGATCGCCGTTCCAAAAATTTTTCAGGCTCAAAAAAATGCCCGGTGCCTGGGCACGGGCATGGTCTTGCGCGAAAACGGCTAGAGATCCAGCACCAGGCGCTGTCCCTTGCAGCCGGAGACGCACACCATCATGGTCTTGCCGGCGGCGCGTTCGGCCTTGCTGAGCACGCCGTCGCGATGATCCAGTTCCCCCTCCAGTACGCGCGTCTCGCAGGCACCGCACACGCCTTCGCGGCAGCTATGATCGACCGCGATGCCGGCATCGAGCAGGGCATCGAGCAGCGATTTGCCGGCCGGGATGGTGAGGCTGGATTTGCTGCGCGCCAGTTCGGCCACATAGCTGCCGCTCTGCACGGGTGCCAGCTTCTCGGCGGCGAAGCGCTCGATGTGCACATTGGGCAAACCCAGTTCTTCGCAGAGGCTTTCAAAGGCATTGAGCATGGGGGTCGGACCGCAGCAATAGAAATGCGCCTGCTTCGGATAGGCCGCGAGCACCGCACGCAGGTCCGGCGGTGCACCGGCCTCGTCGTCGAAATGGCTGCTCACGCCGGGCTGTCCCAGCAACTGCGCGGTGAAGGCAGCTTCCTTGCGCGAGCGGGCGCAGTAGTGCAGCACTGCCTCCCTGCCCTGGGCGCGCAGGTGGTGATACATGCAGGAGATCGGCGTGATGCCGATGCCTCCCGCAATCAGCACCGACAGGCTCGCCGATGCGTCCAGTGGAAAATTGTTGCGCGGTGCCGAGATCGACAACGTGCTACCGACCCGCAATTGTTCATGTACGTAGCGCGATCCGCCACGACTGCTGCGGTCGTTGAGTACGCCCACCACGTAACGATGACGCTCGAGCGGTGAGTTCGACAGCGAATAGCTGCGCACCAGCCCATTGCCCAGATGCAGGTCGATGTGCGCGCCCGCCTCGAAGGCCGGCAACTCGCCGCCGTCGGGCAGGCACAGTTCCACGCTCACGACACCCTGCGCCTCCCAGCGCATGGCCTGTACACGGACGGAAAGAAGAGGACTGCTCATGAATGCACCACCATCAAATCAGATTCGTTCAAACAAGCTCATGCGGTCACGCGGTCATGCGCTCTGCGCGCCGCAGATCCACACCCAGACGGGCATACGCATCGATCTCCACCGTCAGTTCCGGAAACACCAGGGCGCTGACTTCCACCAGCGTGGAGCAGGGATACGGACCGTGCTCACCGAAGAAGTCACGGCGCGCACGTCCAACCTCGTCCTTGTGCGCGATATCGGTCAGGTAGATCACCAGCTTGGTGATGCTGCCCGGCGTACCGCCGGCAGCGCGCACCAGGTCGGCGATCTTGCCCAGCACCACCAGCGTCTGCCGGTAGGTGTCCAAGGTCTGCTGGCGTGTGGCCGGATGCGCCGTCATGCCGGACATCATGATGTCCTCGCCGATCACCAGGCAGTTGGACCAGGTAGCCGATGCCAACTCCGGCACACTGGCGCACTGCACATGGCGCACGACGGGCGCGTGGGTGGCGTCGTTCATGCCGCGCGGACCGGAGCCTTGGCTGCGGCCAGTTCTTCCTCGCGTGCCAGCTGGGCCTTGGCCAGCCCGCGCAGATGACGACGCAGGCGCACGATACCCATGTCATGCTGGTACAGCATCTCGCGCTGGTTGGCATCGGGCTCCATCAGTTCCAGCACCACACGATCCTGCTCCAGCACGTTCCAGTGGCGTGCTTCCAGGCGGTTGCGATAGAGGAAGCGCCAGGTGTCGCGCTGCCAGCCCGAGAGCTTGCGGCAGCGCCAGTGGAAGACGGCGGCGATGTTGTCCACGATGGGCGTGTAGCTGCCGATGATGACGAAGCTGCCGCCGGGGCCACCGGTCTTGGGATAGGGAATGGCCAGGCGCATCCAGTGCAGGCCGGTATCGCCCCATTCGGTCCAGTCAAAGTTGACGTCGCGCTGGCCTTCCTTCTCGAAGACGAAACCGATGTCAGTCTCGCGGATGCCGAAGCTGGCGGTATTGTCGCCCTCGGCCATGGAGTGCGACTGCTTGTGCAGGAAGGTGCCGTGCATCGGGTCCATGACATTGTCCAGCACGTAGCGGTAGTCGCCCTTCCATTCGGTGTAGCAGAGGAAGTTGGAATACTCGGGGCTGGTCAGTTCTTCCGGCAGGCGCAGCGGCGGCGGTGTATCGACATCCTCCAGGCTGTTGTAGAGGAAGATGGCACCGGCCGCTTCGGTCACGTGGAAGCGCCGTGTTGCCTTGGCACCTTCCAGCTTGCAGCCGGGGCTGCCGGGCACACTGGTGACCACGCCGTCGAAGCGCACCTGCACGCCGTGATAACCACAGGCGATACGGTCGCCCATGGGAATGCCCATGGACAGCGGCGCACCGCGATGCGGGCAGTGGTCTTCCAGCGCATGCAGCTTGCCCGAGGGCTCGCGCCAGAACACGAATTTCTTGCCCAGGCGGCGCAGCGAGACCGGCTTTTCAGCCACGAACTCGGACGGGCAGATCGGATACCACAGGTCTTTCAGGCCGACGGCCAGGACGGCATCGACGGGATCATGGGCGGCAGTTCTCATTTCGGGTCTCTCCTGTTAGGGCTGGCAGGCTGGCGATGGACGATGGTCCTCAGGCGGCCAGGCGGGCGATCTCTTCCTGGTAGTTGGCTTCGGTCCAGATACCGGCGTTGTAGGGGCAGCTCGGGCCGGTACGATTGAGATGCGCCACCAGCGCACTCAATTCATGGATACCGGCGGCGTAGGCGCGCTCGATGGAGTCGCCCAGCAGGTCCTCGAACTGGGTCGGCGGGCGGCGGCGCGCCTGGTGCGGGTTGAGATAGATATCGGTAACAGTTGCAACCATCATTGGCCTCCATTTCTGACGCGCTCGCGGATGCGTTCGCGCACGGGAACAAAATCGTAAGTGGGATAGCACTCGGTACGGAACACGCCCCAGGCCGAGCGCTCAAGTTCGACATTGACTTGCGGCAGCAGCGCCGGTGGCAGCGCCAGCGTGACGATCTGGCCCAGGCCCATGGCCACGGTCCAGGACACCACGCGGGTCCCTTCAACGGGAAAACGCTCCCACCAGTCCACCTGTTTCATGTGCGCCTGGATCTGCTCGAGATTCATGGACTGGTCATGCTTGAGGACGATGGTCAGCAGCATGGTGTCGGCGGAGGTTTCCGGATTCACTGGCGCTCCTTGTTTCATGCAGTGACGACTTCAGCTTGTGGCTGCAGCGGCACCTGCCAGGCATCGTAGCCATACACCCAGTCGGCATTGCCGCCTTCACGCAGCCAGTTGTTGCCACGTGATCCGATCTGGATGGTCGAGGCGCGCTCCATGCGCAGTTGCGCGTAGCGATGCAAGGCGGCAGGCACGTCGTCCAGCGCAGCGACGCTGGCCAGGCAACGCGCCAGCACCACCGCGTCTTCGATGGCCATGCCAGCCCCCTGTGCCATGAAGGGCATCATGGGATGGCAGGCATCGCCCAGCAGAACCATATTGCCCTTGGCCCAGGCCGGCAGCGGATCGCGTTCGTAGAGGGCGGTCTTGAGCACCTCATCGCAGGCGTCCAGCAGGGCTGTGGCATCCGGATGGAAGCCCGCATAGCTGTCGCGCAGTTCCTGCACGTTGCCCGGCGTGGTCCACGATTCCAGATGCCAGCTTTCCTGAGCGGTGGTGGCAAAGATGAAGATGTCCTGGCCGCGATTCAACGGGAAGGTGACGATCTGGCTTTCCGGATTCGGTCCCCACCATTTGGTAAAGGCCTGCAGGTTGGGCACAGCGGCCACCTTCGCTGCCGGGATCACGGCGCGGAAAGCCACCACCCCGGTGAAGCGCGGACTTTCCGCGCCGAACATGGCAGTGCGTACGGCGGAGTGAATGCCGTCGCCGCCGATGAGGACATCGACACGATCCTCGCTGCCATCGGTGAAGTGCAGGACAATGCCATCGCCCTCCTCCCGGATCGTTTCAGCACGCTTGGCAAAGCGCACCTGCTCCAGCGGGAACACGTCGGCCAACGCGGCCAGCAGATCGGCACGATGGATGGTCAACTGCGGCGCACCGTATTTCTGTTCGGCGGTATCGCCCATGGCCAGGCGCGAGGTTTCCTCGCCGGTATTCCAGGTGCGGCTGATGCGATGGGTGGGACGCGCGGCGGTCCGGCGCACGGCCTCGCCGATGCCCAGGCCATCCAGTGCGCGCACTGCATTGGGGGTCAGGTTGATGTCTGCGCCCACGCGCAGGAATTGGCGCGACTGTTCATACACCACTACCTCATGTCCGGCGCGCTGCAGGGCGATGGCTGCCGTGAGGCCGCCAATGCCGGCACCGAGGATTCCGATCTTGAAGGACATCTGGATTTCCTTTCGTGAAATGTCTTACTTGCCGGCCGGCGCGCGGTCGGTCAGAAATTTGCCGCTCGGCCCCTGGGCGTTTTTCTGGCGCCGGGTGTTGCCGTCGATGCCGCCATCGATGGCCCATTCGGCAAACACGGTCGGGCCGGGTTCGAAGTCGCGCGGCTCCCAGTGCGCATCGAGCTGGTCTTCGTCGGCGTAATACTCGATGAGGCCACCGGCCGGATTCTTGAAGTACCAGAAATAGGCCGAGGAAATCGGATGGCGGCCCGGCCCCAGTTGCGTATCCCAGCCCTGACGCGACATGTGCATGCCGCCACCGAAGACCTCGTGGATATCGCGCACGGTAAAAGCGACGTGATTGAGTCCGGCGCGCGCTTCGGGCGGTTGCAGCAGGAAGATGTCGTGATGGCCGCCGACGTCGGCGCAACGCAGGAAGGCGCCGCGTTCCGGATAGCGGTCGGAAGGGACGAAGCCGAAATGCTCGCAATAGAATTTTTCACAAGCCTTCACATCCTTGACGAAGAACACCACGTGCCCCACTTCGATGGGCGCAGCGCGCTCGTAGATGGGGCTGCGCTGGTTGATGCGATTCTTCTCGTTCCAGGTGTTCATACGGGCGCATTGCACCTCCACCTCACGCTTGACCGAGACCTGGAAGCGCACCGCCAGTCCGTTGGGATCGGTGCAGCCCACGCGCTGACCATCGTTGACGAAGCCAGGCAGACCACTGATACGACTGGCGAACTTGTCCAGCACCGCCGCCGAAGAGACGCCCCAGACCACTTCGCGCAGGGTCGGACCGGCTTCGATGGCCGGGGGCAGGCTGGGGTCGGCGCTGTCGCGCACGATGACACGGCAGCCGTTGTGCGATTCAAAGACCAGCCCGGCGGCACTCTCCTCTACCAGCGCCATGCCCCAGTCGAGGAAGAACCGGCGGCAGGTCGGCAGATCGTCTGCGCCGTAGATGATTTCATCGATACCCAATACGTCCATGTGATTCTCCAATCCGTGTTCAGCCCGCCCAGGGCAGCGGCTGTTCGTTCAGGCCCCAGTACATGGCCTTCTGCTCCATGTACTGCAGGATGCCCAATCGCCCCTTCTCGCGTCCCAGGCCGCTGTCACGCCAGCCGCCGAAGGGAGTCGAGATCGAGAACTGCTTGTAGGTGTTGATCCAGACATTGCCGGCCTGTACCGCACGGCCCACGCGCCAGGCGCGCTTGTAGTCGCGCGTCCAGATACCGGCGGCCAGGGCGTAGACGCTGTCATTGGCCTGCCGGATCAGATCTTCTTCATCGTCGAAGGGCATGGCGACCAGCACCGGGCCGAAGATCTCTTCCTGGCAGATGCGCTGATCATTGCGCAGTCCCTCGATGATGGTCGGCGTATAGAAGTAGCCACGCTCGAAGGCTGCGCCCTTGGGGCGCACGCCACCGGTGCGGATGCGGCCGCCGTCGGTGACGCCCATGTCGACGTAGCGCTCGATGCCCTCGCGATGACGCGCGGTGATCAGCGGTCCCATCTGGGTGCGTTCGTCGGCCGGATCGCCCACCCGCAGGGCGGCCGCACCGGCGGCCAGGCGCTCCATGAAGGCTTCATGCAAGGAGCGCGCCACGAACAGGCGTGAACCGGCGATGCAGGATTCACCGGAGCTGCTGAAGATGCCGTAGAGCACACCGGCGACGGCATGATCGATATCGGCATCCTCGAACACCATGGTCGGCGACTTGCCGCCCAGTTCCAGCGATACCGGCATCATCTTGTCGGCGGCAATGTGGGCGATGTGTTTGCCGGTCGTGGTGCCGCCGGTGAAGGAGACGCGCTTGACCAGGGGATGCAGGGTGATGGCATCACCGATGACCGAGCCCTTGCCCGGCAGTACGCTGATGAGGCCCGCAGGTACGCCGGCCTCGATGCACAGACGCGCCAGCGCCAACGCGGCCAGCGGCGTGACTTCCGCAGGCTTGACCACCACCGCGTTGCCGGCCGCCAGCGCCGGTGCCATCTTCTGTGCCTCGCTGGCGATGGGCGAATTCCACGGCGTGATGGCGGCCACCACTCCCATGGGCTCATGCACGCTCATGGTGAGATTGTCGCCGCGCATGGGGGTGAGCGTTTCTTCCAGGGTCTCGCAGGCAGCGGCAAAGAACTGGAAGGTGGCAGCGGCACTGGCTACCAGATTGCGCGTCTCGCTGATGGGCTTGCCGTTGTCCAGGCGCTGCAGTTGCGCCAGCGCCTCACCGTTCTCGCGGATCAGTTGCGCCACGCGATAGAGCACGGCAGCGCGTTCATGCGCTTTCTTCTGCGCCCAGCCGCTGGTACGAAACGCCCGGTCAGCACCGCTGATGGCTTCCTCCACGTCGGCTACGCTGGCTGCGTGCAGGCTCGCCACGGCTTCGCCGGTGGCCGGATAGAGCGTGGCATACCGATCCCCGCCCCCCAGGCGCCATTGACCGGCGATGCAGATGGGCTGGATATCGTTCAGATTCAACATGGTTCTTTTCTCCTGCCCCGGTTCAGATCGAGAGCGCATGGGCACGATTGCCCAGGGCGCGCACGACGCTGTAGACGGTCAGCGCCGATGTCTTGGGATTGGCCGCCAGCGGCTTGCCGCGCATGGTCAGCTCAAAGCCGCCAAAGGCACCGCTGGCCTCCACGTGGTGGATGTTCTCGCTCACGCCGGGGTCGGCGTAGAGCCGTACCCGGGTCTGGTCCAGGCCCAGCCCGGCCAGCGACAGCGTGGCCGCGACATTGGCATTCTTGGGATACAGGCGCGCGGCCTCGCGGGCACTGCCTTCAAAGATCACGGTCGCTTCCTGCAAGGCATCCAGATCGAAGGCCGTCTCCGCCGGCGTGTCTTTCCAGGCGCGCGGTGGCTTGCGTCCGGTGTAGACCACCGCGTCCAGACCGCCGACCTTGGCCGCCGCCAGGGCATCGATGGCACCGATTGCACCGGAGAGCAGTTGCACTTGGGTGCGGCCGGCTCGGGCAGCGGCTTCCAGCTTGTCGACCAGGCCGGGCTCGGACAGGGCACCGATGGAAACCACCATGCAGGGGATACCGCGCTCCAGTGCCGGGATGATGTGTTCGCCGATGGCCTGGTGGCCCGCGCATTCGATGAGCAGGTCGGGACGTTCCTCCCCCAGGCGCGAGACCACCCGCGCCGAAGGGGCCAGCGTGGAGACGGCGCTGCGGGCGTGGTCCATGTGGGCCTCGGGCACCACCACCATGTCGAAGGCGACCTCGGGATCGCTTTTGAGGATTTCCATGACGCCCACTCCAATGGCGCCGCATCCGATCATCGATACGTGCAACATGCCGTTCTCCTTATGCCGTGGCCGCAGTGGCCGCAGCGGCAACCACGGCAGCAGCGGCGGCAGCGGCCTTTTCCTTCTCGTTGACCGGAGGTCCGGCAAAGGCAGTCTTGAAACTGCCGATGGCCAGCATGTCGATCTCCAGCAGGAAGGGGCCCGGTGCAGACGAGGCCTCCTTCAGTGCAGCCGCCACCTCGCCCAGGTTGCCCACGCGCTGGTGCCGCAGCTTGAGCGCCGAAGACAGCTGGGCATAATCGGGCGTGTGCAGATCGACGTAGTGGCGGCGACCACCGTATTGCGCATCCTGAATGTTCTTGATGACGCCATAACCCTTGTCATTCATCAGCACGATCACCATGTCGGCCTGTTCCTGCACCGCCGTGGCCAGCTCACCCAGATTGAGGATGAAGCCGCCGTCACCGGCCAGGGTGAAGGTCTTCTTGCCCGACCGCGTGACCGCCGCGCCGATGGCCGCACCGATGCCCATGGCCAGACCCTGACCAATGCCGCCACCCAGGGCGTGCACGCCGGCGCGCGGATCGAAGATGCGCAGATAGCGATTGCCCCAGGTACTGTTGGAGACGGTCACGTCACGCACCCAGTTGAATTGACGACCGGCGCTCTGCTGCAACTGCTCCACCAGGGCACTGTAGGGGCCGAGCCCATCGACCAGTCCATGCACGGCCATCTCGCGCGCCTTGCCCAGATCGCCCATGAAGGCCGGATCGACCTTCAGCGCCGCCAGACGGTCCGCCAGCCCGGCCAGCACCAGCGCCGAATCTCCGCAGACGAAGTAGTCGCTGGTATAGCAGCGGCCTTCGGCCGCCGGGTCAGCATCGACACGGTACAGCGGGCGCGGCAGCTTGAGTTCATATTTGAGGGTTTCATTGCCGCGCAGGCGCGAACCGACCACGAGCATGGCATCGCAGCTCTGGTAGAACTGCTCCACCGGCTTGTGCAGGTTGAATGCGCCCAGCGAGCGTGGGTCATCCTCGGGCACGATGCCGCGCCCTTGGGTACTGGTCACCACGCCAAAGCCCAGATCCAGCAGGCGCTGTACTTGTGCACCGGCATGGCGGGCACCGCCGCCCAGCCACAGCAGCGGACGCTTGGCCTTCATCAGACGCTCGGCCAGTTCATCCAGCGCGCGCGCCGACGGTACGCTCTGCGGGATAGCCAGCGGTTGCAGGTTGATCGGCATGGGGATCATGGCCGCCTGGATGTCGATGGGAATCTCCACCGAGACCGGGCCCATGGGCGGCGTCAGCGCCGTCTGCACGGCCAGCTTGATGGTACTGATGGCGGTCTCGACGCTGCGGATGCGGAAGGCCGCCTTGGAGATGGCCTTGAGCATGCTCAACTGGTCCGGTGCTTCATGGATGTAGGCCAGGCTCTGGTCCAGATAGGGTGTTTCGATCTGGCCGGTCAGGTGCAGCAGGGGCGTACCGGCGGTGAGTGCCTCGACCATGGCACCGGCGGCGTTGCCGGCGGCGGTGCCGGTAGAGGTCAGGCAAACGCCCAGGCCAGCGGTGGTACGGGCGTAGGCATCGGCCATGTTGGCGCCGCCGGCTTCGCCGCGCGCCGGAATGAATCGGATCTTGCCGCGCTCGCCGAAGGCATCGAGGATGGGCATGTTGTGGATCGAGATCACACCGAAGGCAGCCTTCACGCCGCACTGCTCGAGGAAAGCCGCAATGGCGCAGCCGACGGTGACTTGGGGTTGGGTATTAGGCATGGCGGGAAAGTCCTCCTGAAACATCGATATGGCTGCCTGTGGTGTACGAGGAAAGCGGCGTGGCGAGGAACACGATCGCCTGCGCGGCTTCCCGGGGAAGGCCGAGACGGCCGAGTTGGATCTGTTTTCTGGCGGCCAGCGCAGCGGTCCATTGGGCCCAGCTCTGATCCTGCTGCTCCGGGCCACGGGCAGCGTAGCGGCGGCGCCATTGGCCCGACTCCACCAGGCCGATGAGGATGCCGTTGACGCGTACGCGTGCGGCTTCGCCGCCGGCCAGTTCGGTGGCCAGCGAACGCACCAGGTTGTGTACTCCGGCGCGGGCCGCCGAGGTCGCCACCATGTGCGGCTCGGGTTGCGTGGCCAGCAGCGAGTTGACGCAGACGATGGCGGCATCGCCATCTCGCGCACTCATGGCCTGCAACTGCGGCAAGAAAGCGCGGGTGGGGTAGATCACCGAAAAGAATTTCAGACGCAGCTCTTCGCTCCAGGCCTCATCGGCCGTGTCGGCAAAGGTCGAGACGCGTCCCTGTCCGGCGTTGTTGACCAGCATGGAGACCGGGCCCAGCGTGCTTTCCACCGAGGCTGCAAAGGCTTGCACCTGCTCCTGCGCCAGCACGTCACAGGGCGCGCTGTAGAGTCGGGCTTGGGGATAGCGTTCACGCAGCGCGGCCTCAGCCTGCTTCAGGCGCTCGCCATCGCGGCCGCAGAAGGCCACCGCCGCACCGGCTTCCAGCAAGAGTTCCACGGTGGCCAGGCCGATGCCGGAGGAACCACCGGTCACCACGGCCACCCTGCCCTGAAGAGAAGTCATGGGCATCTCAGCCTCGCCACATGTTGACGACCTTGGCGCCACGCTCGGGCGCATGGTCCAGCAGGCGCGAGAGTTCGGCGGCGGTCTCGCGGACCCGGGCCACGATCACGTCCAGCTGGCTGGCGTCGATGTGTGGTGAGGGAATGGTCGCACCCAGCGCCGCCACCACATTGCCGGAATGATCGCGCACCGGGGCGGCGACGGTGGAAATGCTGGTTTCGAAGAAGCCTTCCTGCAAGACGAAGCCGCGCTCCTTGTCGGCCTGCACCATGTCGAACAGCTCGACCACGGTCTTGGGCGTGTTGCTGGAGAAGACTTCCAGGTGTTCTTCCGGATACAGAGTGCGCAGTTGCGGCAGGGTCAGGTCTTCCAGCAGCACGCGGCCCAGCACGGTGGCATGCGCGGGCAGGCGGGTACCGACGTTGACGTGGCTGGTGAAGGCGGTCTGGGTGACCGACTTGGCGACGTAGACGATGGAACGGCCATCGCGCACCACCAGGTTGCAGGAGTAGCCGATCTCGTCGCGCAGGCGCTCCAGCAGCGGGCGGCCGATCTCGGTCAGCTCCAGCGAGGCCAGATATTCAAAGCCCAGGCGCAGTACCGACATGCCCAGACGATAGTCACGCCCGCCATCGGCGCGCTCGACGAAGCCCATGCGTTCCAGCGTGGCCAAGAGACGGAACACGGTGGAGCGCGGAATGTCCAGGCGGCGCGCCAGCTCGGGAGCGGAGAGGGTCTTGTCCTGGCGGCTGAATTCGCACAGCAGGCGCAGGCCACGTTCCAGGCCGGGGACGGAGTACTTGTCTTGCGACTCTTCTTCTGGCATCACTGGTTTGTTCATGATGATTATCTGTTCTGGTTGGTTGAGGTGAACTGCGCGCGCACCAGCGCGGCAAAGGACGACGGCTGCTCGATATAGCAGGCATGGCCGGCGCCGTCCACCAATTGAAAGGGAAGTTCAAACTGCCGGGCCAGCCCTTCACTGGCCTGCGGGGTGGTGACGATATCTTCTGCACCGCAGGCCACCGATACCCCCCGTCGTGGCGCTGCCTGCAGATAAGTCGCGATATCATCACCGCACAACAAGTGCACCGCCTGGGTATAGCCCTGCGCATCGAGCCGCTGCATGTTCCAGCGTACCCAGGCGTGCTGTTCTTCACTGGCCTGTGCCGACAGCAGGCGCGTGCGCTGCAAGGCCAGACCAGCCACACCCAGCCGCTGCAAGGCGTCCAGGCGCTCCCGGCGCACCTGCGCAGACCGTTCTTGCTGACCGGCCGCGCCATAGCCCTGGGCCGGGTCGGCCAGCAGGGTGCAGCGTGCCCGACCATCACCGTGGGCCAGGTAGGCGGCCGCCATCAAGGCCCCCAGCGAGTGACCGACCAGCACGCACTGCGTGATCTCCAGCGCCGCCAGCATCTGCTGCAGACGCCGGGCATAATCGTCCGCCTTGGGCACGGCCATCGGCAGTGGCGTGGAGCTGCCATAGCCGGGCGCATTCCAGGCGATCACGCGGGTATCGGCGGCCAGCGCCAACGCCGTATTGAGCCAGGAGGCCGCGCCGGAGCTGATGCCATGCAGCAGGACCACGACCCGCTCGTTGTCGCTGCGCCCGCCGACGCGATAGCTGACCTGCCCGCCTGGCACGGCAACGTGCTGCTCGGGAAAATGACGGGCCAGCAGTGCCAGCCAGGCATGCAGGCTGTCATCCGATCCGGCGGGCAACGTGGCGTTCATGGTCGGTCTCTCGGTCTTCAGCGCTTGATCGAGGCCAGTGGATGCTCGGGCGGATAGGTCGGCGTGATGGGCTTCTTGGCGCCCAGCATCACGCACATCAGTGCATCCTCGTCACCGATGTTGATTTCCTCGCGATACACCCCTGGCGGCACCGACACCACGTCGCGGTCGGTGAGGATGGTTTCGAAACGTTCGCCATCCTTCTCAAGTACCAGCTTGAGTTTGCCGCGCAGGACAAAGAACACTTCCTCGACATCGATGTGCAGATGCGAGGGACCTTCGTGGCCGGCCGGGATGATCATGGTCGAGAAGGTGAAGTGTTCGGACGGAATCACGTTGGCATCTTGCGCCACCCCGGTTCCGCCGGTACCGATGTAGCGCATCTGGGCGCGGCGATACTTGGGGTCGTAGTCGGCCTGGAACTTCAGCGCATTCCAGTCGTACGTGCGGGTCGACAGGCGCGCCACGCGCGACTCCATCCAGTCGGCAAAGCTGGCGCCGGCCGGGCGGTCCCAGCTGCGGCCCATGTTTTCCTGTTCGGACATATCGGTCATGCTTTTCTCCTTGAATTGGTTCTGAATTGATCCGGGTCCAGCACCTGCCCTGCAGGCAGCTTCAGTGCATCACGAATCCGCCATTGACGGCCATTACCTGGCCGGTAAAGAAACGCGCCAGATCCGACAGGGCGAACACCACGGCACCGCACACATCCTCCGGCAACTGATCTCGTTGCAGGGCGCGGCCATCGAGGTAATGTTGATGACGCGCCTGCGGCACGTACTCGGTCGCCTCCACCAGGGTCAGGCCGGGTGCCACGGCATTGACCGTGATATTGTCGCCGCCCAGTTCGCGCGCCAGCGAGCGGGTCATGCCGATGACCGCACTCTTGCTGGCGACATAGGCCAGCAGATTGGGCGCGCCCCACAATGGCGTGTCCGAAGAAAGATTGACGATGGCGCCACGCCCCGAGGCGCGCAAGGCCGGCAGGCAGGCATTGGTCATGAGCCAGGTACCGCGCACGTTGACGTCCATGACGCGGTCCCACATCTCCAGCGCCAGTTGCTCGCTGCTCCTGCCACCGGAATTGGTGATGGCGGCGTTGTTGACCAGCCCGTCAAGTCCCCCCAGCCATGCGATGGCGGCCTGCGCAGAGGATTGCACCGATGCCGGATCCGCCAGGTCCAGCGTGAAACCCTCGACGGCCAGACCGCGTTGCTGCAACGTGCAGACCGCAGCCGCCAGGGTGTCCTGCAGGATATCGGCCATGGCCACCCTGGCCCCGGCGGCGGCAAGGGCTTCGACGAACGCCAGGCCGAGGCCGCGTGCCGCGCCAGTGACCAGAATGCGTCGTCCTGCCAAAAGAGTCGCCGTGCTTGCTGCTGACATGTTCATGCTCCTGTGTCCTGTCGGGAAATCGCCATCAAGCTCAGACGGTGCTGGTATGGACCTTGGGCAGGTAGTGCAGTACCTTGCGTTCGGCCCAGACCACCGCGCCGTAGGTGACTACGCCGATCAGGGTCAGGGCGACGATGGAGACGAAGACGGCGGCGGTGTTGCCCTGCCCTTCGCCATCCACCAGCAGATAGCCCAGACCCTGGTTGCCACCGACCAGCTCGCCCACGGTCACGCCGATCACCGACAGCGTGGAGGCGATACGCAGCCCCGAGAACAGTGCCGGCAGTGCCGAGCGAAACTCCACCAGATGGAAAATCTGCCAGCGCCCGGCATTGAGCGTACGCACCAGGTTGACCATATCGGGGTCGACGGTACGGATGGCCGAGAGCACATTGATCATGATGGGGAAGAACACGATCAATACCGCCACGATGATCTTGGGATAGATGGTGTAGCCCAGCCACATCACGAACAGCGGCGCAAAAGCGACCTTGGGCGCGATCTGCAGTGCCAGGATGTAGGGCGAGAGCATGGCTTCGGCACGCGGCGAGAGGCCCAGCGCCACACCGACGGCCAAGCCGAGCAAGGCCCCGAAGAGGAAACCGAACACCACCTCCATGGCAGTCACACCGAAGTGCTGCAGCAGTTGTGCGTTGTTCCACATCACCACGCCCTCACGCACGACCTGCATGAAATTGGGCAGGATGTATTCGGGCAGGCCGAGCATGCCGGGCCCCCATTGCCAGGCGGCGATGAAGAGCACCAGCAGCACCAGGCTGCCACATACGGTACGTGCCTTCTCACTGAGCAGCGGACGACGTGGCTGGGTCGCGGGTACAGCGGATGGCTCGGAACTGGACATGGTCAGGTCTTTGGCTGTCGTGGTGTTCATGATTACTTGGCCACTCCCACGAACTGGTTGGTGAAGAGTTCATTGAGCGGCGTGGCTTTGCTCACGATGCCTTCGCTGACGTAGAACTTCTGCACCGCATCCATGCGCGCCGGGTCGATCTGGCCCAGGGTCTTCTGGTTGGCATAGACGTATTTGTCGTACATCTCGAAGGTGGCCTGGATGCTGGCTTCCTTGCCCTTGTAGCTGGGCAGCGCGGCGACATAGTCATCGGCAGCGGCCTTGGGGTCTTTCATGATGTCCTGCATGCCGCGCAGGGTGGCGCGCACCAGCCGCTTCAACAGTTCGGGGTTCTTCTTGATGGTGTCATCCGAGGCCAGGATGGCCTGCGCCATGCTCTTGAAACCGCCGTTGTCCAGCAGCTCCAGCTTGGCGCCGGCATCGGTCGCATTGACCACCCAGTCGGGCACCCCGGCAAAGCCCTGCGACTTGCCCGAGGTGTAGAGCTGCCACACGCCGGCGGGACCGGCGGCCTGGATCTGCACATCGGTCTTGGACAGTCCGGCAGTCTTGAGGCTACCGAGGAAGGCGTAATAGGTGGTGTCGGTATAGGACATGACGGTCACTGTCTTGCCCTTCAGATCCTTCAGGGTCTTGATGCCATCGGCCGGATTGGCCGCCACCATGGTGACGGAACCTGCCCCCAGCACGGCAATGGCCTTCACCGGAATGCCGTTGGCACGTACCACGATGGGCGTATCCCCGATGGCACCGCCGATGACGGCATTGCCGGCACCGATCTGCTTGGCCACGTCAACGCCGCCCTTGGCGACGATGAAACTGACCTTGAGATTTTCGTCGGCGTAATAGCCCTTGTGCTGGGCCAGCACCCAAGGGGCGAAGGCTGGTGAATTGGGGGGCGCGGGCAGCAGGTAGGTCACTTCTTCCGGGGCCGCGTGGGCCACTGCCGGAACGACGGTCACGCCGACGGCGGCAACCAGGGCAAGTGCACTGGCGGCGGATGCAAACAGGTTCTTCATGTTTCTGGCTCTCCCTTGAGGTCTCTCTGTTGACGGGTGAAAACGGGTGAAGATGCAGCGTGAAATCAGTGGAGCTCGGCGGTCTCTTTGCCCACCTTGAGCAGTTCCATCAGGCGTCCTTGCAACGGACCGATCTCGGGCAGCTTGCGACGCTCCAGCGGGTTGTCGCGGAACGGCAGGTTGACTTCGATTTCCTCGACGATGGTGCCGGGACGTTCGCTCATGACCAGCAGACGGTCCGACAGGGCGATGGCTTCCACCAGGTCGTGGGTGATGAAGAGCGCGGTCTTCTTCTTTTCGTAGAGCATCTTGGCCAGGTCCTGCTGCAGCACCATCTTGGTCTGCGCATCCAGGGCAGAGAAAGGCTCATCGAGCAACAGCACCTGCGGATCCACCGCCAGCGTCCGGGCCAGCGCGGCGCGCTGGCGCATGCCACCGGAGAGCTGGTACGGGTAATGCTCCTCGAAGCCCTTGAGGTGGCACTTGGCCAGCAGTTCATCGGCGATGCGACGGCGTTCGGCCTCGCGCATGCCATCGATCTCCAGGCCGAGGGTGACGTTGGCGCGGATATTGCGCCAGGGCATGAGCAAATCCTTCTGCAGCATGAAGGCCACCTTGCGGACCGGCTTGGTCACCTTCTCGCCACCGACGAAGACCTCGCCCTCGCTGGGCAGGTACAGGCCGGCCCCCATGTTGAGCAGCGTGCTCTTGCCACAGCCCGAGGGACCGATGATGGAGACCACCTCGCCACTTTTGATGGACAGATTGACATTGGTGACGGCCGCCCGTGCTTGTGCCGTCTGGCGATCGACAAAACGCTTGCCGACCTTGCGGAATTCGATTTCGATCATGTTGCCTCTGCTCTTTGCCCTGGCACGCGATTGCGCCCCAGCTAGTCTTCCCGGCTGCCGCCTCTGATGGACGGGTGTCTCCTGCCGGGCGCGAAAACGTTCCATATATGAAACAACAATTTATATATGGGAGATATTCAACGCCAATATAGCAGATATCTCGGCGCGGAATAACTTATTTTGTTCCATATATAAACTGATGGTTTATATAAAAACCGTTTCAGAGCAAAAAAGCAAATTGCATACCAGGCTCGAAAGCCCCGTCTGACCGGGTTTATGTCAGGCAGGACAAACTTCGTCGCCCCAAAATCTCCCGTCGCCACCAAAGTACGGTGCAGCTTTGCACTGCGTTGGCGCCTGTCGCGGCTACGCGACGCTGGGCATTACGCCGGGCTTCCCCGTGCTTGTCGTGGAAATGCCATGAGAAAGCAACTGAATCGATATCACGGAAAAATAATCACAACTTGACGGATCTTTTCTGGATGAGTCAACTCAATAACGTTACAAGATCCGTACATATCGTCATAAAGCAGGCAATTAGTTGCACAACCTGCATGCAATTAAACGAACATGGCGTATAGACCGCGTAAAAATGTGTAATTGCATCATTTATATACGGGAATTTCATTCACCCTGTACATGGCGGCCACAGCCATGGCAGGTCTGAGGGGGTCTTGCAACCTGATCGGAAGCAAATTACATCTAGAGGGGCTTTTCCATGAACAAATTGAAAGTATCCACCCGCCTGGCCTTGGGCTTTGCCAGCGTTGTCGTCTTGCTGGTCGTCATTTCTCTCGTCGGCGTGTGGGGCATGTCCACGGTCAAGGGCAACCTGTCCGACATCATCGTCAACAACCAGCAGGGTTCGATGGTGGACCAGATGAACACCAGCGTGCGCGTCCGTGCTCTGGCCATCCGCAACATTGCGCTGTTCCAGGATCCGGCGCTGATCAAGCGCGAGATCGATCGCATCAAGGTGCAGGAAAAGTCCTACCAGGAGGCGCGCACCGAGCTCGCCAAGCTCTTTGAACAGCCGGGGACGACGCCAAAGGAACATGAACTCTTTGATCGGATCGCGCAGAACGCCGCCGAGACCGAGCCACTGCTGGCCCAGGCCGTGGCGCTGGCCCAGGACAACAAGACGGCGGAAGTGACCAGCCTGCTGGTCCAGAAGATCCGCCCGGTCCAGGCCAAATGGCTGGACAACCTGGATGAACTGGGCAGTTTCGAAGACAAGCTCAACGCCCAGGCGGCTGCCGACTCTGACGTCACTTACAGTGGCATCCTGACCACCACCTGGACGCTGGTGGCCGTTGCGGTACTGCTGGCCTTGGGCGCAGCCTTCCTGATCGTGCGCAGCGTGCTGCGCCAGCTCGGTGGCGAACCGGCACATGCCCAGGAACTGGCGGCCCAGATCGCCCAGGGCAACCTGGCCGTGACTATCCCGCTGGCCAAGGGTGACCACAGCAGCCTGATGGCCTCGCTGGAGAACATGCGCGCCCAGCTGACCAGCATCGTCGATGGCATCAAGCGTTCGGCCGAGTCGATTTCCACCGCCGCCGGCCAGATCGCGGTAGGCAACCTGGATCTGTCGCGCCGTACCGAAGAGCAGGCGGCGTCGCTGGAAGAAACTGCGTCGAGCATGGAAGAGATCACCTCCACCGTGGAGCAGAACACCCAGAACGCCGGCCAGGGCAACCAGCTGGCGCGCTCTGCCTCACTGCATGCGCAAAAGGGCGGCGAGGTGGTGGAACGTGTGGTCGATACCATGAAGGATATTTCCGACAGCGCCAACAAGATCACCGAGATCATTTCGACCGTGGAAGGTATCGCTTTCCAGACCAATATCCTGGCACTCAACGCCGCCGTGGAAGCCGCTCGTGCCGGCGAACAGGGCCGCGGCTTCGCAGTGGTGGCGACCGAGGTGCGTTCGCTGGCCCAGCGCAGTGCCTCGGCGGCCAAGGAAATCCGGGGCTTGATCGAGTCGTCGGTACAGCACGTGGGAGCAGGCCAGAAACTGGTCGACGAGGCCGGCCAGACCATGAGCCAGGTGGTGCAGTCGATCCAGCAGGTCAATGACCTGATGAGCGAGATCACGGCGGCGTCCAGCGAACAGAGCTCGGGCATCAGCCAGATCAACATCGCCATCTCGCAGATGGATGAAGTGACGCAGCAGAACGCAGCGCTGGTGGAAGAATCGGCCAGCGCGGCGCAATCCATGGCGCAACAGGCCGACAGCCTGCGACAGGCCGTGTCGGTATTTCGTATCGAGCCGCCAGCGCTGGCGCCGCTTGTTTCTCGTGAACCCGGCTTTGGCAGCACGACTGCCCTGCTGAGCCCGGCCTGAAGTCGCGCCGCCGGCCGCCTCCTCAATGCAGGGCGCGGCCGCGGTGCTCCAGCCACGACAGCCAGCGCACCAGCGGCAGCAACAGCGCCAGGTAAAGCAAGGCCGCCAGCACGATGGGCGAAGGATTGTAGACCAGCGACTGGGCATCGCGCGCCACGCGCAGCAGTTCGGGCAGCGCCACCACGCTGGCAATGGTGGTGAGCTTGATGACTTCGATGCCATTTCCCACCAGGTCCGGCAAGGCGTTGCGCACCGCCTGGGGAACCACCACATACGCCAGCGCCTGGGCGCGCGAGAGACCAGTGGAGCGCGCCGCTTCCATCTGTCCGCCGGGAACGCTCTCGATGCCGGCGCGCAGCACCTCGGCGAAGTAACTGGAATTGTTGAGCATGAAGCCCAGCGCCACCGCCAGCAGCTTGGGCAGTTCCAGCCCCAGGAACGGCGCGCCGAAATAGATCAGGATCAGCAGCACCAGCGGCGGGAAGGAACGGAAAAAGTCCACATATACCGCCACGGCAATGCGCACCGTGCGCGAACGGCTCTGGGTCGCCAGCAAGGCCAGCAGCAAACCCGAGATCACACCAATCGGAATGACCAGCAGCGACAGCCACACCGTGGTCCACAAGCCTCCCAGCAGGAAGGGCAGGACCTGGCGGTACACCTCCAGGTTGAAGAAATTCTGCAGCAAGGCATCCATGATGGCCCTCTCCTATCGTTTCCAGCGCCAGCGCGTTTCCAGCCAGCGCGCCAACAAGACCACCGGAATGAAGATCAGCAGGTAGGCTGCCGCTCCCAGCATCAGCGGGGTCGGATTGCCGGCATTGCTGCTGGCGGCCTGGGCTGTGTTGAGAATTTCGGACAAGGCCACCACCGAGCCCAGCGCCGTATTCTTGGTGATCGAGATGACGCGGTTGGTCAGCGGCGGCACGGCCATGCGCAAGGCCTGCGGCAGGATCACGGCGGCCATGGTCTGCCCCCAGGACAGCCCGGTCGAGCGGGCCGCCTCGCTCTGCCCGCGTGGCAAGGAAGCGATGCCGGCCCAGATGCTCTCTTCGGCATAGGCGGCCAATACAAGCGTCAGCGCCAGCCAGGTCGCGGTGAAGGACGACATGGCCAGGTCGATATACGGAAACGCAAAGAAGAGCACGATGATCAGGATCAGCGGCGGCAAGGCCCGCATCACATCGGCAAAGGCCACCACCAGCCACACCAGGCCGCGCTTGCCGGTAGCGCGCAGCACCGCCAGCAGCAGGCCCAGCAGCAGGCCGGAGACGATCACGGCCAGGCTCAGCAGCACGGTCACGCCCATGCCGCGCAGGATGTCGGGCCAGTAGCGGGCGGCGATCTCGGCGTTGAAGAAGGTGAAGAGGAATTGCTCCATGGTTCAGCCGTGCTGTGCAAAGCGCGCCACGAAGGCCTTGGTGCGGGCTTGCTGCGGATCGCCGAAGATCTGCTCGGGCGGTCCTTCCTCGACGATCACACCACCGTCCATGAAGACCACGCGATCGGCCGCCGCGCGGGCAAAGGGCATTTCGTGCGTGACCACCAGCATGGTCATGCCGGCTTCGCGCAGTTGACGCATCACCTGCAACACGCTGCCGACCAGTTCGGGATCGAGCGCGCTGGTCGGTTCATCGAACAGCATCACCTTGGGTTCCAGTGCGATGCCGCGGGCGATGCCCACGCGCTGCTGCTGGCCGCCGGAAAGCTGGCCGGGGAAGGCTGATGCCTTCTCCAGCATCCCCACCTGCTCCAGGGCCCGCCGCGCGCGCCGCTCGGCCTCGGCCTGGGAATGCTTCTGCACCTTCTTCAGGGCCAGCATCACGTTGCCCAGCACGCTCATGTGTGGATAGAGGTTGAACTGCTGGAACACCATGCCGACCTTCTGGCGGATCGCATTGAGGTCGGCGCGGGCGTGCATGATGTCCACGCCGTCCACCACGATCTGGCCGGCGCTGGGTTCTTCTAGCCGGTTGCAGCAACGCAGCATGGTGCTCTTGCCCGAACCGGACGGGCCGATCACGCAGATCAACTGGCCCGGCCGCACGCGCAGGTCGATCCCGCGCAGGACCGTATTGCCCTCATAGGACTTGTGCAGGCCGACGATTTCAAGGATGGGGGCGGCAAGGTTCATGGCGGCATCAGTCTCGGTTCGTTCAGGCGATTCGGGCAATCCGGGCGCGGTGCTGCGGGCTCACTTGCACTTGAGCGTCACGGGCGTCGGGTCGTAGCCATCCAGGCCCGGCACGCCCTGCCCCACGCCGACCTTGACCACGGTGGCATCTGGCGCCGGGGTATAGCCGAACCACTTCTGCGCGATCTTGCCCAGCGTGCCGTCTTGCTTCATGCACTTGAGCGCCATGCCGGCGGCGTCGCGGCCGGCCTTGTCATCCAGGCGGAAGGCCAGTGCCCACACCAGGCCGGTCTTGACGGTGTAGGAGGTCTGCACGGCCGGATTCTGCTTGGCGGCCCAGGCGGCCACGGTGCTGCCGGCGAGGTTGGCATCGGCACGGCCGGATTGCACGGCCTGCACCGCATCGGCGTTGTTGCCATAGACGTCGTACTTGAAGCCGTACTTGGGTGCGTTGTCGCGTGCCCACAGCTCATAGGCCGAGCCCTTGTTGACCGAGATGGTCTTGCCCTTCAGGTCGTCCAGCGCATGGATGGGGGCGGCGCCCTTCTTGATGACGAAGGTGTAGTCGGTATCCAGATAACCTTCGGTGAAGAGCATGGACTTGGCGCGCTCGGGGGTGGCCGTCACGGGCGCCAGCACGAAGTCATATTTCTTGGCATTGAGCCCCGGTACCAGGCCGGAAAACTCGGTGCCTTCGATCTCGATCTTGCGGCCCAGGCGGCGCGCCAGTTCTTCGCCCAGGTCGATGTTGAAGCCTTGCAGGCCACCGCCCAGCTTGACCATGGCATGCGGCGCAAAGGTGGCATCCACACCGGTACGCAGCGGACCACTCTGCGCCATCGCGCCGGCCGACAACAGCGCACTGGCAGAAAGTACGGCCAGCAGGGAACACTTCAGGGAAGACTTGGAAGGCAGGGCCAGGAACGGGAACATCGCAACACTCCTCGATTGGGTGGAAGGTGGACAGTGATTCAGGTAGACAGCTCGGACGGCGACAACGGCTCGCCGGCCCCGGTGCGCTCGACGATGAGGCGGTAATGTTCCGGACGGCGATGCTTGGCGAAGTTGAAGACATGCTGCAGAAATGTTTCACCCAGTTGCAGATCGCAACTGGCGAAGATCACCTCATCCTCTTCACCCTGCGCCTGCGCCACGATCTCGCCGGAGGGCGCGACGATGGCCGAGCCGCCGATCATGTGGAAGCCATCCTCGAACCCGCACTTGGCAGCGGCGGCCACCCACAATCCGTTCTGGTAGGCATTGGCCTGCAGCGACAGCAGGTGGTGGAACATGCGCAGGTGCGGCGGCTCGTTCCAGTGGATGTTCCAGGACGGCGTGTTGTAGCCCAGCGCGACGATGCGTGCACTCTGCAGGCTCATGACCCGATACGTCTCGGGCCAGCGGCGGTCATTGCACAGACACTGGCCGATGCGGGTACCCAGCATGTCGGTGACACCGAAGCCATCGTTGCCGACTTCGAAGTACTTCTTTTCCAGATGCTGGAAAGGCGCATCGGGCTTGTGGTCGCTGTGTCCGGGCAGGTGGATCTTGCGATAGCGCGCCACGATCCTGGCCTGGTCATCCACCAGGATGGCGGTGTTGTAGTGATGGCCATCGGGTGTAAGTTCACCATAGCCCAGGTAGAAGCCGATCCCCAGCTGCGCAGCCAGATCAAACAGCGGCCGGGTCTGCGGGCCGGGCATCTCGGACTCGAAGAAACGGGCATCGATCTCGGCCTGGTCTTCCATCCAGTAGCGCGGGAAGAAGGTGGTCAGTGCCAGTTCGGGAAACACCACCATCTTCGCGCCACGGGCGGCGGCCTCGCGCATCATCTCCAGCAGGCGGCGCACTACCGTGGTCCGGTCCTCGGCCAGTTGCACCGGTCCCATCTGGGCCACGGCCAGGCCGAAACGATTGTGCTTGTTGCTCATTGCGATTCCCATGCCTTTCCCTTGAGGCCGAGCAAGCCCGGCAGATGGCTGCGTGTCGGCCGCTGCGCAATGCTGGCTGGCGCCGGACACTGGCGTGCGATGAAGCGGCCCGAACCGCGCGCCACTTTCAGTTCACCCTCGCTGACCACCACGCGGCCGCGGCTGGTGACCACTTCCGGCCAGCCCCGGATCTGCCGCCCTTCATAGGGCGTATAGCCGACGTTGTCGTGCAGCAGTGCCGCCGTGATGGTGGTCTCGCGTTCCGGGTTCCAGATCACCAGGTCGGCGTCGAGTCCCTCGGCGATGTTGCCCTTGCAGTGCGACAACCCATACATGTGGGCGTGATTGGTGGCGGTGAGGCGTACGAATTCGTGAATGTCGATGCGGCCCTTCTGCACGCCCTCGGAAAACAGCAGCGGCAGGCGCAGTTCGATCCCGGGCACGCCATTGGCCATTTCCTTGAAGGTGGTGTCCTCGCCGCGCGGCAGCTTGCCGCTTTCATCAAAACGATAAGGTGCATGGTCCGAGGAATACATGCCCAGCGTGCCATCCTTGAGCCCGGCCCACACCGCCTCCTGCGCATTGGCATCGCGCGGCGGCGGGCTACAGCAATACTTGGCGCCTTCCACGCCGGGCAGGTCGATGTCCTCGGCGGTGAGGAACAGGTATTGCGGGCAGCTCTCGGCGTAGATCTGCGCGCCCAGCAGCCGGGCGTTGCGGATGGTCTGCACGGTCTCGGCACCAGCCACGTGCACGATCAGGACCGGCACGCCGATCAGGCGCGACAGGGCGATGGCACGATGACTGGCTTCGGCCTCGGCCAGCGGATCGTGGGCCACCGCGTGGAACTTGGGAGCCGTATGCCCCTGGTCCAGCAGGCGCGAGGCGAGCCAGCGGATCATGTCGTGGTTCTCGGCATGGATCATCACCAGTGCCCCTTCGCGGCCGGCCAGCGCCATCACGTCCAGCAGCTGGTAATCGTCCAGCTTGAGCGCGTTGTAGGTCATGTAGACCTTCAGCGAGGTGATGCCATCGCGGATGGCCTGCGGCAAATCGTGCTGCAGGGCCTGCTCGTCGGGATCGGCCAGGATCAGGTGGAAACCATAGTCGATCACCGCCTTCTCGCGGGCGCGTTGCGCATAATCCGCGATCACGTCGGGGATGCGGTTGCCGCGATGCTGGGCCGCAAAGGGAATGATGGTGGTGGTGCCGCCGAAAGCGGCCGAGACCGTGCCTGAATAGAAATCATCGGCACACATCATGCCCATGCCGGAGAGCTGTTCGATGTGGCAATGGCTATCGATGCCACCGGGCAGGACCCAGCGGCCTGCGGCATCAATGTCGTCGCGGCCGGGCGGCAGGTCCGCCGCGATGCGCACGATCACGCCATCCTTGACGCCGATATCGGCCAGGAAGGTCTCGCGATCAGTACTGATGCGGCCATTGCGGATGGTCAGGTCGAAGTCCATGCGGTGGTCTCAGGGTCAGAAGGTTCCGGGATAGGCGCCGCCATCCATGAGCAGGTTTTGTCCGGTGACAAAACCGGCCTGGGCGCTGCACAGCCAGGCGCAGGCATCGCCGAATTCGGCCGGCTGGCCGAAGCGGCCGGCCGGGTTGGCGGCACGGCGCGCAGCCAATACTTCCTCAGCCGTCTTGCCGGTGCCACGGGCGCTGGCTGCCGCCGTGGTGAGAAGGCGCTCGGTCTCGAAGGGACCGGGCAAGAGATTGTTGATCGTCACATTGTGGGCCACGGTCTTTCTCGCCAGACCGGCAACGAATCCGGTCAGGCCGGAACGCGCGCCATTGGACAGGCCAAGGATGTCGATGGGAGCCTTCACCGCCCCGGAAGTGATGTTGACGATGCGGCCGAAGCCTCGCTTCATCATCCCATCCACGGTGGCCTTGATCAGTTCGATGGGGGTCAGCATGTTGGCGTCAATGGCGGCGATCCAGTCTTCGCGCGACCACTCGCGGAAGTCGCCCGGCTTGGGGCCACCTGCATTGGTCACCAGGATGTCCGGCGCGGGACAGGCGGCCAGCGCCAGGGCACGGCCCTCGGGGGTGGTGATGTCACCGGCCACGGTGATGACGGTGGCGCCGGTGGCGTCCCGCACCTGCTGCGCCGCTGCCTCAAGCACCTCGGCACCCCGTGCGGTCATGGTCACGGCCACACCCTCGCGCGCCAGCGAGATGGCGCAGGCCAGTCCCAGGCCTTTGCTGGAAGCGCAGACCAGTGCGCGTCGTCCGGCGATTCCCAGATTCATCGGCGGCTCCTCAGCGGATCACCAGCGCACCGCGCTGATCCAGGTCCAGGCCCACGCGGGCGATCACGGCTTCCAGTTCGCGCTCGGTCTCGGGATCGATACGCATGCCGGGCGAGCGGATGGCGTCGCTGCTGATGACACCGCGCTTGCGATAGACGTACTTGCGCAACGAGAGCCCGATCTTGGGCTGGAATTCATAGCGGATCAGCGGGCAGTACTTGTCGAAAGTGGCCGCCGCACCGGCCAGGTCACCGGCCGCGAACTGGTCATAGATGCGCACCAGGATCTCGGGGAAGGCGAATCCGGTCATGGTGCCGACCGCACCGCGCTGCAACTCTTCCAGGAAATACACCCCGCCCAGGCCACCGAAGATGCGCATCGATTCCCCGGCCAGGTCGCGGATGCGGCTGATCTTCTGGCCGACCGGCGGCTCTTCCATCTTGATGAAATTGACGCCGCCTTCCTGTCCCAGGCGGGCAATCACCTCGGCCTTGATCTCGGTACCGAAGGAATCCGGGAAATCATGGATCACCACGGGGATGGAGAGCGCCGCCCCCAGCGATTTGTAGTAGTCGAACTGCACCGCATCGGAGGCCATGTCCAGCGGTGCCGCGAAGACGGCTGCCGCACCCGCCTCGGCTGCCTCGGTGGCTTGCTCGATGGCACCGGCCAGGCCCAGGGCGCGCACGCCGACCCAGACCGGCACGCGTCCTGCCGCACACTTGACGAAAGTTGACGTCACCGCGCGGCGCTCGGCATTGGAGAGCTTGTGCGCTTCGCCCAGGAAACCGAGGATGGCCAGGCCCGATACGCCGGCTTCGATCTGGAACTCCACCAGGGTGGCGATGCTGCCCAGGTCCAGTGCGCCATCGGCGTGGAAAGGCGTGGGGCAGATGGTATAGACACCGCGCGCAGTGGCCAGCGCGGAAGCAGGGGCGAGAGTTGAAGACATGCGCGACGTTCCATGAAAAAAGAGTGGGCACGGCGGCCAACCTGGCGGCGGACCGGAGAAGTTGCAAACGATTGTCGTGGAGTCATCTGCGCTTGTCGCTTGCCTTTTTGTGTGCTTGCCTTAACGTCGTGTTAATCGCCGCTTGCAGCCGATATGTTCGTTTCTTCATCGGGCAAGCCATAACCCTGCGTGCGCACCAGTTGCTGCAGTTCGGTAATGAAGGCCTGGGTCAATTGCGACAGCGGCTCGGTGCGCACGTGCACCAGGTTGGCCCGCAGAATGGGGGCCCGCGCCACCGGCCGCACCACCATCTGGCTGGTCCCGGCCCAGCTGCGCACCGAGAATTCATCCACCAGCGCTACGCCCGCGCCCATCTGCACCAGCGAACAGGCGTTCTGCGGCGAACCCACTTCCATGATGGGCCGCAAGGCTTCTTCTTCGGACTGGTAGAAGCGCCCGACGATGCCGCCGAAAGGGGAATCACGGTTGTACGAGATCAGCGGGAAGGGCCGCAGGTCGGCCAGGCTCAGGGTGCCGCGCCGCGTCAGCTCATGGTTGTAGGGCAGCACGCAGACCAGACGATTGCTGCACAGGGGCGTGACCTGCAGGCTGGGATGTTCCATCGGCAGGATGATGATCCCGAGGTCGGCCTGGCGCGCCAGCAGGCGATCTTTCAGGTAGCCATAGTTGAGGCAGTGGAAGGTCAGCTTGACGTCCGGATGGCGATTGCGGAACAGCGCGATGGCCTGCGGGATCAGCATCTGCCCGATGCTCGGGCTGGAGACGATGTTGAGGATGCCGCTGCGGTTTTCCGACAGGTCGGTGGCCAGCTCATTGACGCGCTGCACGGCCTGGTACACGTGCTCCACTTCATGGAACAGCTTCTTGGCCTCGGGCGTGGCATACAGCCGGCCCTTGATGCGTTCGAACAGGGCGAAGCCGACCCGCTGCTCGGTGTGGGACAGCAGGCGGCTGACGGCCGGCTGCGAGACGAACAGCAATTGCGAGGCGCCGCTGATGGAGCCGGTCGTCATGACCGCCCGGAACACCTCGATCTGGCGCAGGTTCAGTGCCATGGATCCTCATCGCGCATAACAGCATGTTAAGGGGAACCGACAAATGAGCAAGGAGCATGCCCGTCAGGCTGGGGTACAGTCGTTGCCTGTGCTGACTCCTGTTTTGCGAGAAACCATCATGTCCAATGTCGCGGCCGACGGCCCTGCCCTGTTCGTCATCAATCCCAATAGTACGGCCGCCGTCACGCGCGGCATCGATGCCGCGATGGCGCCGCTGCGCATGGCCGGGGGGCCGGTCATCGAATGCCTGTCGCTGCCCTCCGGCCCGCCCGGCATCCAGACCCAGCAGGACGTGGACAGCGTGGCGCCACAGCTGGTATCGCTGGCGCGCTCCTTGCGTCCCCGTGCCGGTGCGTTCGTCATCGCCTGCTACTCCGATCCCGGCCTGCATGCGGTGCGCGAGGCGGTCGACGTGCCGGTGCTGGGCATCATGGAAAGTGGCGTGCTGACGGCCCTGACACTGGGCCAGCGCTTCGGCGTCATCGCCATCCTGCCGGGCTCGATCCCGCGCCATCTGCGCGCCTACGGGGCGATGGGCGTGCAAGCGCGGCTGGCGGGCGAACTGGCCATCGGCCTGAAAGTGACCGAACTGGCCGACTACGAGCGCACGCTGGCCCGCATGCACGAGGTGGGCTTGCGCCTGCGCGATACGCAGGGAGCCGATGTCATCGTCATGGGCTGCGCGGGCATGGCGGTCTATCGAGACGCCTTGCAGGAAGCGCTGGGCATACCCGTGGTGGAACCCAGCCAGGCGGCAGCGGCGATGGCCATCGGCCGCATCAAGATGAACTGGCATGGCGCCTGAGGACCGATATGAATGAAAATACCCAGCAACTGATAGCGCAACTGCGCAGCATCGTGGGTGACGCGGGACTGGTCACGGCGGCCGAGGAGCAGGCTTCGTATGTGAAGGATTGGCTCAACAAGTGGCATGGCCGGGTTGCCGTCGTGGTGCGCCCCGCCGACACCGCACAAACCGCCGAGGTGGTACGCCTGTGCCACCGGACCCACACCCCCATCGTCACCCAGGGCGGCAACACCGGCATGAGTGGGGGCGCTACGCCCGACGACAGCGGTGCCCAGGTGATTCTCTCGACCACGCGCATGAACCGCATCCGCGCGGTGGACCCCATCAACAACACCATGACGGTGGATGCCGGCGTGATCCTGGCCCATGCGCAGGACGCGGCGCGCGCCGCAGGACGCTACTTTCCGCTCAGCCTGGGTGCAGAAGGCAGCTGCACGATCGGCGGCAACCTGGCCACCAATGCCGGCGGCATTGCGGTACTGCGCTTTGGCAACATGCGCGAGCTGGCGCTGGGGCTGGAGGTGGTCCTGCCCGATGGCCGCATCTGGAATGGCTTGCGCGGCCTGCGCAAGGACAATACCGGCTATGACCTGCGCGACCTGTTCATTGGCTCCGAAGGCAGCCTGGGCGTGATCACTGGTGCAGTGCTGAAACTGTTTTCGCAACCGCATGCGCGCGCTACCGCCTGGGTCGGCTGCGACAGCCTGGCGCAGCTGGCGGAGTTGCTCGCGCGCACGCGGGCGCGCTGCGGCGACCGGCTGGTGGCTTTCGAGATGATGTCGGCCGCCTCCTTGGCGCTGGTGCTGCAGCACGTGACCGATACCCGCGCACCACTGGCCCAGCCGGCGCGCTACAACGCCCTCATCGAACTGGCCGATACCGAAGACCTGGGCTTGCAGGCCATGCTGGAAGAACTGCTCGGGCAAGCGATGGAAGATGCCCTGGTCAATGACGCCATGCTCTGCACCAACGGTACGCAGGCCGCCGCCCTGTGGAAAATCCGCGAGGGCATTTCGCAGGCCCAGGTGCGGGCGGGCAAGGTCATCAAGCACGACATCGCACTACCGATCTCGGCCATCGCCGAGTTCGTGGAGCAGGCCGAGCGCATGATTGCCGCTTGCGAGCTGCAGGCGGAGATCATCAACTTCGGCCACCTGGGCGATGGCAACCTGCATTTCAATGTGATGATTCCGTTGACCTCCTCGTATGAAGAGGTCAAGCAGGCCACGTTGCAGTTGAACCGGCTGGTGCACGACCTGGTGACGGAGAAACAAGGCAGCATCAGTGCCGAACACGGCGTGGGCCAATTGCGGCGCGATGAACTACGGCACTACAAGTCGCCGCTGGAGATGGAACTGATGTTGCGCATCAAGCAGGCGTTTGATCCTAACCTGATCATGAATCCAGGCAAGTTGCTTTAAGAATAAAGAATGAAAACGGCGGCCCGAAAGGGCCGCCGATGAGGCAAGATCGAACGCATCAGGCTGATGGGCGAGCAAAATCAAGGATACGCTCGACATCACGATGGTCGAACACCTCAACCTCCTGAGCCAACAGCTCGTCTGATATCTCCCGAAACACCTGACCACACTCATGATTGCCTGGAGCCGGCGGCTGCACAGCAAACAGCACCCGGGCGGGTAACAAATCCTCTCGTCGCAGCTTACGTATCTTGCCTACCCATTCCCAGCCGTGATCGTAGATCTGGGTCGGTTCATCCTGACCCAGATGCAAGGGCTTGATGGCAGCCACAGGCATCCCGTCCTCACTGCGCACAAAGGGAAACCGGACGTGGTATCTGCGATTTCCGACCGTTTGTTGGCGATAGCGGCCGATGAGATTGGCTTGCCTCAAGGCACTGCGAATTTCCTTCTCAATCAACTTTTCCTGATATTCGCGGGTGACGAAATTGCGGCCGATGTAAAAATTGTAGAGCTCTTCGAATTTTTGGTCGACATCCTGCGTCATCACCACACGCGGTTTGTCAAAGCGCAGCATGGCTTCACGTGGACGCGTCAACTCTTGGAAAAGGTTCTTGGCGAATTCCGGCTCAGTACGTTGTGGATGCTCTCGAAACACTTGCGCCATGCGAGCAAGTTCATCGATCAGCTCGCCGCGGGCTCGTCGATAGACGGCCACATCGAGCTCTTCGAAGAACGCGGTGATGCGCCCGACCTTGCTCATCATTCGAAAATGCAGTTCTCCCATCTGCGAACAATGCAGCACGAGGCCGACATTGGCAAACTCTCCTGTCTCAGCGTAGGGCAGGAATCTGACGATGGCGTACTGGCAGATATAGTTCATGGTGCCAAGTCCCAAAAATCCGGTTGATCAAATCTTCGCAGCGCAAGACCAACAGCCTCCGGGTCGAATTGCGCAGGCACCCCGAAATCAGCCCAGAACCAGGAAGGCGGGCAACTTGCAAGGGCCTCTTCCCACATCGCATAAGCGTTAGCAAGTCGCTGCTGATAATGGGACCGATGGATCCAGTCCTCCACGATACCCACCCACTCCGCAGCGAATATATGGGTTTGCAGGAAGTCAGATGCGCTGAAATCCATTGAAAAGGCGGCGTTGTGGTCGATGACCACCAACTGCGCCCGGGACGTATCCCAGAGCAAATTGGGATTGCCGCCCAGTTGCGTCAGATTGCGATCATCGTTGCGCACCCACCAGTCAAAGACGAGAATATCCCGTCTCAGCCATTGTGGCACGCGCTGGGCCTGCATCCAGCTTATCTCCAGCACATTGGGTACCCGCTGAGAGCCAAACGCGACGCCCTCTCCCAGTTCGCGTATTTCAGGATCGGAAGCGGCCTCAATCAGAGGCTCCGGGACATGAACGATAGCATAGGGCGCCACCGGGAGCCCAAATGCCGTCGCAAGCCTGGCGCATAACCATTCTGCAATCAGACCTCGGCGGGCGGCATTGCGGCCCTTGACATAGAAAAGTCTGCCCAACTCGTCCTTGCAAAGGAAAGGGCGCGTCATTCCTTGCGTAGAACGATCCAGAATTTCGATGATGTTGACCAAGATGAGCCCGCCTGACAGGTAAGCACTTCAGTAAGCCAAAAATTCTAGCGCACTCCGCTGCGTGGTCGCGCTCTTGATTGCGCCATCCCGGAAATGAGCGGGCTTCTTCCAATCTTGTTCGATGCTGAAAAGACACAACCCCGCATCCTCTGAGGAATGCGGGGTTGTCAGTAAAACTGCCGATGTCGCCAGACCGGCAACATCGGCGCCATTTCACATGATTTACTTCTTGCGCTGCGGCGGCAAGTCGGTGCAATGGCCTTCTGCAACTTCAGCAGCCATCCCCAGCGATTCACCCAGGGTCGGGTGCGGGTGGATGGTCTTGCCGATATCGACGGCGTCCGCACCCATCTCGATGGCCAGCGCCACTTCGCCGATCATGTCGCCTGCGTGCGTGCCGACGATGCCGCCACCGATGATGCGATGGGTTTCAGCATCAAAGAGCAGCTTGGTGAAGCCTTCCGAACGGCCATTGGCCACGGCGCGGCCGGAAGCGGCCCACGGGAAGTGGCCCTTCTCGATCTTGATACCCTTTGCCTTGGCTTCGTCTTCGGTCACGCCGACCCATGCCACTTCCGGATCGGTATAAGCCACCGAAGGAATGACGCTGGCGTCGAAGAAGCTCTTCTCGCCGGCAATCGCTTCGGCGGCCACGTGGCCTTCGTGCACCGCCTTGTGCGCCAGCATGGGCTGGCCCACCAGGTCGCCGATGGCGAAGATGTGCGGCACGTTGGTACGCATCTGCTTGTCGACAGCGATGAAGCCGCGGTCCGAGACGATCACGCCAGCCTTGTCAGCCGACAGCTTCTTGCCGTTCGGGCTGCGGCCCACGGCCACCAGCACCAGGTCGTACAGCTGCGGCTCGGGTGCGGTGGCACCAGCTTCAGCGGCTTCGAACGTGACCTTGATGCCTTCGGGCAGGGCTTCCACGGCCACGGTCTTGGTCTTGACCATGACGTTGTCGAAGCGCTTCTCGTTGAACTTCTGCCAGACCTTGACCATGTCGCGGTCCGCACCTTGCATCAGGCCGTCCATCATCTCGACCACATCGATGCGCGCGCCCAGGGTGGAATAGACGGTCGCCATTTCCAGGCCGATGATGCCGCCACCGATGACCAGCATGCGCTTGGGCACCTGGCGCAGTTCCAGCGCGCCGGTCGAATCGACGATGCGCGGATCCTGTGGCACGAACGGCAGGTTCACCACCGAGGAACCGGCGGCGATGATGGCGTGCTTGAACTGCACCACCTTCTTGCTGCCGTCCGCTGCAGTGACTTCGATGTGGTTGGGGCCGGCGAACTGGCCGTCGCCATTGACCACCTGCACCTTGCGGGCCTTGGCCATGCCGGCCAGGCCACCGGTCATGGTGCCGATGACCTTGTCCTTGTAGGCGCGCAACTTGTCGATGTCGATTTCGGGCTTGCCGAAGGTGACACCGTGCGAGGCCATGGCGGCCGTCTCGTCGATCACGGCGGCCACGTGCAGCAGTGCCTTGGACGGGATGCAACCGACGTTGAGGCAGACGCCACCGAGCGTTGCTTCACGTTCGACGATGACGGTGTTCAGGCCCAGGTCGGCGGCGCGGAAGGCTGCCGAGTAACCACCAGGACCACCACCCAGCACCATCACGTCGCACTGCACATCAGCGCTGCCGCCGAAGCTGGCAGCGGCAGGCGCAGCAGCGGGAGCGGCTGCCGCAGCAGGCGCTGCAGCCGGTGCAGGCGCTGCAGCAGGTGCCGGTGCGGCAGCAGCTTCACCAGCGGCTTCCACCATCAGCAGCAGCGAGCCTTCGGCGACCTTGTCGCCGACCTTGACCTTCACTTCCTTGACCACGCCGGCCTGGCTGGACGGGATTTCCATGCTGGCCTTGTCGGATTCGACCGTGATCAGCGACTGGTCCACCTTGATGGTATCGCCGACCTTGACCATCACCTCGATGACTTCGACTTCCTTGAAATCCCCGATATCGGGGACCTTGACTTCAGAGAGACTCATTGTCCTGACTCCGTAATGTTCGGTGGTGGCTTAGAGGAGCGACTTGCGCAGGTCACCCAGCACGTCGGCCAGATAAGCCGAGAAGCGCGCGCCCATGGCGCCGTCAATGACGCGGTGGTCATAGGACAGCGAGGTCGGCAGCATCAGGCGCGGCACGAACTGCTTGCCATCCCACACCGGCTTGGTGATCGACTTGGACAGGCCCAGGATGGCCACTTCCGGCGCATTGATGATGGGCGTGAAGGCGGTACCGCCAATGCCACCCAGCGAGGAAATGGTGAAGGTGGCACCCTGCATGTCGGCCGGCTTCAACTTGCCGTCGCGGGCTTGTGCGGACAGCTCGCCCATTTCGGTGGCGATCTGGCCGATGCTCTTCTGGTCGGCGTTCTTGATGACCGGGACCACCAGGCCATTCGGGGTATCGGCGGCGAAGCCGATGTTGTAGTACTTCTTCAGGATCAGGTTCTCGCCCTTCTCGTCCAGGGACGCATTGAAGGCCGGGAATTTCTTCAGGGCCGAGACGCTGGCCTTGATGACAAAGGCCAGCATGGTCAGCTTGACCGGCGACTTGGCCTTGGCGAAGGCATCGTTGGAGGTCTTGCGGAATTCTTCCAGCTCGGTCACGTCGGCTTCGTCGAACTGCGTCACGTGGGGGATCATCACCCAGTTGCGATGCAGGTTGGGGCCGCTGATCTTCTTGATACGCGACAGCGGTTGCTGTTCGGTTTCACCGAACTTGCTGAAGTCCAGCGACGGCCACGGCAGCAGGTTCATGCCCGCGCCGCTGCCATTGGTCGCCGGTGCGGAAGCGGCCACCGAGGTGGAACCGGCCATGACGCCCTTGACGAAGTTCTGCACGTCCAATTGCAGGATGCGGCCCTTGGGACCGGTGGCCGGCACGCGCGACAGGTCCACGCCCAGTTCGCGAGCAAACTTGCGCACGGAAGGCGAAGCGTGGGCCTTGCCACCGGTACTGGTGGCCGACGCGGTAGCGATGGCAGGTACGGCGGCCGCAGCGGCGGGCGCGGTTGCTGCTGCAGGAGCGGGGGCCGCTGCAGGAGCCGGTGCAGCTGCAGGCGCTGCGGCAGGCGCAGCAGCAGCAGGTGCGCCGCCCGCAGCTTCGATGGTGGCGATGATGCTGCCCTTGGCAACCTTGTCACCCAGCTTGATCTTCAGTTCCTTGATCACGCCGGCGTGGCTGGAGGGGATCTCCATGCTGGCCTTGTCGGATTCCACGGTCAACAGCGATTGCTCGGCCTTGACGGTGTCACCCACCTTGACCATGACTTCGATGACTTCCACTTCCTTGAAGTCGCCGATGTCGGGCACTTCGATCTCGACGGTACCGCCAGCAGCGGCTGCCGGTGCAGCAGCAGGGGCCGGTGCCGGGGCGGAGGCCTGAGCGGCCGCAGGAGCGGCAGCGGCGGCTTGCGGTGCGGCGGCGGGAGCTGCAGCGCCCTCGCCTTCGACGATCACCAGCAGCGAACCTTCGGCGACCTTGTCACCGACCTTGACCTTGATTTCCTTGACCACGCCCGCCTGGCTGGACGGGATTTCCATGCTGGCCTTGTCGGATTCAACCGTGATCAGCGACTGGTCGACCTTGATCGTGTCACCGACCTTGACCATCACCTCAATGACTTCGACTTCCTTGAAATCGCCGATGTCCGGGACTTTTACTTCGACTTGACTCATCTGATGCGCTCCGTTGTTCTGTTCCCCGGCATTGGGCCGGGAGAAGTATTCGCAGGTGGGAAGGTACTGGATGTGCCGCACGACGCTGGCTTCTTGAGCCATCACATCATCGGGTGGCAGACCTTCCCCTTGGGTGGCAGTTCCAGACACGACACATCCCCGCGATCAGCAGGCTGAGGCGGGGATGGTCGGTCAGGCAGTCCTTACAGGGTCACCGGGTTCGGCTTGTTCGGATCGATGCCGTACTTGGCGATGGCTTGCGCCACCACTTCCGGCTTGATCTTGCCTTCATCGGCCAGCGACTTCAGGGCCGCCACGGTCACGAAGTAACGGTTCACTTCGAAGAACTCACGCAGCTTGGCGCGGGTGTCCGAACGGCCATAACCGTCGGTGCCCAGCACCTTGTAGGAACGACCCTTCGGCACGAAGGCGCGGACCTGCTCGGCGTAGGTGCGCATGTAGTCGGTGGAGACCACGATCGGGCCTTCGCTGCCTTCCAGCGATTGCTCGAAGTAGCTCTTCTTCGGGGCCTCGGCCGGGTGCAGCATGTTCCAGCGTTCCACATCCTGGCCATCGCGGGCCAGCAGGGTGAAGGACGGTGCGGACCAAACGTCGGCATCGACCTTCCAGTCATCACGCAGCAGGTCGGCGGCGGCGATGACTTCGCGCAGGATGGTGCCCGAACCCAGCAGTTGCACGCGCAGCTTGTTTTCCTTGCCACCTTCGTTCAACAGGTACAGGCCCTTGATGATGCCCTCTTCCTGGCCCGGCTTGATGCCAGGGTGACCGTAGTTCTCGTTCATCACGGTGATGTAGTAGAACACGTCTTCCTGGTTGGCCACCATGCGGCGCAGGCCGTCATGGATGATCACGGCGACTTCGTGGGCGAAGGTCGGGTCGTAGGGGATGCAGTTCGGGATGGCCGAAGCGAACACGTGGCTGTGGCCGTCTTCGTGCTGCAGGCCTTCACCGTTGAGGGTGGTACGGCCGGCGGTGCCGCCGATCAGGAAACCGCGTGCGCGCATGTCACCGGCTGCCCAGGCCAGGTCGCCGATACGCTGCAGACCGAACATGGAGTAGTAGGTGTAGAACGGAATCATCACGCGGTTGTTGGTCGAGTACGAGGTCGCCGCAGCGATCCACGAGCTCATGCCGCCCGCTTCGTTGATGCCTTCCTGCAGGATCTGGCCGGCCTTGTCTTCGCGGTAGTACATCACCTGGTCCTTGTCGACCGGTTCATACAGCTGGCCGACCTGGCTGAAGATGCCGATCTGGCGGAACAGGCCTTCCATCCCGAAGGTACGGGACTCGTCGACCATGATCGGCACCACACGCGAGCCCAGGTTGGGGTCGCGCAGCAGTGCGGTCAGCACGCGCGAATAAGCGGCGGTGGTGGAGATTTCACGGCCTTCGGCAGTGGGCTCCAGCATGGCCTGGAAGGCCGACAGTTCCGGCACCGGCAGCTTTTCGTCCGCGTGCACGCGGCGTTGCGGCAGGTAACCGCCCAGGGCCTTGCGGCGCTCGTGCAGGTACTGCATTTCCGGTGCGTCGTCAGCGGGCTTGAAGAACGGGATGTTGGGCAGTTCAGCGTCCGAGATCGGCAGCTGGAAGCGGTCGCGCATGGCGCGGATGGCTTCGTCGTCCAGTTTCTTGGTGTTGTGCGCGGTGTTGCGCGCTTCGCCGGCCTTGCCGAAGCCATAGCCCTTGATCGACTTGGCCAGGATCACGGTGGGCTGGTCCTTGGATTCCTGCGCGACCTTGAAGGCGGCGTAGATCTTGTGCGGGTCGTGGCCGCCACGGGTCAGGCGCCAGATGTCGTCATCCGACATCTTGGAGACCATTTCCAGCAACTTGGGATGCTTGCCGAAGAAGTGCTTGCGCACGTAGGCGCCATCCTTGGCCTTGTAGTTCTGGTACTCGCCGTCGACGGTTTCCATCATGACCTTCTGCAGGATGCCGTCCTTGTCCTTGGCCAGCAGCTCGTCCCAGCCGCTGCCCCAGATGACCTTGACCACGTTCCAGCCGGCGCCGCGGAAATCGGACTCCAGTTCCTGGATGATCTTGCCGTTGCCGCGCACCGGACCGTCCAGACGCTGCAGGTTGCAGTTGACCACGATGACCAGGTTGTTCAGTTTTTCGCGGCCGGCCATGCCGATGGCGCCCATCGATTCCGGCTCGTCCATTTCGCCGTCGCCACAGAAGGCCCAGACCTTGCGGTTGTCGGTCTTGGCGATGCCACGGGCGTGCAGGTACTTCAGGAAGCGGGCCTGGTAGATCGCCATCAAGGGGCCCAGGCCCATCGAGACGGTCGGGAACTGCCAGAATTCCGGCATCAGCTTGGGGTGCGGGTAGGACGACAGACCATGGCCATCGGCTTCGCGGCGGAAGTGGATCAGTTGGTCTTCGGTCAGGCGGCCTTCCAGGAAGGCGCGTGCGTAGATGCCGGGCGAGGAGTGGCCCTGGATGTACAGCAGGTCACCGCCGTGGTCTTCGGTCGGGGCGTGCCAGAAGTGGTTGAAGCCGATGCCCAGCATGTTGGCAAGCGACGCGAAGGAAGACAGGTGACCACCCAGATCGCCATCGACGCGGTTGGCCTTGACCACCATGGCCATGGCGTTCCAGCGCATCCAGGAGCGCAGGCGCTCTTCATATTCCAGGTTGCCCGGGCAGTGCTCGCCCTGGTCGGCGGGAATGGTGTTGACGTAGGCGGTGTTGCTGGAGAAGGGGATATGGGCACCACGACGGCGCGCCAGATCGACCATGCGTTCCATCAGGTAGTGGGCGCGATCCGGGCCTTCCTTTTCGATCACGGCTTCGAGGGCGTCAAGCCACTCCTGGGTTTCCATCACATCGGGATCGTTGGCGGCCTGCGCCAGAACTTGATCGATTTGGGCTGACATGTCATGTCTCCTGGTTGTTGAGAGATCCGTCCGGTCGGGTGGACCAGGCGGGTCGGTCGGGTCATTCGGTACGCAATGCCGCCGGCAGGTGAAGCAGGAAGTCGTTATGTGTTGCCTGTATTGCAATCTTTCCTACCCCTTGGGGCAAGGCGTCGGAGGCGAAACAGGCTTAAATGTACGGTCTTCCAGCCGTGTGGACGACGAATTTTATCAGGGAATTTTCAATTTTCAAATTACGATAATCGATTTCATAATACGAAAATATGCTGCAAAGCGGCATGAATAGGGGCTTCCAGGGCCTCGTATTTTTACTATATCGCCCTTGCGGCGGGGTTTTCTTGCCCTGTTTGCAATGCGGCAAAGACCTGCCGGAGCGCACAAAACAGCATTTTTTGCCCAAGAAAAGTGAACATAAAGAATTGCCAGGACAGCAAGCATGGGGCTTTCCGACCGACCAGCAAAAACGCCTCGTCCGGGGACGAGGCGCTCTTGTCGGTTTCTTATTCAGTTATTGCTCTATATAAGTGAATAAGCGAAGGTGGGCTAGATAGCGATATTGCCCAGGGTGCTGGCCCGGTAAGCCGCCACGAAGGTATCGAAGTCGCCCACCTGGGTGCGTTCGATCTCGCGCTGGGCATCCAGCGAAGCCTGAGCGATGGCGACGAAATCGGCGGTCTGGTCGGACGACAACGGACGAGCGATCAGTTCGGCGGCCTGGCGCTGACTCTGGGCGAGGGTATAGGCCGGGAAGGAATTGCCGGCGGCGCGGATTTCCCGCAGCACGCGTGCCGAGGGCGTGGCATCGGGATCGGCCAGCTTGGCGCGCTGGGCGGCCAGGCTGTCGCGGTGCTGGCTGCCGCCGCGCTGACGGTCCAGCAGCTCGGCCACCGGTGCCATGCGGTCCAGCAACTGACGGCCCCAGTCGGTCAGCAGCAGGGATTCCCCCTTGAATTGCAGGCGCAGGCCGGGCCGACGACCTTCCTTGACGGTGGCCAGGAAGTTGGCGCGATTTTCCACGCCTTCCTCGTCCGAGGTCAGGCAGCTCGATTCCAGCGCCAGGAAGTGCAGGAACACATCCAGGAAGCGCGCGGCTTCCAGCCCGATGCCCAAGGGATTGAAGGGATCGATGTCCATGCAGCGCACTTCCACATACTGCACGCCGCGCGCCGAGAGCGCCTGTATCGGCCGCTCGCCGCTGTTGATGACGCGCTTGGGACGGATCGACGAATAGAACTCGTTTTCGATCTGCAGAATATTGGTATTGATCTGCACCCATTGGCCATCGCGCTGGGTGCCGATGGCTTCATACGGCGGATACGGCTCGCTGACCGCATGCGACAGGCTGCGGATGTAGGCCGGCAGGTTGTTGTAATGCGGGGTGATGTTGGCCTGGGCGTGGTTCTGGTAGCCCAGGTCGCTCATGCGCAGGCTGGTGCCGTAGGGCAGGAAGAGCGTATCGTCGGACAGCGACTCCAGCTGGTGCGGCCGGCCGCGCAGGAAATTGGTCGCCACCGCCGGCGAGGCGCCGAACAGGTACATCAGCAACCAGCTGTAGCGGCGGAAGTTGCGGATCAGGGCGATGTAGCGCTCGGACTGGTAATCGCGGCGCGACAGCGAGGGATCGACGCTCTCATCGCCCTCGCGCAGGACTTCCCACAGGTCTTCACTCAAGGAGAAGTTGTAGTGAATACCCGCGATGCACTGCATGGTGCGGCCATAGCGCAGCGCCAGGCCACGGCGGTAGACGTGTTTCAACATGCCGATGTGAGAGCTGCCGTACCAGGCGATGGGAATCTCGTCTTCCGGCGGCAGCACGCAGGGCATGGAGGCATTCCACAGGAATTCGCCCCCCAGTTTGGTATAGGCAAAGCGGTGGATCTCATCCAGGCGCTGCAAGGCATCGGCGATGTCGGGCATGGCCGGGGTGATGAATTCCAGCAGCGCTTCAGAGTAATCGGTGGTGATCAGGTCATTGGTCAGGGCCGAACCCAGTGCCGGCGGATGGGGCGTGCGGGCCAGGTGGCCCCGGGCGTCCACGCGCAGCGTCTCCCGCTCCACCCCGCGCAGACCCTGGCCCAACAACGCAAGATGTTGCGGCTGGGATAGCTGGTGCAGGCGGCGGGTCAGGAGATCGGTCATGCGGTAATCCTTGTTTCTTCAGGGCAGTCTATCAGGGGCCGGGAGGCTTGGTTGCGGGAGCATAACCGAAATTGCAAATCCCCGTCGTGCGCTGCCCCAAAAGCCAATGTCAGATCAAGGGGACAATATCTATTTTCAATATGACAACAAATCCTCGCTCGCCGGCATTTCGTCCGGCCTGCCGCCTGGCTTTATAATCACGGGTTCTGGCGCCTAGCGCCCTTCAGTGGCCCCGGCCTGTCCGGGCGCTTTCTTCCCAGCCCTGCCCTTCACTTTCTATTTGCCCTATCTGCCATGTCTGCCCAACTGATCGACGGAAACCTGCTCTCCCAACAACTGCGCGCCGAAGTGGCCCAGCGCGCCGCCGCCCTCACCGCCCAAGGCAAGCAACCCGGCCTGGCCGTGATCCTGGTGGGCGACAGCCCGGCTTCCCAGGTCTACGTGCGCAACAAGGTCAAGGCCTGCCAGGACAATGGCCTTCATTCTGTTCTTGAGAAATATGAAGCCACGATGACGGAAGCCGAGCTCCTGGCCCGCATCGACGCCCTCAACGGCGATCCCAAGATCAACGGCATCCTGGTGCAGCTGCCGCTGCCGGCGCACATCGACGCCCACAAGGTGATCGAAGCCATCGCCCCGGAAAAGGATGTGGACGGCTTCCACGTCAGCAACGCCGGCCTGTTGATGACCGGCCAGCCGCTGTTCCGCCCCTGCACGCCCTACGGCGTCATGAAGATGCTGGAATCGATCAATTACCCGGTGCGCGGCGCCAATGCCGTGGTGGTGGGGGCTTCCAACATCGTCGGCAAGCCGCAAGCCATGTTGCTCTTGCAAGCGGGTGCCACCGTCACTATCTGTAACTCCAAGACCCGTGACCTCGGCCACCACACCCGCCAGGCCGACATCCTGGTGGTCGCCACCGGCAAGCGCAACATTGTCACTGCGGATATGGTCAAGCCTGGCGCGGTCGTCATCGACGTCGGCATGAACCGCGATGACAACGGCAAGCTGTGTGGCGACGTCGATTTCGCCAACGCGAAGGAAGTCGCCGGCTGGATCACCCCGGTGCCGGGTGGCGTGGGTCCGATGACCATCACCATGCTGCTGGTCAACACCATCGAAGCCGCCGAACGCAGCTGATCGGCACGCCCCTAGCGCAATACCCTCCGGCAGCCTGGCTGCCGGATGTTTTCAGAGAAACGAGAGCCCATGACCACCACCGACATCGCCGCCAATCCCCTGCTCGATTTCTCGGGCTATGCCCAGTTCGACGCCATCCAGCCCGAACACGTCACCCCGGCGCTGGACAAGCTGCTGGCCGACGCCAGCCGTCTGGTCACCGAACTGGAAGCGCCGATGGCCGAAGTCACCTGGGACAATTTCGTCGAGCCGCTGGAATCGGCCACCGAAAAGCTGGGCCGCGCCTGGAGCGTGGTCGGCCACTTGAATTCGGTGATGGACACCCCGGCCCTGCGCGCCACCTACAATGAGAACCAGCCGCGCCTGGTGGAATTCTGGACCGGGCTGGGCCAGAACCTGGCCTTGTTCGAGAAGTACAAGGCGCTGCAGACCAGCCCGGCCTTCGCTTCCCTGTCGGCCGCGCGCCGCAAGGTGGTGGACAATGCCGTGCGCGATTTCCGTCTGTCCGGCGCCGAACTGGCCGAGGACAAGAAGGAACGCTTCGCCGAGATCCAGGAAAAGCAGGCCATGCTGACCACGCGTTTCTCCGAAAACGTGCTGGACGCCACCAATGACTTCGCCCTCTTCGTCGAGGACGAGGCCGAACTGTCGGGGCTTCCGACCGATGTGAAGCAAGCTGCACGTGCCGCCGCCGAGAAGGACGGCAAGCCCGGCTACAAGTTCACGCTGCACTTCCCCTCGTATTTCCCGGTTCTGCAATATGCAGATAATCGCGCGCTGCGCGAGAAGATCTACCGCGCCAACGCGACCAAGGCGTCGGAACTGGGCGCAAAGCCCGAATGGGACAACAGCGCCAACATCGACCAGATCCTGCAACTGCGCAAGGAAGAAGCGCAATTGCTGGGCTATGCCAACTTCGCCGAAGTCTCGCTGGTGGCCAAGATGGCCAAGTCACCCAGCGAAGTGATCGCCTTCCTGGAAGACCTGGGCCAGCGCGCCCGCCCCTTCGGTCAGAAAGACTATGAAGAACTGAAGACCTTCGCCCGCGAAAAGCTGGGCCTGGATGAGCTCAAGGCCTGGGACAGCACCTATGCCTCCGAAAAGCTGCGCGAGCAGCGCTACGCCTTCTCGGAACAGGAAGTGAAGCAATATTTCCCCGAACCCAAGGTGGTCGGCGGCCTGTTCCAGGTAGCGCAGCAACTGTTCGGCGTGCAGATCAAGCCCGATACCGCCCCGGTCTGGCACAAGGATGTGAAGTTCTTCCGCATCGAGCGCGATGGCCAGCTGGTCGGCCAGTTCTATCTGGACCTGTATGCCCGCTCCGGCAAGCGTGGCGGCGCCTGGATGGATGACGCCCGCGCCCGCCGCCTCACCGCGCAGGGCGTGCAAACCCCGATTGCCTATCTGGTCTGCAATTTCACCGAACCTGCCGTGGTCGATGGCGTGACCAAGCCGGCCCTGTTCACCCATGATGAAGTCATCACCCTGTTCCATGAGTTTGGCCATGGCCTGCACCACATGCTGACGCAGGTCGATGAAGTGGGCGTATCGGGTATTTCCGGCGTGGAATGGGATGCGGTGGAACTGCCTTCACAGTTCATGGAAAACTTCTGCTGGGAATGGGATGTGCTGCAGCAACTGACCGCGCATGCCGAGACCGGCGCGCCGCTGCCGCGTGCGCTGTATGACAAGATGATCGCCGCCAAGAACTTCCAGTCCGGCTTGCAGATGCTGCGCCAGGTGGAGTTTTCGCTGTTCGACATGCTGATCCACCATGAATATGAAGTGGGCGGCAATCAGACCGTGCAGCAACTGCTCGACAGCGTGCGCGACCGCATCGCCGTGATCCGTCCGCCGGAGTTCAACCGTTTCCAGCATTCGTTCTCGCACATCTTTGCGGGTGGGTATGCGGCGGGTTACTACAGCTACAAGTGGGCGGAAGTGCTGTCGGCTGACGCTTACAGCGCCTTTGAAGAGGCAGCTGCCAGCAGCGGCAATGTGATCTCGCTGGAAACCGGCCGCCGCTTCCAGCAGGAAATCCTGGCCGTGGGCGGTTCGCGTCCGGCCATCGAGTCCTTCAAGGCGTTCCGTGGGCGGGAGCCGAGCATTGATGCGCTGTTGCGGCATAGTGGGATGGCGGCCTGAGTCGCCAATTCTTCAGGTAGTAAACAAAGCCTCGGTGGAAACCGGGGCTTTGTTGTTTCCGGGACTGTTGTCTCTACCGGTGAAACGCATTGATACATTTTCGTGGCTAGCGAAACCTGCTCAGGGATTGACGCTGAAGCCAATGTACCGAGCACCAGAAATGACAAGGCCTTGCCCCAGGTCCACTTGCTGGATCAATGAGGATGCTGATGGACATAGAGAAACCACGTCAATATGAGCATGACAAACGTCGACGCAAGCAACAAGCAAATCAAGATCCTGGATGCCTGAGGTTTTCCAACGGTGAGCGGCAGACCAGCTCCCCACAGAATTGGCATCGCGGCATAGATTGCAAGTGAAATTCCACGTAGTACGCCAGGACATGATTCGATACAGATGTTGGTATTGGCCACGATTTCAAACAGCGAAGGAATCAAGTCGAAAATGTATCCGATTAGAAGTCCTGCACAGAACAGAGCAGTCTTTCTCATGATCACTTCACCTCAAAGAAGAGTATGAGTTTTGACGCTCTAAGGTCAGAGTAAAAGTGAGGCCAAGGGCGATGGATGCCCAGTGAGAATCGTGCGAATGTTTCTAACGTCCCAGCGATTCCGTTGTTGGTGAGTCGTGATCCATTCCACAGGTCGATATGTCCACCGCTGGCATTAGCGGCAGTTTGCCCTTCTCGCGTCCAATAAGCATGAAACATGATGATCCCTGTACGCCCTTTCACCTTCGACTCCCAATCCTTGCCTGTGATGTCCTCTGGCTGCTTGGGCAAACCGCAGAATGGTTGCAGCTTGAGCCATTCGCCAAGCTCATACGCTCGCACGGCTGCCGGCTTGCCATCCATCATGACACGGCCCAAGGCTTTGGCGCCTGGCATCGGCTTGACCGTCTTCTGCGAGAAGGAGCTCATCTGAATGCCCACCTTGTGAAATGTGGCACTGACGCGCAAGGCGCACTGGTTGCTGTAGTCCCCTTTGTCCTCAGGCCCCGGCTTGAACGGAGCGCCACTCACGTAGTTGTCCCACAGGTCCGAGAATTTCACGACAGGCACGTCAATCTTGCACACCGAGTCCTTGATGGTGTTGGTCCGCACCTTGGCTTGTTGCACCAGAATCTTGCTCATGCTTGCGGCACGCCATGCGAGCGCCTTGGAATGCGTAGGCACGCCCATGGCTGAGGCAAGTCTGGTCACCTTCGATCACCGTACCGCCGCAGGCGGCTTTGTCACCGTAGCGAATCCAACCGATGATCTTCATGCGCGATCTCCCGTCCGGCACAGGTGGCCAGCTTGTAGAAGGCCATGCGTGCCGATGCTGCCTGAAAAATCGCTTGCCAAGTGCCGCCCATCCGATTCCGTGTGTTTCATTTTTGCTCCTTCCATCAGTCGCAAACGCTCGCCCCAAAGCCCATCAGCGCTCGCTGAAGAGGTGCTGACGTTTTGGAGTGAAAGGAGTCTAAATTTGACAACCGGCAAAGCAGATTGCCCTCAAGCAATCAGGCTCCATTTCTCGAAAAAGATCGACTCACCTGACGGGAACCACCACCGAAATCCGGCGGACAAGGGCGTTCTTTGGCACTCCGATAGCCTGCTGCACCGCGACCCACTATACTGGCGGGATGACCCGAATCGACTTTCACAGCAACGTCCCGCAAAAGATCGCTTACGTGTGCCGTCTGGTGCGCAAAGCGCGCGCTTCCGGCGCCAACCTGGTGCTGCGCACGCCCGACCGCGCCGAGTTGCAGCAGCTCGACCAGGCGCTCTGGAGCTTCTCCGAGCAGGATTTCCTGCCCCACGTGATGGCCGGCGACCCGCTGGCGGCGCAGACGCCCATCATCCTGACCGCCGACGACAGCACCGAACTGCCGCACCACCAGATCCTCATCAACCTGGGTGGCGACACCCCCGCGCACTTCGCCCGCTTCGAACGCCTGCTGGAAATCATTTCCGCCGACGATGCCGACAAGGCCGCCGGCCGTGACCGCTACCGTTTCTATAAAGAACGCGGCTACCCCCTCTCGCACCATGTGGCCGCCTGAGCCCGCCCCGCCCGCTCATGCCATGAACCACGACGACAACAGCATTCCCCTCCTCACCGAGATCATCCCGCTGGCACCTGCCGCCCCGGATTACACCGCGCCCGCGCAACCCGGCGCCTTCCACACCCAGCCTGCTGCGGCCAGCTACCAGGCGCCCGCCGCTGCGGCGCCCATGATGGCCGCCATGCCCCCGGTTACCCCGGTCGCCGAGCAATACCGCCAATGGGAACAGGAAATCCGCGAAAACGTCCTGCAAAGCCTGCTCGAACGCGTCGATACCGTGCTGCACCAACACCTGCAAGACCAGATGGCGCTGGCCCTGGACCATCTTTCCGAGATCGTGATGCAGCGCGTCAGGGAAGGCCTGCGCGATGCCTTGACCGAAACGGTAGAGCGGGCCGTCGCGGAAGAGATGGCACGTTTCACATCTTCAAAAATGTAAATACGATCTGATTTTTCTTTTTATTTTGAATAAAAATTCCGCATCAGTCTTTTTATTCACAAAAAATTGATCCAGTATTGATCACATCTGCAATCGCGCTTTTCTTACAATGCTTGCATTGTTCGCATTTGAATTCAGGGATGCGAACGTCCGAACAACCACAGCAAGTTCACGCAACACCGGGAGAGCAAGATGAAAGTGATCGTATTGGGCGCAGGCATTATCGGAACCGCTTCGGCCTGGTTCCTGAAGAAGCAGGGCTACGACGTCACCGTCATTGACCGTCAGCCCGGCGCAGCGCAGGAAACCAGCTTCGCCAACGGCTGCCAGATCTCGGTCTCGCACGCTGAACCCTGGGCCAATCCGGCTGCCCCGATGAAGGTCTTGAAGTGGCTGGGCAAGGAAGACGCCCCGCTGCTCTACCGCTTCCGTCCGGAATGGCTGCAATGGAAGTGGGCCGTGGCCTTCCTGCGCGAATGCACCGCCGCCCGCACCGACGAGAACATCCGCAACATCGTCGCCCTGTGCGAATACAGCCGCCAGACCCTGCAGGCCGTGCGCGCAGAGACGGGCGTGCAGTACGACCACCTGACCCGCGGGATCCTGCACTTCTATACTGAAGAAAAGGAATTCCAGGACTCCCTGCCGGCCGCCAAACTCATGCGCGACCTGGGCTGCCCACGCGAATCCATCGGTGCCGATGAAGTGATACGCATCGAACCGGCACTGGCCTCGATCCGCAACAAGATCGTCGGCGGCGACTTCACCGCCACCGATGAATCGGGTGACGTCTTCAAGCTCACCACCGGCCTGGCCAAGAAGAGCGAGGAAGCCGGCGTCGAATTCCGCTATTCCACCACCATCACCCGTCTCATTACCGAAGGTGCCGGTGCATCGGCCCGCGTGACCGGCGTGGAAATCATCAACCCGGACGGCCGCCATGAAGTCTTGCAGGCCGACACCTTCGTGGTCGCCATGGGCAGCTTCTCGCAGCAACTGGTCAAGCCGCTGGGCATCGACCTGCTGCTCTACCCCGGCAAGGGCTATTCGGCCACCTACAAGGTCACCAACCCGGACGCCGCCCCCACCGTCTCGCTCACCGACGACGGCTACAAGCTGGTGGTCTCGCGCCTGGGCGACCGCCTGCGCGTGGCCGGTACCTGCGAACTGAACGGCTATACCCGCGAACTGAACACCACCCGCTGCGAAGCCATCACCCGCCGTACCCGTGAACTGTTCCCCGATGGCTGCGACTACGAAAACCCGACCTACTGGACCGGCCTGCGTCCGCTGACGCCCTCCAACGTCCCCTATGTGGGCAAGACCAAGTTCGCCAACCTGTATCTGAACACCGGTCACGGCACCCTGGGCTGGACCATGGGCTGCGGTTCGGGCCGCGCGATTGCCGAGATCGTCTCCGGCCAAGTGCCGGAAATCGATTTCGCCTTCACCGGACTGCCGCGCTGGAACCGGGCACGCCAGGTGGTGACCCAGGCCGCTTGAGCCTTTTGCTTCACCCTCTCGCGAAGGACCGGACTCCCGGTCCTTTTTTTATCCCCTTGATCTGGATCAGCGCAAGCCGCTGTTGAAAGAATATTCACATAGGGCAATCAGCCCTCCTTACAAACGCTGACTCCCCCTTGGTGTAGAATCCTCGCTTGCTCTGCGTCGCCGGCGTCTGGCCGGGCCTGCGCAGTGAGCGGGATTTCAACTCATCATCGTGCATCTTGCGGCATCATGGCTTCTTCCAGCCTGTTTTTTTCTGCTGCTGCCCCGGCTCGAACCGCTTGTTGTCGTTGATCTCCCTGCTCCCGACCCCATATGGACGGATATCCGTCACAGCCTTTTCCTTCAGTTGAAGAGGCCGGCAACATCAAAGGACCCTGCAATGAAATGGGCAATTGTCTTCATTTATCTCTTTTCCATCCTGTTCATCCACTTCCGAGGTCGGGTGCGCCTGCCCTTCCTTCGGCAGTTCTTCGACCACTCGTCGATCATGTCGCCGATCAATCTGTTCATGTACGCGTTTTCGCGCGTGCCAGCCGTGCCTTATCCGGCCGTCAAGCAGTTTGATGACCTGGCCATCATCGACCAGAACTGGGAAGTGATCCGCGACGAAGCCGTGGCCCTGCGTGAAATGGCCAAGATCAAGGCGGCGGAGAAAAATGATGATGCCGGTTTCAACTCCTTCTTCAAGGCTGGCTGGAAGCGCTTCTACCTCAAGTGGTACAACGCCAGTCATCCCTCGGCCGAGAAGTTCTGCCCCAAGACCGTGGAAATCTTGAAGCGCATTCCCTCGGTCAAGGCCGCCATGTTCGCCGAGCTGGCCCCGGGCGGGACCCTCAATCCGCACCGCGACCCCTTCGCCGGTTCGCTGCGCTACCACCTGGGCCTGGTCACGCCCAACGATGACCGCTGCTTCATCGAAGTCGACGGCCAGCGCTACAGCTGGCGCGATGGCCAGAGCGTGGTGTTCGACGAGACCTTCATCCACTGGGCGCAGAACGGTACCGAGACGAACCGTATCATCCTCTTCTGCGATGTCGAGCGGCCGCTGCGCTATCGCTGGGCAGAAGCCATCAATGGCTTCCTCGGCCGCACCATGATGACCGCCGCCGCCTCCCCCAATGAGACCGGCGACCAGACCGGGCGCGTCAACAAGCTGTTCCGTTTCGTCTGGCTGGCCGGGCAGTATCGCCGCCGCTTCAAGAACTGGAACAAGACCGTCTACAAGATCACCAAGTTCGGTCTCATCATTGCCGTCGCCCTGCTGATCATCTATGCCTGAGGCTGGATGGAGGGTAGCCGCCATCGGCAATCCGAAACAAGATCGTAAATGATATAAACAAAAATCGCCGGCTACCCAGTCGGCGATTTTTTAAGTCAATCCCGGAACTGGCGTATTGATTTTCGGAGCATGAGAAGCAGGACCGGTCGCCGGCAGACAATGTCAGATCAGCGTCAATTCCGCTACACAGCTGGTTTGTAGCCGGTTTGTCTGATATCGGAAGGCGCCCGGGAGAGAAAAACTCACCAAGTCGCACGTAAGTGAAAATCACGCAAGAGTTGAAGTTTCCACATGGAAATGAAATGGTGATTTTTCTGCAGTGAAATGCAGAAACTGCTTCATTCCCCTGCTTGCCGCCTGTAAAATCGCTTTGCTTCCGTGCTAGCTTGATGGCGTGAATCTTGCAACGGGATCGTCTTCGTTGCGCTGTGACATGCCTTGCTCCTGACTGCGCTCCTGCCGATGGCCGGGCACTGCTTCATGGCATGTCAGCCAGCCCGCTGTCGAAGACGCCGGGCAAGCACAGCCGAGTACCGACCATACATAGAACAATGGGCTCATGCAGGACATCGACGACGAGATGAAAAAACCGCTGCTCAAGCATCTGGTAGAAATCACGGCCCACCGGGAGCATTCCCGCCTGGCCATCTCCGTCATCTCCGCGCTGTACCAGCTGACCGACGTCGAGGCCATCCGCATGCTCGACATCTTCACGCTGCGTGATGAACACTTCGTGCAGGAAAAGATGGTCATCCGCGATGGCGCCGTGCACACCATCGCCGAGCTCACCAGCGACGATCCCAAGGAACCGCTGTCGACCTATCCGGCCATGCTGGCCTGCATCCGCAATCATCTCAATGAGTTCCAGGAGACCACGGCCGATGGCCAGCACCTTTTGTGGCTGCCGGTCTGGCTGCATGGCAAGATGAATTCCTGCCTGGAGATCCGTAGCCAGGTTCCCTTTGCACCGGCCATGCTGGACGTGATCCACGGCATCTTCCACGTCTATTGCAATTACCAGAGCCTGCTCGACTACAGCGAGCGCGATGCACTCACTGGCCTGTTCAACCGCAAGACCTTCGATGAACAGTTCACCCGCTACGCCTTTGCCATCGCGCCGCACGAGGCGCACTCGGTGGACCGTGACGAGCGCCGTCACGAGAGCAACGACGAACCCAAGGGTCACTGGCTGGCGGTGGTCGACATCGATCACTTCAAACAGGTCAATGATCGCTACGGCCATCTGTACGGGGATGAGGTGTTGATCCTGGTGGCCAATATCCTGCGCGCATCGTTCCGTGCGCATGACCGCATCTTCCGTTTCGGTGGTGAGGAATTCGTGATCTTGCTGCGCTCGACCACGCTCACCGATGCGCGCAAGATCTTCGACCGCTTCCGCCAGAACGTGCAGGAATACGATTTCCCGCAGGTCGGCAAGGTGACGGTGAGCCTGGGTTTCGTCAATATCGCGCGGGAGACGCCGGTGGTGATCCTGGGCCATGCCGACCAGGCGCTCTATCACGCCAAGAAGAGCGGTCGCAATCGCATCTGCTACTACCAGGAACTGGTCAATTCGGGTGTGCTGCGCTCGGGTATCACGACCAACGACACGGTGGAATTCTTTTAGTCGGTCCACCTGCACAGACCTGCACCGGGGCCGCGCGAGCGGTCTTTTTTTTCACCTGCGCTTTGTGTGTGCTGCCCTGCAAAGCAGATGGGGACTGGCCGGACTCATGCACGACGTGCATTCGTTCATGTTTCAAAAGCATGAGACAACGACGTGCCGCCTTCGTATGATCGCCCTCGTCCGGCAGCGCATGCCTGAGGCGATATCCATCATTGCTCAGGACAGGCGCGCCAGCAAGCAAGGTGTTTTTGTGTTGTAACCTGAGGTATCCTCAGTTCCCTCTTGGCCCCGCTTCGGCGGGGCTTTTTTCGCTCTTGCAAAGTAGCTCAGAAATCCAGTTGCTCGATGCTTACTCCCAGTGCCGCTGCGATCCGCTCCAACGACAGCGGGCGCAAGCGGGTACTGCGTTCCTGCTGTGCATAAGCCGACTGCGAGATACCTATGCGCGCGGCGACCTCCTGCTGGGTCAGGTTCAGATGCTCGCGCCAGCTGCGCATGGGGGTCCATTGGTGTTCGACCATCATCGCGACGACCTCGTGCGGAACGTAGGCTTCATCCTCTTGAGGGAGCTCCTTGACATAATCCGCATACGGGATCACGACGAAGGCCGGCTTTCCATCGGCCCCGTGGATGATCTGAGTATTAGTACGTGCGTTCATTGCGCTTGCTCACTTCCTCGATAAAGACAATGCGGACAGTTCCGTCGAAGTTGAAGAAGACTCGATAGTGACCAACCCGAAGCCGAAATTGACAAGGATGATTCGTCAGCGATTTCACTTGCTGGCAATGCGGCATCAGTTCCAACTTGGCCGTTGCGTCCTTGATTCTGATTTGATCGGAGCGGTTGATCTTCAATAACTGCCTGATAGCTCTTGGGTGCCACTTGATCGAATTCATGCGCCTTAATTATAAGTCCATTATCAGTATTTACTCAATTTATTAGACCTGGACTTATTTCTCCGAGTCAGCACGCCAGCTTGCCCATGCCTCCCCTCTGCGGCAAGTCTGTCCCTCCATTCTCTGACGACTTCTCGAAAAACCTGAGCTCCGTGCTCAGGACAACACTGGCTCGGCAATTTCCGGAATCAAGCGAATCGGAATCGACTTGGCCGCCGGCACCTTGCTGCCCCGCGCGTGATGGAACAGCGGAATGAGCCGGTTGAGTTCGGGGAAGTAACCCATCACGCAGCCCACCGGAATATCGAAGGGTTCCACGCGCAGATGATCCACGCGGCGCTCCACGCCATCCTCCGAGACCGTCTCGGCCGTCACGAAATCACCTGCCCCCAATCCCTGCTGCTGCAGATCGCGCTGGTTCATCAGCAGCACGCGGCGCGTCCCCCAGACTCCACGGAAACGATCGTCCAGCGAATACACGGTGGTGTTGAACTGGCTGTCCCCACGCGTGGTCATCAGGCGCAGCACGCCCGCCGCATCAGCGGGCATGTCGGGGTCCGGCTCGAATCCCTGCGGGGTCTTGAAGTTGGCCTTGCCATTGGGTGTCGTCCACTGCCGCTCGCGGGCCGCCAGCGGACGCGCAAAGCCGCCGGGCGTCCACATGCGCTCATTGAAGTCACGGAAGATGTCCGGATAGGTCGCTTCGATGGCGTCACGAATCAGGGCGTAATCCCCGACCCAGGCATCCCAGTCCACGTGTGCATTCGCAGGCAGCAGGCGCTTGGCCAGCTCGGCCACGATGGCCGGTTCCGACAGCAGCCGGGGCGAAGCCGGCTCGGCGCGGCCGCGTGAACCGTGCATGCAGCCGGTACTGTCTTCCACCGACACCGCCTGCTCGCCACTGCGCTGGCGATCGATCTCGATGCGACCCAGGCAGGGCAGCACGTAGGATGTCTGTCCGTGGATCACGCAGGACCGATTGAAGTGCGTCACCACCTGAACCGTCAGTGGCAGCTTGCGCCAGGCAGGTTCCATCACACCATGATCGGGAATGGCGCGCACGAAATTGCCGCCCAGCATGAAGAAGGCGGACAACGCGCCGTCACGGATCTTCTCGCAGGCTTCCACCGTATTGAGCCCCTGCTCCATCGGCGGCTCGAAATGATAAAGCGCGCGCAGCTTGTCGTTGGGTACCATCTGCGGTTTTTCGGTGATGCCCACGGTACGCTGGCCCTGCACATTGGAGTGGCCTCGGATCGGGCAGATGCCGGCACCGGGCTTGCCGATATTGCCGCGCATGAGCAGCAGATTGGTCAGCATGTGGATGGTGCGCACCGCTTCGCGATGCTGGGTCACGCCCATGCCATACATGAGCATGGCGCGACCGGCACTGGCATAGGTATCCGCAGCCAACTCCAGCTCTGCCCGCGAGACGCCGGCGTGGCGTTCGATCTCGCTCCACTGGGCCGCGCGCGCGGCCGCCGCGAATTCCTCGAAGCCACTAGTGTGTTCCTCGATGAAGGCCACGTCCAGCAGGCGCGGCAAACCTTCAGTACGGGCGCGGTCGTCGCGTTCCAGGATGCGCTTGGCCATGCCGATGGCGGCGGCAGTGTCGCCACCGATCCTGATCTGCACATATTGCGAACTGATGTCGGTATGTACGGGGGTGATCATCTCCTTGGGCGATTGCGGATTGACAAAGCGCTCCAGGCCGCGTTCGCGCAAGGGATTGAAGGTGATCACCGGGACGCCGCGCTTGCGCGCCTGCTCCAGTGGATGCAGCATGCGCGGGGCATTGGTGCCGGTGTTGTGACCGAAGAAGAGGATGCACTCGGTCTGCCCGAAATCGTCCAGCGTGACCGTGCCCACCGGTACGCCGATGGTCTGCGGCAGCGCCACCGATGTGGATTCGTGGCACATGTTGGAACTGTCCGGCAGGTTGTTGGTGCCATACATGCGCGCCATGAGCTGGTACAGGTAGGAGGTCTCCAGCGAGGCGCGTCCGGAGGCATAGAACACCACCTTCTTCGGATCCATGGCACGCAATTGCGCGGCGATGTCATCGAAGGCCTCGTCCCACGAGACCGGCAGATAGCGGTCGCTGGCGGCGTCGTATTTCATGGGCTCGGTGAGGCGACCGGTGGATTCAAGTTCGAGATCGTTCCAGCTTTCCATCTCGGCCACGGTATGCCGGGCGAAGAAGTCAGGCGTGGCACGCTTGCCGGTGATTTCCCAGGCGGTGGCCTTGGCGCCGTTCTCACAGAATTCGAACAGATGCGGATCCGCCGGCTTGGCCCAGGAACAGCTGACGCAGGCAAAGCCATCGGGCTTGTTCTGCTTCATCAGGATGCGCGTGCCAGTAGCGATCACGTGCTCCTGCTGCAGAATGGCACCCAGTGCCTTGACCGAGCCCCAGCCACCGGCGGCGTTGTTGTATTCGTCGAAATGGGCTTGTTCGGGGATATCCTTGGTTTTCATGTCGCTTCTCCGAGCGTGACAGTTTCGTGGGGGGACGCCCTGCGTAATCACCTGGTCGCCCTTTGGCGCAGCGCATGAACATCTTCTGACATCTTCTGCGTCCGGAGCTTCATGATGAAAGTGACGACGCAATTTGGCTGTAGGCGCTGCACCGATTTTCAGCGCTCCGCATTCCTACAGGCAGCGCTGCGACATGCCCCTGCGCTAATGAATTCCTACGGCAAACACGGCAGCGCGCCGACATCTTGCCAGCGCGAATACGCGCATACTGCCTCCCATTGCACAGCCTGTGCGCTTGATCTTTTCCCCGCATCATGATGAGCAGCCCCGCCCGCCGTTATGCTCCACCCTGCCCTTCCTTGCCTGCCGCGCTCGAGGAATTCATCGCGCCCGCCCTGCAGGAAGCCAGCCACGCGCAGCTGCCCATGGTCGTTGCGCGCCTGCTGCGTCAATTGGTGGTGGCGGGACTGGACCGCTTGCCCCTGCCCGGTCAGGGCGAGACGCTGGGTCGCTGGCAAACGCTGGCCGCCGTCGCCGCTCAGGATCTGTCGCTGGCCAAATTGTTTGAAGCCCATACTGACGCCCTGGCGATCCTGGCCGAGGCCCGGCGGCCCTTGCCGCTGCATTCCATCTGGGCCGTCTGGTGTGCCCAGGGCCGACCGGGCAGCCTGCGCATGACGGCACAGGGAGATCACGTCATCCTCGACGGCGAGAAATCCTGGTGCTCCGGCGCGACCGCTGTCACCCATGCCCTGCTCGGCCACCGTGACGACGACGACCGCTATTGGCTGCTGGCGCTGGAGCTGGGTCAGCCGGGCGTCACCATCATCGAAGATGACTGGGATGCCGTCGGCATGGCAGCCACGCGCACCGCGCGCCTGCACCTGCGCAACGTGGTAGCGCAGGTGGTCGGTGCTCCCGGCTTTTATCTGGAGCGTGCCGGTTTCTGGCACGGCGGCGTCGGCATTGCCGCCTGCTGGTACGGCGCTGCCAGCGCGCTGGTAGCCGCATTGCGACAAGGCTTGAGACGGCGCGCCGACAGCCATGCGCTGGCGCGACTGGGCAGTGCGCTGTGCGGCCAGCATGCGGCAGCCACCTGCCTGCGCGAGAGTGCCGCACGCATTGATGCTCATCCACGCGCCAACGCCATGCAGGATGCCCTGCGCGCCCGTCTGATCGTGGAGCGATCCAGCCTGCAGATCATCGATGATCTGGGGGCCGCACTCGGTCCCCACCCCTATTGCGGCAGCCGGCACAGTGCGCGCCTGCTGGCCGACCTGCCGGTGTGGCTGCGCCAGAGCCACGCCGAACGCGATCTGGCGGCGCTGGCCAGCGCCAGTCTTGAAGAGGAGCCTTCTCCATGCCTACTGTGAATGCCACGCCGTCCATCGTGACGGCAGACTCGGCGCGCCATATCGATATCGTCCATGGCACCGCCGAGGAGGTGTGGCAATCCTGCCAGCGCCTGCACGCTCTGCCCGAACTGGAGCTGTGCCACCTGGTGCCGCCACGCTCACGTGCGGTCATTCTGGCGCCGCATCCCGATGACGAAACGCTGGGTTGTGGCGGACTGATCGCGCAACTGGCCGGCATGATGCGTGAAATCGCAGTAGTGGCCGTCAGTGACGGTGAGCACAGCCATCCTGCGACATCACCCCTGGCCGCGCGCCTGCCCCTGCTGCGTGCGGCGGAGAGCCGGGCGGCGCTGGAATGTCTGGGCGCGGGTCAGGCACAGATCCTGCGGGCCAGGATTGCGGACGGCCAGATCGGCCAACATCGGCTGGAACTGAAGGCCTGGCTGATCGCGCAATTGCGCCCTACCGACATCGTCTTTGCACCGTGGCGCCTGGACGGCCATCCCGATCACGAAACCGTGGGCGAAGTGGCCGCCGAACTGGAACACGAACTGGGCTGCAAGCTCGTGGAAGTGCCGATCTGGGGCTGGCACTGGGCGCAACCACTGGGGGGCGATTTTCCCTGGGGCCGGGCGCACAAACTCAGCTTCGATGCCGGAACCGGCATGATGAAACGGCGCGCCCTGCGCTGTTATCACAGCCAGGTCGGACGCGACGGCCAACGCGATCCGGTGTTGCCGGCCGGCGTGCTGGCGCACTTCGTGCGGCCCTATGAGGTGTTCTTCCTATGACGACAGCGCAGTTTCCGGCCAGCGGCCATTTCGACCAGTTGTACGCGGGCAGCGACGATCCCTGGAAGACGCGCGAGCGCTGGTACGAACAGCGCAAGCGCGCCATCATCGAGGCCATCCTGCCGCGTCGGCAGTGCAATGCCATCTTCGAACCCGGATGCGGCAGCGGTGAACTGACGCTGCAACTGGCGACCCGCTGCCAGTGGCTGATGGCCTCCGATTTTTGCGCGGAAGCGGTGCGTATCGCCCGGGAAAAGACCGCGCACCTGCCGCACGTCCAGGTGCGCCGGCAGTCGCTGCCCGAACAATGGCCGACGGCGGCGCAGGACATGCCGCCGCTGGGGCTGATCGTGTTTTCCGAGCTGTGCTACTACTTCGACGCACCCAACGTGGCCGAGCTGGCGGCGCTGGCCGCCGCCAGCCTGGCGCCGCAGGGCCACCTGCTGGCCTGCCACTGGAAGAAGGATTTCGATGACCGCCTGCTGGCCACCCAGCCCATGCACCAGCTCATCGATACCCACCCGCGCCTGAAGCGCCAGGCCTGCTATGAAGACGAGGACATCCTGATCGATCTCTGGCGCAGGATCTGATCCAACCTTGATATCGCACGCACACCATCATTCTGGAAGGAGTGAGCATGATCGGCATCGTCATCCCCGCGCACGACGAAGAAGCCACCCTGCACGCCTGCTTGCGGGCCGTGCGCAAGGCCGCTTCGCATGCGCAACTGCAGGGCGAGGCAGTACGCATCGTGGTGGTGCTCGACAGTTGCAGCGATGCTTCCGAGGCCATCGCGCGCCGTCACCCGGTGAGGCTGCTGCCGCTGCAGGTCGGCAATGTCGGCGTGGCGCGCCATCATGGCGCCCGCTCACTGATTGCCGAGGGTGCACGCTGGCTGGCCTTTACCGATGCCGATACCCTGGTCTCGCCCGACTGGCTGGCAGCACAGCTGCACCTGAAAGCGGAAGCGGTCTGTGGCACGGTCACACCCGACAGTTGGCACGATCATCCTCCGGAAGTGCAGCAACGCTTCGCGCGCCACTATCGCGACCAGGACGGCCATGACCATATCCATGGTGCCAATCTCGGCGTCAGTGCAGAAGCGTATGTGCGCGCAGGCGGTTTTCCACCGCTGCGCTGTCATGAGGATGTCGCCCTGGTACAGGCCCTGCAGGGCATCGGCGCCCGCATTGCCTGGAGCGCGCAGGTGCGCGTGGTCACCAGCACCCGCCAACAGAGCAAGGCGCGCGGCGGCTTTGGCGACACCCTGCGACGCTGGGCCAGCGAGGACAGTGCAGCCCTTCTGCCGGTTTAGCGCGCGTTGTCTCCTGATCGCACCACCTGCTGCGCCTGCTCGATGCTCACGTGATGATCTTCCACGGTATTGACCAGCCGCTGGCGCCTGGCACGTGAACCGAAGTTGTTGGCGTAGATCCAGGTGAATTCGGCCCCCAGCAGGAAGATCTGCGCCGAATAGTAGATCCACAGCAGCAGCAGCGCGAACGAGCCGGCCGCCCCGAAGCCCGAGGTCATGCCGGTGCTGCCCAGATACAGGCCGATCAGGTACTTGCCGATGATGAAGAGCACGGTCGTGGCCCCGGCACCGATCCACACGTCATGCCAGGACAGGGTCACGCGCGGCATGAACTTGTAGATCATCGAGAAGAGCGTGGAGAACACCACGAAGGACAGCACGAAGTTGAGCATCTGCAGCAACAGTTGCCAGCCCTCGAACCAACCGCCCCACCAGCGTCCCAGCGCCGCCAGCGCCGCACTGACCACCAGCGAGATGATCAGCAGGAAGCCCAGACCGATGATGAGACCGAAGGACAGCAGCCGCGTACGCGCCAGTTGCCACACACCGCTCTTGCGCTTGACCGCGGGGATGCGCCAGATGCGGTCCAGTGCACTCTGCAGTTCGGAAAACACGGCCGTGGCACCGATGACCAGCGTCACCACCGAAATGCCGGCGGCGATCATGCCCTCGCGCGGCTGGCTCACCGACTTCAGCAAACCCTGAATGGCGAAGGCCCCTTCGGTACCGACGATGTCGCGGATCTGGTTGACGATCTCGCCCTGCGCGGCGTCGTGGCCGAACAGCATGCCGGCCACCGCGATGGCGATCACCAGCATGGGCGCAATCGAGAAGATGGTGTAGTAGGCGATGGCCGCGCCCATGCTGGGCGCGAAGTCATCGATCCAGGCATTGATGGCGGCCAGGGTCATCTGCCAGGCCTGCTGGGCGCGCGTGCCGCCCCGGATCATCTTGACCTCGGCGGCCGGGTCCAGGTAATCGGAGGGCGCCGGTTCCAGCCTGGCCTTGACGATATCGATGCGGGCCGGCGCATCCGCTGGCAGTGGCGCTTCCTTGTTGCCCTTGGCCGCCGCCGCCCTGGCTCGCGCCGCCCCCTTGCGCCAGGCCGCGATCAGGGGCATGGCCAGGGTCACCACGCGCAAGGCGCGCTCCAGTCCCGCCGGCAGCCCATGGTGGCTGCTGCCATGGGAGGCGGTCCCGGCGTGCGCGACGCTCTGCCCCGCCGCCTGGCCCGGTAGCGATGAGGCTGCGGCACGCTGCTGGCGGCGCCTGCGTCCCAGCCATAACCCGACACCGGCACTGAGCAGTGCACCGGCTACCAGGCCACCAGTGGATGGCACGCCGCCCTCGGCCGGATCAGGGCTGGCTGCAGTATCACGGGAAGCGGGACGAAACGGGTCGGAAGAGCTGCTCATGGAGACCTCGGCTTGACATATTGTTGTGGCAGTGTGACCGATGCGCGGTAATGATTGTTCCTTTTCGTGGGCAGCCCGTCCAGCCCTGTAGGAAGCCGCTGTCGGCGCCCCGGCAAGCAACGCGAAAACGGTGTGCGTGGTATAAAGGATGTCTTGGTGAAAGTCTTCACTGGCGGCATATCGCGTATGAACATTGCACATGAACATCGCCCATGACCCTGCCGCGTGAACATCACCCGTGAACCAGAGCGGCACGCGCCGGTCTGTCTGCATTCTCCCCAGGCCATCGCGCCTGCCCTGCGTTGTCGGCGTCGTTGCCGGAGCGGGCGGCGCCGGCCCTCCCCCAACCTGACGAACGAGGATTGCCCATGTATAAGGACGTACAGCTTTTCATCAACGGCGAATGGACCGCCAGCGCCTCCGGCCGCACCATCGATGTCGTCAACCCGGCGACCGAAGAAGTGATCGGCAAGATTGCCCACGCTGACCGCAGCGACCTGGATCGTGCGCTGGAAGCGGCCAAAAAGGGCTTCGAGACCTGGCGCAACATGTCCGCCTTCGAGCGTTCCAAGATCATGCGCCGCGCCGCCGACCTGCTGCGCGAACGCGTGGACGAAGTGGCGCGCCTGATGACCATGGAACAAGGCAAGCCGCTGGGCGAAGCCAAAATGGAAACCCTGGGCGCAGCCGATACCATCGACTGGTTCGCCGAGGAAGCCCGCCGCACCTACGGCCGCCTGGTGCCGGCCCGCGTGCCGGGTGCCTACCAGATGGTGATCAAGGAGCCGGTCGGTCCGGTGGCCGCCTTCACTCCGTGGAACTTCCCGATCAACCAGGTGGTGCGCAAGCTGTCGGCAGCGCTGGCTGCAGGCTGCTCCATCATCGTCAAGGCTCCGGAAGAAACCCCGGCCTCCCCGGCTGAACTGATCCGCGCCTATGCCGATGCCGGCGTTCCGGCAGGCGTCATCAACCTGGTCTATGGCGTGCCGGCCGAGATCTCGGAATATCTGATCCCGCATCCGGTGATCAGGAAGATTTCCTTCACCGGCTCCACCCCGGTAGGCAAGCAGTTGGCAGCACTGGCCGGCCAGCACATGAAGCGGGCCACCATGGAGCTGGGCGGTCATGCGCCGGCCATGGTGTTTGATGATGTGGATGTGGATCTGGCGGCCAAGACCCTGGCCACCTCCAAGTTCCGCAATGCTGGTCAGGTGTGCGTGTCGCCGACCCGCTTCCTGGTGCAGAAGGGTGTTTTCAATGCCTTCGTCGACAAGTTCGTGACCTATGCCGAACAGCTGAAGGTAGGCAATGGACTGGAAGCCGGCGTGAACATGGGTCCGGTGGCCAACAAGCGCCGCATCCCGGCACTGGAAGCGCTGATCGACGATGCCGTCGCACAAGGCGCACAACTGCGTACCGGTGGCAAGCGCATGGGTGACAAGGGTTACTTCTTCCAGCCGACCGTGCTGACCAACGTGCCACTGCATGCCCGCGTGATGAATGAAGAGCCCTTCGGCCCGCTGGCCCTGATCAATTCCTTCGAGACCCTCGATGAAGTGATCGCCGAAGCCAACCGCCTGCCCTTCGGTCTGGCCGCCTATGCCTTCGCCAAGTCGGCCCACACCAAGCACGCCCTGGCCGCGCGCGTGGAAAGCGGCATGCTGACCATCAATCACCTGGGCCTGGCGCTGCCGGAACTGCCTTTCGGCGGCGTCAAGGACAGCGGCTACGGTTCCGAAGGCGGCACCGAGGCCATCGAGGCTTACATCAATACCAAGCTGGTGACGCAACTCGATGTGTGACGGCTTGAGTTGATGGGCTGATCGCCCTGCGCGATCAAAAAAAATCGGCGGACCTGCAAGGGTCCGCCGATTTTCTTTTGGCGCTACGCTTATTATTCTTCGCCACCGCCACCCGAAGGCGGCACCAGGATATCGCGGCTGCCATTGCGCGACATGGCCGAGAGTACACCGGCCGTTTCCATCTGCTCCACCAGACGCGCGGCGCGGTTGTAGCCGATGCGCAATTGCCGCTGCACCGAGGAGATGGAAGCTCGCCGCGTCTTGAGCACGAAGGCCACCGCTTCGTCGTAGAGCGGATCGGATTCTGCATCGCCGCCCTCGCCACCGGCGAACATGTCGGCCTGGGCCGTGTCCTCGGAAATCGGCGGGGCCAGGATTTCCTCGATATAGCGCGGCTCACCGAAGGACTTCAGGTACTCCACCACACGGTGCACCTCCTCATCCGATACGAAGGCGCCATGCACCCGCTGCGGATAGCCCGAGCCCGGCGGCAGGAACAGCATGTCGCCATGGCCCAGCAGGGATTCGGCCCCCATCTGGTCCAGCACGGTGCGCGAGTCGATCTTGGAGGAGACCTGGAAGGCCACGCGAGTCGGGATGTTGGCCTTGATGAGACCGGTGATGACGTCCACCGAAGGACGCTGGGTCGCCAGGATCAGGTGGATGCCAGCCGCGCGCGCCTTCTGTGCCAGACGCGCAATCAGTTCTTCCACCTTCTTGCCGACCACCATCATGAGGTCGGCCAGTTCGTCGATGACGATGACGATGGTCGGCAGTTTTTCCAGCGGCTCGGGCGCGTCGGGCGTCAAGCTGAAGGGATTGGGGATTTTCTCACCCCGGGCAGCGGCTTCATCGAGCTTCTGGTTGTAGCCGGCCAGGTTGCGCACGCCCAGCTTGGACATCTTCTTGTAGCGCCGCTCCATCTCTTCCACCGCCCAGTTCAGCGCATGCGCGGCTTCACGCATGTCGGTCACCACCGGCGCCAGCAGGTGCGGGATGCCTTCGTAGATCGACAGTTCCAGCATCTTGGGATCGATCATGATCAGGCGCACTTCCTCGGGCGTGGCCTTGTAGAGCAGCGAGAGGATCATCGCATTGATGGCCACCGACTTGCCCGAACCCGTGGTGCCGGCCACCAGCATGTGCGGTGCGCGCGCCAGGTCGGTCACCACGGGCGTGCCGGTGATGTCCTTGCCCATGGCAATGGTCAGGTGCGAAGCCGACTTGCGATAAGCCTGCGAATGCACGATCTCGGAGAGCTTGATCATCTGTCGACGCGCATTGGGCAGTTCCAGGCCCATGCAGGTCTTGCCGGGAATGGTCTCGACCACGCGGATGGACGTCAGGCCCAGGGCGCGCGAAAGATCTTTCATCAGGTTGACCACCTGGGCGCCGCGCACGCCTTGTGCGGGCTCGACCTCGAAGCGGGTGATCACCGGACCGGCCTCGGCGCCCAGCACCGTGACCGGCACCTTGAATTCGCGCAGACGCTGCTCGATCAGGCGACCGGTTTCCTGCAATTGTTCGGGGTCGACCTCGATGCGCGATTCGGGCACTTCATCGAGCAGATCCAGCGAGGGCAGCGGGATGTCCACACGCGGCTCGTCGATATCGTCGATCCCCCCCTGCGATGCCATCGCGACCGCTTGCACATGGGCGGGGCCCGGATCGGGCATGCGTACCGCGAAGGCCGGAGCAGGCTGGATGGGCGGCTGTTCGGGCGCCGGGTCGGGCAGCATGTCGAACCAGGGAGCGTTGAAGGTGCCCAGGTCGATGGGTTCCTGCGGTTCGGGCATCGGTGCCGTGAAGGGCGGCACGGCGGGAGCGACGACCGGCGGCGGCACTGGAACCGCAGCGGGCAGCGGCTGTCCCTGCGGGCTCAGAGGCACGATGGGCGGCAACTGCGGTTGCGGTTGCGACGGCAGCAGCGCGGCCGTGTCCTGCTCGCCGCTGCTCTGCTGCAGCGAACGCATCAGGCGCGTGGGCACCACATCGGCGCGCTCGGCTGGCTTGTCTGCCGCACTCCCCGCCTCAGGGGGACGACCCACGCTGCTGATGCGAATGCTGCGGGTAGGCTGGGCCGGTGCCGGATTGCCGCGCGCAATGGAGGGCGGAATCGGACGGATCGGCGGGGATGGCGTGGCCGCGCGCGACAGGCTGGCATCGGCTGCGGCACTGGCCGCGGAGATGGCACGACTGGCAGCAGCACGCGCCAGCATGGCTTCGGTCGGACGCAGGCTTTCGAAGGCGGCCCATTCGGATTCCGGACGCGGCTTGGCGGCGGGCCCCGCCTGACGCGCATTGAGCGAGGGCCACTTGCCGCCCTGCGCGCTGCCGGTGGGCGTGGCCTGGCCGTTGCGGCTGCCGCCGGTCAGGGCCGACAGGGGGACTTTCCAATCGTCGCGCGGCGCTTGCTCGGCCGGACGTTCGGGTGCCGGGGCCGGCGTCAGGCGCGCCGGACGGGGACGCGGTGCGAAGGGCGAGGCAGGCGGTACGCGCTTGGCAGCGGCCGACGAGGGCGCGCGCGGCAGCGGTGCCCGGCGTTCCGAACCCGGCGGGAAGCTGTTGCGGGATGGGCCGGCACTGCCGTGATGACCGCTCATGCGTACCCGTTCGCTTTCGATGCTGCCGCGGCGCGGCGGCCCGAGGTCCAGCTCCGGATGCTCATCGCGCCCCACAGGGGCGCTGCGACCGAACATCGCGCTCAACACCCATTTCAATCCCAGCGCCAGCAAACCCAGCATCAGCACGGCGGCGATGCCACGGCTGATCTTGCCGCCCAGCGCATCCATGAGGGCCGCGCCCAACAGGGCGGCCCCCGGTCCTTCATCGCCGGAGACCAGTTGCGAACGCACCAGCGACTCGACCGCACTGCTGGCCCCCAGCAGCAGCAGGCTGCCGCACCACAGGCGAATGGCACCGCGCCCGCCGAAGATGGACTTGCGGCCGAGCGCGCGCGCTACCGTGCGCAGCAGCAGCGGCAGCAGCCAGAGGACCGACCAGCCAAACCATTTGACGAAAATCATGCTACTCCCAAACTCCACCGGCCTGGCAGCGCCAGACGGCCTCGTGAATCCATACGGTGCAAGCTATTGCTGCATCGCAGGCTGCGAGTGTAAACCAAACCGGCGCCCTGCCGCCGCACATCGGCTGGCCTTTTGGTGCAGAGCACGCCCGGCCTCAACGGCCATGACAATGGCAATCCATCACGTGATCATTGATCACGCCCACGCCCTGCAGATAGGCATAGATGATGGTGGAACCGACAAACTTGAAACCGCGCCTGGCCAGTTCCTTGGAAATCGCATCCGACAGCGGGGTCTTGGCCGGACAATCCGCCAGCGAGGCCCAGCGGTTGACGATGGGCTGGCCATCGACCTTGCCCCACAGATAGGCGTCGAGCCCGCCCACTTCCTCGCGCAGTTGCAGATAGGCACGCGCATTGCCGATGGTGGCCGCCACCTTCAGGCGGTTGCGCACGATGCCGGGATTGGCCAGCAATTGCGCCACCTTGCGCTCGTCATAACGGGCGATCTTCTCGGCATCCCAGTCGTCGAAGGCGGCACGGTAGCTCTCGCGCTTGTTGAGCACGGTCTCCCACGACAGCCCGGCCTGGGCTCCTTCCAGGTTGAGCATCTCGAAGAGGCGCCTTTCATCGTGGCAGGGCACCCCCCATTCGTGGTCGTGATACTGCACATAGCGCGGATTGGCCAGGTTGACCCAGCCGCAGCGGACAGGTGTTTGCGTCATGATCATGTTGCTTTCTTCATATCGGCCAGATCAGACCGGCCACAGCGGCGGCTCATCCATCAGCGCGATCTGTTCGCGCAGCTCCAGGATGCGGTCCTGCCAGTATCGTTGGGTATTGAACCAGGGAAAGGCTACCGGGAAGGCCGGATCATCCCAGCGCCGCGCCAGCCAGGCGGAATAATGGATCAGGCGCAGGGTGCGCAGGGCTTCGATCAGATACAGCTCGCGCGGCTCGAATTCGCAGAAACTTTCATATCCCGCCAACAGGTCGGCCAGCTGGCCCACCATCTCGCGGCGCTCCCCCGAGAGCAGCATCCACAGGTCCTGCACGGCAGGACCACTGCGGCTGTCATCGAAATCGACGAAGTGCGGGCCGGCGTCGGTCCACAACACGTTACCGACATGGCAATCCCCATGCAGGCGCAGCGTGCGGATCGCCCCGGCCCGGTCGTAGCAGCGACGCACGCCGTCCAGTGCCTGCTGGACCGTGGTGCGCCAGGCGGTGGCCACATCCATCGGGATGAAATCATGCGCCAGCAGCCAGTCGCGCGGTTCTTCGCCGAAGCTGGTGATATCCAGCGCGGGGCGGGCAGCGAAAGGACTGCGCAGGCCGACCGCATGGATGCGGCCAATGAAGCGCCCCAGGCGCTCCAGGGTATCGGCGTCGTCCAGCTCGGGCGCGCGGCCCCCATGGCGGCGGAAAACGGCGAAGCGGAAACCGGCATGGCGATGCAGGGTAGCGCCGTTGTCCAGACGCATGGCGGGCACCACTGGCACCTCTTCGTCGGCCAACTCCTGCGAAAATGCGTGTTCTTCGAGGATCTGTTCCTCACTCCAGCGCAAGGGACGATAAAACTTGGCCACCAGCGGCGGGCCGTCCTCCATGCCGACCTGGTAGACGCGGTTTTCATAGCTGTTCAGGGCCAGCAGGCGACCGTCGCCATACAAGCCCAGCGCATCGAGGGCATCGAGCACCGTATCGGGCGAGAGCGTGGCGAAGGAAGTGGCGTCGGGCAGATCGGGAGCGGGGGCGGCGGGATTCATCCGTCTATTGTACTGTCCGCAGGCGTGGGCGCCGCATCAGAATGCCGGGCGCCAACCGACAACACTCGCGCCCCCGGCGCAATGCCTTTACACTCCTGCCTTTAGCATCAGTCACTGGAACCATCATGCAGCTTGACCAGCCCCTTTCCGACGCCGAATTCGACGAACTCGACGATTTTCTCCTCTCCGATCGCTGCGCCGACGATGTGATGACCATGGACACCCTGCACGGCTACCTGACGGCGCTGGCCATCGGTCCGCAGGAAGTGCTGATGGCAGAATGGCTGCCGCGCGTCTGGGGCAGCCGTCCCGAAGACACTCCGAAGTTCAAGAATGGCAAGGAAGCCGAGCGCATCACCAGTCTGATCGCGCGCACCATGAACGAAATCGCCATCACCTTCGAGGTCGCGCCCAAGGAATATGAACCGCTCTTCTGCGAGCGCGAGCACGAAGGCAAACCGCTGCTGGATGCCGAAGCCTGGGCCTGGGGCTTCTGGGAAGGTATCCAGTTGCGCGCGGCGCAGTGGGATGAAATCTTCCACTCCAACCTGGCGCCGCTGATGCGTCCGATCTACCTGCTCGGATCAGAAGAGCTGGAAGAGGAAGAAACCAGACTCATCGACGACCCGGTCAAGACCCACAAGCTGGCCATCGAGATCGAAGCTGCCATCCCGCACATCCACCGCTACTGGGCGCCCAAGCGCAAGTCGGCGGTGGAACAGGTGCAGCGCGATGCGCCCAAGACCGGTCGCAACGATGCCTGCCCCTGCGGCAGCGGCAAGAAGTACAAGAAATGCTGCGGGGCAGATTCGGAAGAATGATTCACCCACCCCCATGAAAAAGGCGCGCCAGATACCGGGCGCGCCTTGTTTCTTCATACAGGACGTTTTTTTCTGCCAACCGCCCTGCCACCCTGCCACCTTGCATCATTCCTTGATGAAGTGCTCGCGGTAGTACTTCAGTTCTTCGATGGATTCGAGGATATCGGCCAGGGCGGTGTGCATCTGGCGCTTCTTGAAACCGGTGGCGATTTCGGGCTTCCAGCGCTTGCAGAGTTCCTTCAGGGTCGACACATCCAGGTTGCGATAATGGAAGAATTCTTCCAGCTTGGGCATGCCGCGCACCATGAAGCGGCGATCCTGGCAGATGGAATTGCCGCACATGGGCGACTTGCCGGCCGGGACGTATTGCTTCAGGAAGGCGATGATCTGCTGTTCGGCGTCGGCTTCGGTGACGGTGGAGGCCTTGACGCGGTCGATCAGGCCGGAGCGGCCGTGGGTGCCCTTGTTCCAGGCGTCCATGCCGTCCAGCAGCTCGTCGGACTGGTGGATGGCCAGCACCGGGCCTTCGCCCAGCACGTTCAGTTCGGCATCGGTAACCACCACGGCCACTTCGATGATGCGATCCTTGTCCGGATCCAGGCCGGTCATTTCCATATCGACCCAGACCAGGTTCATTTCATTGGGACGGACAGGCGCGGCGGGGGCTTGTGACATAATTCTTCCTTATTGACGGGATGGGGTCTGGCCCCATCTACTGCAGGGTTCATTGCTGGGTTCGCTCGCCCGGATCGGACCGGACGGCACGGCGCGCAAGCCTGCCACCGGCGTCGGCTGGGGCAGATCGCGGGCCTGGGCCTCGAACTTCCGCCATTTTCGCACAGGGACAGCATGTCTTCACTTTCGTTTTCGGTTTTGTTCGTCGTATTCCTGGCCATCAGCCTGGGCGTGCGTTTCTGGCTGGCCTCGCGCCACATTCGCCATGTCATCGCCCATCGCGCCGCCGTGCCCTCCGAGTTCGCGGAAAAGATCCCGCTATCGGCCCACCAGAAGGCGGCCGACTACACGGTTGCGCGCACCAAGTTCGGTCTGGTGACGCTGCTGGTCAATGCCGCGGTCCTGATCGGCTTCACCCTGCTGGGCGGGCTGCAATGGCTCTCCAGCCTGCTGCTGGGCTGGACCGGGGGGCCGGGCATGCTGTACCAGATTGCGCTGGTGGCCGGCTTCGGCCTCATTTCTGGCGCAGTGGACCTGCCCTTCGACTACTACCGCCAGTTCAGGCTGGAGGCCGGTTTCGGCTTCAACAAGATGACCCCTGGCCTGTTCTTCAGCGACATGATCAAGCAAACCCTGCTGGGCGCCGTGATCGGCCTGCCGCTGCTGTGGGTGGTGCTGGTGTTGATGGAGAAGGCCGGCGCACTGTGGTGGTTTTATACCTGGATCGTGCTGTGCGCTTTCCAGCTGCTGATGCTGGTGATCTACCCCAGCTTCATCGCGCCGCTGTTCAACAAATTTACCGCGCTGGAGGATGACAGCCTGCGCAGCCGCATCGAGGGCCTGATGCAGCGCGTCGGTTTCGCCTCCAAGGGCCTGTTCGTGATGGATGGTTCCAAGCGCAGCGCGCATGGCAATGCCTACTTTTCGGGCTTCGGTTCGGGCAAGCGCATCGTCTTCTTCGATACCCTGCTGGCGCGCCTGGCCCCGCATGAGATCGAAGCGGTGCTGGCCCATGAACTGGGTCACTTCAAGCTCAAGCACATCGTCAAGCGCGTGGTGGTGATGTTCGGTCTGTCGCTGGCCTTCCTGGCGCTGCTGGGCTATCTGAAGGGCCAGGCCTGGTTCTACACCGGCCTGGGCGTGGAGCCGATGCTGCTGGGCAGTAACGATGCCATGGCGCTGATCCTGTTCATGCTGGTGCTGCCTATCTTCACTTTCCTGTTCTCGCCGCTGTCGTCGCTGTCCTCGCGCAAGCACGAGTTCGAGGCCGATGCCTTCGCCGCGCAGCACACCAATGCACAGGACCTGGTCTCGGCGCTGGTCAAGCTGTATGAAGACAATGCCTCGACCCTCACGCCCGATCCGCTGCACTCGGCCTTCTATGATTCGCATCCGCCGGCGTCACTGCGCATCCAGCATCTGCATGGCGCGATGGCTGCAGCCGGCGGCAATCACTAAATTTTTCATCGTATTCAAGGCGGGCGTCATGAATGACATTGCCCGCCGCAGGAGAACCCCATGAGCATCACCGCAAGCACCCTCGCCGCTTCCCGCTGCATCCAGCCCATCGAGGCACTGGATGAGGCCGCCATCGCCAGCCACCTGGCCGCCCTGCCCGAGTGGAAGATCGAGGGCGGCAAGCTGGCGCGCAGCTTTGCCTTCGGCAACTATTACGAGACCCTGGCCTTCGTCAATGCAATCGCCTGGATCATTCACGCGGACGACCATCATCCGGAACTGGTCGTCACCTACAACCGTTGCAGCGTGAAGTTCGACACCCACAGCGTCAATCAAGGCCGTGGCGGTCTGTCGGCCAATGACTTCATCTGCGCGGCCAAGGTCGACGCCATCTTCGCCCAGCGTGCACCGGCCTGATGGGAGTCCGCAAGCAAGGTGCGCGCAGCGCACGGGCGGGATCGGCAACGGGCAAGGCCGAGCTGGAACCGGGGCTGGTCATTGCCGCCCACGGACGTCACTACCTGGTGCAGGCAGGTGAACAGAAACTCAATTGTGTCACCCGCGGCAAGAAGAGCGACGTGGCCGTGGGCGATCATATTCGTCTTGCGCGCACCTCTGCCGACCAGGGCGTGGTGGAGAGCATCGACGAGCGTCGCACCCTGCTCTATCGCTCGGACCAGTACAAGTCCAAGCTGCTGGCGGCCAACGTGGATCAACTCTTCATCGTGGTGGCGACCGAACCGAGTTTTTCGGATGATCTGGTCTCGCGTTCGCTGGTGGCCGCCGAATCAGCTGGCGTGGCGGCGCACCTGATCCTGAACAAGACCGATATCACCGAAGCGCTGCCGAGGACGCGCGAGCGCCTGCAGGTCTACGCGCGGCTGGGCTATCCGGTGCACGAAGTCTCGGCCAAGGCGCAGCCGGAAGAAACCCGCGCGGCCTTCATGCCGCTGCTGGCCGGCAAGAGCACCATCCTGATCGGGCAGTCGGGGATGGGCAAGTCCTCCATCATCAACCTGATCGTGCCGGACGCCGATATCGCCACCCGCGAGATTTCGGCCGCGCTCGATACCGGCAAGCACACCACTACCTTCACCCGGCTATACCAGATGGAGCAGCAAGCCAGCATCATCGATTCGCCGGGCTTCCAGGAGTTCGGGCTGTACCAGCTGTCTGAAGGCATGCTGGAACGCGCCTTCCGCGACTTCACGCCGTATCTGGGCAAGTGCCGTTTCTACAACTGCCACCATCTCAACGAGCCGGGCTGCGCGGTGCTGGAGGCGGTGCAGGCCGGCGAGATTGCGGGCATGCGGCACCAGCTGTATGCGCAGCTGGTGCATGAGTCTTCGCAGACCTTGTACTGATCCTGCTGCCGCTCAGAACTTGTAGGCCGCCGTGAAGACCAGCGCACGCGGTGCGCCCGGTGCGATCTGCGACACACCGGTGGCGCTGGCATAGTAGCGGCGGTTGCTCAGGTTGGTGATCGCCAGCGTATAGTCGGCCCGTGCCAGGCGATAGCCCAGCATGGCGTCCCAGCGGGCGTAGCCAGGCAGTTCGAGCAGGTTCTCGCGATCGGCAAAGCGCGCGCCCTCATAGACTAAGCCGGTCTCGCCGAACCAGCCCTGGGGAGGCGCATAGGCGACGAACAGGCTGCCGTTGCGCGCCGACACCCCTGACGGGCGTTTGCCCGCCAGTTGCGTCTCGGCCCTGACGACGCGTGAATTCTGCCAGGTCCAGCCACCGCGCACGAACCAGTGGCGCGCCAGCTCTCCGGCCACGCTGAACTCAATGCCGCGATTGCGTTCCAGCCCGGTCTGGCTGAATACGTCGGGCTGTACCGGATCGCGCACGATGCGGTTGTAGAGTTCCAGTTCGAACCAGGCCAGCGTGGTGCTGATTTTGCGCTGGAGCCAGTCGCTCTTGACGCCGGCTTCGAGCTGGCGGCTGAATTGCGGCCCGAGGTCGTTGCCATTGCCCTTGGCGCCCGGAGACAGACCGATCACGTCGCCACCGACCGGTGCGTAGTTCTTGCTCCAGGAAGCGTAGAAATGATGCTCGGGCAGTGCCTCCCACACCGCACCGATGCGCGGGCTCAGTGCATGACTGGAGCGCTCGCTGCGCAGCTTGAGCAGGCGGCTGCGCGAATCCACCTCGAAGTGATCCCAACGCAAGCCCACCAGCCCCTTCACGCGCGCGCCCAGGTCGATCTGGTCTTGCGCATAGAAACCGGTCGTCTTCACCTTGTGATAGTTCATCTGCCAGGGCTGCGGCAGCGAACCTGCGTTGTCGTGCTGGTCCGGGTCGGTCAGGGAGACCGGGCGCGCCGAGCCCATCCACAGCCTGGGCTCGCGCTTTTGCCAGCCGTACTCGGCACCGGCCAGCAACTGGTGCTGCACTGCGCCCGTGGCGAGCTTGCCCAGCACTTCCAGATTGACCTGTACATTGCGCTGCTGCAGGTTCTGCTGAAAGCGGCTGCGCTGCACGCGCCCCAGATCGGGCCCCGCGCTCACAAAGGGTTGGCTGGTGAAGGTATTGTCAAAGTCGCTGTTGAGATCGAACACGCTCACCTTCTGGCGCAGGCTCCAGTCGGGCGCGATGGCGCGTATCAGGGTGGAGCGCAGGTTCAGGCTGGTATCACGAATGAAGTCGCGTCCGGCCGCACCGAAGAAGGTGCGATCGGACGCCACCGGCAAGGTATAGGCACGGGCCGTACCATTGCGCGTGACTGCCGTCACCCGCGCCGGTACGCCGCGATCGGGGATGCGGTCGTATTCGTCGTAGTCGGCTTGCAGCAGCCAGCTGTCAGGGCCGGACTCCCATTTCAGCGCGGGCGCGAAGTATTGGCGCGTGCCCCGCACCTCATGGCGGAAGTGCGTCTCGTGCTCACGCCCGGCATTGATGCGCAGCGCCCATTGCGCTCCCAGCGGACGATTCCATTCCACCGCCGCGCCCAGCTGGCCGCGACTGCCCCAGGTGGCCGACACCAGGCCAAAGTCTTCCCGTGTGGGCTGCTTGCTGATGCGGTTGATCACGCCGCCGCCACTGCCGCGCCCGTAAAGGACGGCGGCCGGGCCCTTGAGGATCTCGATGCGCTCGATGTTGCCCAGACTGCGCACGTATTGCGCATCGTCGCGCATGCCGTCCAGAAGCGTGTCGCCCGCATTGGAAAAGCCCCGCAGCCGGAAGGCATCGAAGCGCGTATCGGAGACATTGGACACACCCGGCACCCCGACCAAGGCGGCCGCCAGCCCACGACCACCGTAAGCCCGGACTTGGGCAGCATCGACCGCCTGCACCGTCTGCGGCACTTCGCGCACATCGGTGGCGGTGCGGGTAGCGCTCTCCAAGGGACCAGGACGCGGATCCTGCACGCTGCGCTGGCCGCGCACCTCGATCGCAGGCAGGGGGGCGGCGTCGCTCCCCTCGCCTTCTTCTGCCGCATCAGCGGCATAAGAAGGTATGGGAAACGCGAACAAGGCGGCCACCAGAGCCGCCGACAAGGTGCGCAGCTTCGGCGGTGAAGCAAGGGTAGAGCAGCAAGACCGCTGCAAACCCCGCAGGCGACTCGGCAAAGAAGACGTGTGCGACATGACAGCTATTCCTTTCAGGCAATGGAAAGCTGCGGATTCTAGCCATCTAAATAGTAATAATTCTCATTTATAACGGGACTTTGGCCGATCGCTCGCACTTAGTGAGCATTCCTCGAAAAAGCTGGATGCGGTTTTCGAAAAGTTTCTTCACGTGGATAGAAGGAATTCGAGGCGCCCACGCGGTGGTGTGCGCGGATCTTCACCTTTGACGCAAAAAGGCCGATGCCGAGGAGTTTCTTTCAGGCAAGTACTGCGGGTATCTTTTTGAGCCGAATCCCTTATAATCTAAGGAGTTAACGACTATCGGCGGCAGGCGCCACACTGGCCGCCGTTTTTATTTATGGCAATCAAACACTACCTTCAGTTTTCCGACTTTACGCTTGATGAATACGAATACGTGATCGAACGTTCCCGTGTGATCAAACGTAAGTTCAAGAATTACGAGCCCCATCACACGCTGGCCGATCGTACCCTGGTGATGGTGTTCGAAAAGAACTCAACCCGTACCCGCCTCTCGTTTGAGGCTGGCATGCACCAGATGGGCGGCGCGGCAATCTACCTCAACACCCGCGACAGCCAGCTTGGCCGTGGCGAGCCGGTGGAAGATGCGGCCCAGGTGATGTCGCGCATGTGCGACGTGATCATGATCCGCACCTACGGCCAGGAAATCATCGAGCGCTTTGCCGCCCATTCGCGCGTGCCCGTCATCAACGGCCTGACCAACGAGCAGCATCCCTGCCAGGTGCTTGCCGATGTGTTCACCTACATCGAGCATCGCGGCAGCATCCAGGGCAAGATCGTGGCCTGGGTCGGGGACGCCAACAACATGCTCTATTCCTGGCTGCAGGCAGCCGAGGTGTTTGGCTTCCATGTCAACGTCTCCACCCCCAAGGGTTACGACATCGATCCGGCCCAGGTCTCGCCGGGCAACAAGCACTACAGCTTCTTCGCCGATCCGGCCGATGCCTGCCAGGATGCCGACCTGGTCACCACCGACGTGTGGACCAGCATGGGCTACGAGGCCGAGAACAATGCCCGCCTGAAGGCCTTCGATGGCTGGATCGTGGACCAGGCCAAGATGGCGCGCGCCAAGAAGGATGCGCTCTTCATGCACTGCCTGCCCGCGCACCGTGGCGAGGAAGTGGCCGCCGAAGTGATCGACGGCCCGCAATCGGTGGTCTGGGACGAGGCGGAAAACCGCCTGCACGTGCAGAAGGCCCTGCTCGAATACCTGGTGCACGGCCGCTTCGATTAAGCCGCCTGCCCCCTACTGCAAGAATCACGCTCAACACTTCAATCATCGCAACGTCAAGATCATGTCCAACATCCTGCAATCCGTCCCGGTCAATCAAAAAGTCGGCATCGCCTTCTCCGGCGGCCTCGATACCAGCGCCGCACTGACCTGGATGCGCCAGAAGGGCGCCATCCCCTACGCCTACACCGCCAACCTGGGCCAGCCGGATGAGCCGGACTATGACGCCATCCCCAAGAAGGCCATGCAGTACGGTGCCGAACTGGCGCGCCTGATCGACTGCCGCGAACAGCTGGCCAATGAAGGTATCGCCGCCCTGCAAAGCGGTGCCTTCCACATCTCCACCGCCGGCATCACCTACTTCAACACCACCCCGCTGGGCCGCGCCGTGACCGGCACCATGCTGGTGTCGGCCATGCGTGAAGACAACGTCGACATCTGGGGCGATGGCAGCACCTACAAGGGCAACGACATCGAGCGCTTCTATCGCTACGGCCTGCTGGTGAACCCCAACCTGAAGATCTACAAGCCCTGGCTGGACAGCACCTTCATCGACGAACTGGGCGGCCGCAAGGAAATGTCCGAGTTCATGATCAAGTCCGGCTTCGACTACAAGATGTCGGTGGAAAAGGCCTACTCGACCGATTCCAACATGCTGGGCGCGACCCACGAAGCCAAGGACCTGGAATTCCTCAACAGCGGCATCAAGATCGTGCAGCCCATCATGGGCGTGGCGTTCTGGCGCGATGACGTGGAAGTCAAGGCCGAGACGGTCACCGTGCGCTTCGAAGAAGGCCGTCCGGTGGCGTTGAACGGCAAGACCTTCGCCAGCATGACCGAGCTGATCCTGGAAGCCAACCGCATCGGTGGCCGCCATGGCTTGGGCATGAGCGACCAGATCGAGAACCGCATCATCGAAGCCAAGAGCCGCGGCATCTACGAAGCCCCGGGCCTGGCCCTGCTGTTCATCGCCTACGAGCGCCTGGTCACCGGCATCCACAACGAAGACACCATCGAACAGTACCGCGACAACGGCCGCAAGCTGGGCCGCCTGCTGTATCAAGGCCGCTGGTTCGATTCGCAAGCCATCATGCTGCGCGAGACCGCCCAGCGCTGGGTGGCGCGCGCCATCACCGGCGAAGTCACGGTGGAACTGCGTCGCGGCAATGACTACTCGATCCTCAACACCGAGTCGCCCAACCTGACCTACCACCCGGAACGCCTGACCATGGAAAAGGGCGAAGGCAGCTTCTCGGCCATCGACCGCATCGGCCAGTTGACCATGCGCAACCTGGACATCGCCGACACCCGCCAGAAGCTGTCGATCTACCAGAACACCGGTCTGCTCGATTCCAGCACGGCCGTGTCGCTGCCGCTGCTGGGCAAGGACGAAAAGTAATTCCAGCTGGATTCACCTTTACCGTTTAATGGAAGCGATTCGATGAGCACTCAATTCGACAACGTCACCGTCCTGAAAAAGGGCAACGTCTACTTCGACGGCAAGTGTGTCTCGCACACCGTGCTGCTGGCCGATGGCAGCAAGAAGACCCTGGGCGTGATCCTGCCCTCGACGCTGAACTTCAGCACCGGCGCACCGGAAATCATGGAAATCAACGGCGGCAGCTGCCGCGTGCGTCTGAAGGGCGAAGAAGCCTGGAATACCTACGCTGCCGGCACCACCTTCAGCGTACCGGGCAATTCCAGCTTCGACATCGAAGTGACCGAGACCCTGGATTACGTCTGCCACTTCGGCTGATACATCCCGAGCCTGAATGAAAAAGCCGTCCGGTAGCGATACCGGACGGCTTTTTTACGTCTTCACACAGGAGTGCGCTCAGATGAAGACCGGTTCCGGCTCCAGCTGCACGCCGAACTTTTCCTTCACATCCTCCTGGATCGCCCTGGCCAGCCTGGCTACCTCCGCCCCGGTCGCGCCGCCCCGGTTGACCAGCACCAGTGCCTGTTGTTCATATACCCCTGCACGCCCGATGCTCTTGCCCTTCCACCCGCAGCGGTCGATCAGCCAGCCGGCGGCGAGCTTGTAGTGATCGTCATCGACGCGATAGCTGACCAGGTTGTTGTATTGCGCCAGCAAGGTATCGCGCAGACGGGCCGACACGATGGGGTTCTTGAAGAAGCTGCCGGCGTTGCCGATCTTCGCGGGATCGGGCAGCTTGCGGGTACGGATGGCGATGACGGCCTCGGCAATGTCACGCGGGCCGGGTTCAGTGATGCCGCGCTCCTGCAGGGCCTGGGCAACGTCGGCGTAGTTGGCATTGGCGTGCCAGTGCTTGGGCAGTGCGAATGTCACTGCCAGTACCACGGCGCGGTCGCGCAGTTCCTGCTTGAAGATGCTGTCGCGGTAGCCGAAGCGGCAGGCTTCATGGTCGAGGGTGAGCAGTTCGCCGCTGACCAAGTCGAAGGCTTGCAGGCTGTGGAAACGGTCCTTGATCTCGATGCCGTAGGCGCCGATGTTCTGGATGGGCGCGGCACCGACGCTGCCGGGGATAAGTGAAAGATTCTCCAGCCCGCCCAGGCCCTGTTGCAGCGTCCACTGGACGAAGGCGTGCCAGTTCTCGCCGGCGGCGGCGCGCACGTAGATGAAGTTTTCATCCTCGCCGGTGATCTCTATGCCCCTACCCTGCATATGCAGCACCAGTCCGCTGAAGTCTTGTGTCAGCAGCAGGTTGCTGCCGCCGCCCAGGACCAGGCGCGGCAGGGCCATCAGGGCGCTATCCTCGCGCAGCGCATGGAGGGTCCGGGCATCCGTGACGGGCAGGTAGGCACGGGCCCGTGCCTCGATCCCGAAGGTATTGAGGGTGCGCAGGGAAATGTCGTGCTGGACGGGAAGTGAAGAAGTGCTCATAGGGGTGGGATTATATCGCCCACGCGGGGGCAAATCCGCTGACAGCGGCCTGGCGATGGCGGCGGGGGCGCCAGTCCGTTAAAATCACGGCTCAGACGCCGGCCTTCGCCGGCTGCAAGAACATAAGGAACAAGCCATGCCCTCATTCGATACCGTCTGCGAAGCCAACCTGGTGGAAGTCAAGAACGCCGTGGACCAGGCCAACAAGGAAATCTCCACCCGTTTCGACTTCAAGGGCACCGATGCCCGCGTCGAGCAAAAGGAACGTGAACTGACTGCATTCGCCGACTCGGACTTCCAGCTCAGCCAGGTGCGCGACGTGCTGACCAACAAGATGACCAAGCGCAACGTCGATGTGCGTTTCCTGGACGAAGGCAAGATCGAGAAGATCGGCGGCGACAAGGTCAAGCAGGTCATCAAGGTGAAGAACGGCATCGAAAGCGACGACGCCAAGAAGATCGTGCGCGTCATCAAGGACAGCAAGATGAAGGTCCAAGCCAGCATCCAGGGCGACGCCGTGCGCATCACCGGCGCCAAGCGCGACGACCTGCAGGCGGCCATGGCGCTGCTGCGCAAGGAGATCAAGGAGATTCCGCTGGAGTTCAACAACTTCCGCGACTGATCCCCTGCATCGCATTCCACAAAAAACGCCGGCTATTGCCGGCGTTTGTTTTTGGCGCCAGCTCGATGATATTCGAGAAAACGTAGCTGATTGCTTGAGGGCAAGCGGGTTTCCGCGCCGCCAAATCTACACTCCTTCCACCCAAAAATATCGGCGTCTCTTGAAGCGAGCGCTGATGGGCTGTTTGGGCAAGCTGCCAACTGACGGAAGGAGCAAAGATGGAACACACGCAACCCGAAACGCTGCACCTCGCAGTCCGAGACCGACTCAATCCGCGTCGAGAAGGCGCTTGCGCCATTGGCATCACTTCGTCGCAGCTGCGGGAATATCCCGCCTCCAACGGAGGTTTGAAATGAAGATCATCGGCTGGATTCGCTATGGCGATAAAGCCGCCTGCGGCGGGACGGTGATTGAGGGTGACCAGACTTGCCGCAGTCATGGGCGGGCTTATGCCTTTCAGGGGGCTCGGGTGGCTTGCCGACAGGACTGCATCATTGCTGATGGATTTCCTCGCTCTACGCTCACCAATGGACGGGCTCAGGTTATTCATGGGATGAAGACCAGTGCCGGGTGTCCATTGCTTTCCACGCTCAATGAGGTTGATGGCGTGGGCAATGCGAGCGGTGAAGCAGTCGCGTCCAATTTCTATCAAACAACCCAAGGCGACTGGCTACCAAAATTTGGACCTGAACATCTCACAGAAGAAAGCCCGGATGAACAAGTGCGCGCCATCGATGGCAAGACCGGCGAGCCGATACCTGATCTGGCGTATTACATCAAGGCACCGGACGGAACTACTTACGGCGGCTACACCGATGCCAACGGCTTATGTGAACGAGTCGCGACCTATCATCCTGAGGAACTGAGCGTCTGGTTCGGCGAGGATGCAGAAACAAAAATGCGGGAGGGATGATGGGAGCAAAGGTCAAGACTAACCACGAAAAGGGCTCAACGGTGCCGGTGAAGCACGACCGCAAAGTACGTTTGTTACTATGGGGAGGCGCTGCAACTCCATCAGACAATTACACCTTCGAGCACGCAAAAAACAACGTACTGCGCGACTATAAAGCTCAGGACAAAAGCAAATTTATCTTAGTGGTAAAGCGGATATATGTCGCAAAAGACATTGTCAGCATCATCAATTCGCAAACGACTGGAAGCATTCAGTCTCTCGACATATGGACGCACGGGGGCCCTCAAGCACTATACCTAACTACCGCAGATCCCCCACCGCCGAAGGACTCCTCGTGGATTAGGAAAAAAGCTTATGAAGCAAATAGATGGGTCCTACACAACTCCAGTCTATACCGCACAAGAACCCGAATGATATTCAATGCAGCGGGATGGGTGGAAGGTTCCGCACTGGTGGACGACATAGAGTTTTCGAAGTTTTCCGAAAATGCGAGAGTCGAACTACATGGATGTGCAACAGCGGCAAATCCATCCGATGCCGACAACATCGCCGCCGATATTTCAGAAAAACTAGCCTTAGCAGGAAAAGAAATGTCATTCGTAATCGGCCATATTGAGAATGCTGTTCCGGTTATCAAAGGTGAAGGAAAAACACGCGCGCCAGAGCAAGACTATAGGTTCGGTGAAAGAGCGATATTCAAGCACGGAAAACTGGTCTCTATTACGGAAAAACAAGGCGACCTTAGCGACAAAGAGCTTGAAAAATGATGCGAAAAAAATATCTGGCACATACTTTCATCAGCGCCTCGTTACTTCTATTGGGTGCCATAGGTATCTGCGTTTATCCATTCACGCTGTCAAATCCAGACGTAACGATACAAGTCTTCGATAGGCGTTATGCCTGCGGTGAATGCTATGTAGCATTCGGAATATCAAAGATCGAGGGGCGCGATGAAAGCAACCGACAAAACTCACCTTACCGGTTCGAGGACTGGGATGTTCTCGTTCTGTTCAGGGGGAATGACTCCTACCTATCCAGATATCAAGATGAGTTGTTTGAAAAGGACCCGGCATGTACATGGCCGACGTTTCGTCTCACAGGCCAGTTCAAGCGTCGTTTGATTTATGCCCTGATCTTCAATGGCGACCACTATGACGGCCTCTACTTCGATGCAAACTCAGGCGTCGCGATCAATACGGAGCCAAGCTGCAAGACCGTAGCGCGAGAGACTGCATTGCCCTAGGGCCAGAATTCCATTTTTGGAAATCAAATGAAAAGACTCGGCCTATCCTCTTCTTTCTTCTTTGCCGGACTGCTCACAATCTGGGCGGCGCTGTGGGCAGGTAGCCATCTGCCCGCACGTCCCGGTATTTCGGCACAAAAGATAATTGGCAAGCTTCTGACGCTCATATTGATGCCCGCGTTGCTGTATCTCGCCAGCTATGTTGTCGGCAATTGACCGGATAGCGTCATGAACAAAGGATACCGGACCCAAAACAACAAAGCCCTGGCTCCCACCAAGGCTTTGTTCACAACCTCACGCCAGCAATCACCGGCGCATCAATCTCTCTTCAACGACAAGCCTCAAGCCGCATCCCGCTCATCCCCCACCAAACGACGCTGCTTGACCGAATCCGCCAGGCCCTGCAACACTTGCAGGCTTTCTTCCCAGTTGATGCAGCCATCGGTGATGGACTGGCCGTAAGTCAGCTCCTTGCCCGGCACCAGGTCCTGGCGACCGGCGACCAGGTGCGATTCCACCATCACGCCGACGATGCGGGTGTCGCCGGCTGCCACCTGGCGGCCGATGTCGGCGCAGACCGGGATCTGGTTTTCCGGCTTCTTGGAGCTGTTGGCGTGCGACGCATCGATCATCAGGCGCGCCGCCAGGCCGCTCTTGGCGATGTCCTGGCAGGCGGCTTCCACGCTGGGCGCATCATAGTTGGGCTGCTTGCCGCCGCGCAGGATGATGTGGCAATCCTCGTTGCCAGCGGTGGAGACGATGGCCGAGTGGCCGCCCTTGGTCACCGACAGGAAGTGGTGCGGCTGCGACGCGGCCTTGATGGCATCCACGGCGATCTTGACGTTGCCGTCGGTACCATTCTTGAAGCCCACCGGGCAGGACAGGCCAGACGCCAGTTCGCGGTGCACCTGCGACTCGGTGGTACGGGCACCGATGGCACCCCAGCTGATCAGGTCAGCAATGTATTGCGGGCTGATCACGTCCAGGAATTCGGTACCTGCCGGCAGGCCCAGGTCGTTGATGTTCAGCAGCAGCTCACGGGCCGCACGCAAGCCGTCGTTGATGCGGAAGCTGTTGTCCATGTACGGGTCGTTGATCAAACCCTTCCAGCCCACCGTGGTGCGCGGCTTCTCGAAATAGACGCGCATGACGATTTCCAGCTCGTTCTTGTGACGCTCACGCTCCACCACCAGGCGACGCGCATACTCCATGGCGGCCTTGGTGTCGTGGATGGAGCAGGGGCCGATGACGACCATCAGCCGGTCGTCCTGGCCGTGCAGGATGCGATGCAGCGCAGTGCGCGCTTCGGCGGTGGTGCGCTCGACCTTTTCAGTGCAGGCGAATTCGCGGATGAGATGCGAGGGGGGGACCAGTTCTTTCATTTCTCGGATGCGAAGATCGTCAGTGCGCGGCATTTTTTTCTCCTGGTGTACTGCAATGATTCAGCTGGAAATTGACCAAAAAAAAACCGCCATCACTGGCGGTTTTTTAGGAAATCGGTTTTGTCTTTTTACGAACGCTTACCGCTTTTCACCGCCGTGGGGCTGGAATAGCTAAAGTAAAAATAAAAGTAAGCGCGGGCGAAAGACATGTCTGGCGTCATGGGTTAAGTGAAGCAGGCATTCATAGTGCTACAAATCAGGGGCTTTGGCAAGCAACAAGACGAAAAGGAGATGTTGCGGCGCAAATGCAACATTTAATCATTAATAGTGAACAAAATGAACAATTGTTGCAAAAATTGCCAATAAAAACGCCAACTACACAACAAAAAATCAATGACTACGCAAGCCTTGCGCAACACTGCGTACCCGGACGGCTGTAGCATTCCTGCAAAAAAAGTGAAGATTTGATCTGACCACGTCAGTTTTTCCTGCTTCGGGACGACATTTTCCCGCCTTCGACATGAAAAAAACCGCCGGTCGCTGAGACCGGCGGTTTTCACAAGAAGCGATGCAGCGATGAACGATCAGGCCGTGCCACCCACGGTCACGCCATCCAGGCGCAAGGTCGGCTGCCCGACCCCCACCGGCACACTCTGGCCTTCCTTGCCGCACACGCCGACACCCGAATCCAGGCGCATGTCATTGCCGATCATGGAGACGCGGTTGAGCACATCCGGGCCATTGCCGATCAAGGTCGCGCCCTTGACCGGATAGGTGATCTTGCCGTCCTCGATCATGTAGGCCTCGCTGGCCGAGAAGACGAACTTGCCATTGGTGATGTCCACCTGACCACCACCGAAGTTGACGGCATACAGGCCATTCTTGACCGAGGCCAGGATCTCGCCCGGATCCTTGTCGCCGCCCAGCATGTAGGTATTGGTCATGCGCGGCATGGGCAGATGGGCAAAGGATTCGCGGCGGGCGTTACCGGTGACGTCCATCTTCATGAGGCGCGCATTCATGGTGTCCTGGATGTAGCCCTTCAGGATGCCGTCTTCGATCAGCGTGGTGCACTGAGTCGGATTGCCTTCATCGTCGATGTTGAGCGAACCGCGACGATCGGCGATGGTGCCATCGTCCACCACGGTCACGCCCTTGGCGGCCACGCGCTCGCCGATGCGACCGGAGAATGTCGACGAACCCTTGCGGTTGAAGTCACCTTCCAGACCGTGGCCGATGGCTTCGTGCAGCAGGATGCCGGGCCAGCCGGGGCCGAGCACCACCGTCATCGGGCCAGCCGGGGCCGGGCGCGCATCCAGGTTCACCAGAGCGGTGGCCACCGCTTCGGAGGCATACTTTTCCAGCAGGGTCTCGGAGAAATAGCCGTAGTCATAACGCCCACCGCCACCGCTGCTGCCCATCTCGCGACGGCCATTCTGTTCAGCGATCACGGTCACCGACACGCGCACCAGCGGGCGAATATCCGCCGCCAGCACACCATCGGCGCGCGCCACCAGCACCACGTCGTATTCACCGGAAAGGCTGGCCATGACCTGTTTGACGCGCGGGTCCTTGGCGCGGGCGATGCGCTCGATGCGTTCCAGCAACTGCACCTTGGCCGTGGCATCGAGCGAAGTCAGCGGATCATGCGGCAGGTACAGCGCGCGACCACCGGCCGGGGTCATGGCACCGGCCACCTTGATCTTGCCACTGCCCTGGCGGGCGATGGTGCGGGTCGCGGCGGCGGCATCCAGCAGGGCCGACTCGGAAATCTCGTCCGAATACGAAAACGCGGTCTTGTCGCCCGACACGGCGCGCACGCCCACGCCCTGGTCGATGGAAAAACTGCCGGTCTTGACGATGCCCTCTTCCAGGCTCCAGCCTTCGCTCTTGGTGAACTGGAAGTAAAGATCGGCGTAATCCACCTTGTGCGTGAACATGCTGCCCAGGGCCTTGAGCAGCTTGGATTCGTCCAGGCCGAAGGGAGTCAGCAGCACGTCGCGCGCCACTTGCAGGGCGCCCATGTTGGGTTCAAATAATTTCATAGCGTCTTGTCGGAAGGCAAAAAGGTCAAAGCTTGCGGTGGCGTAGCGCCGGCAAACTTTCTCGAACGTATTGTAGACGATGGGGATCAATGTCGCCGATCACAAGCCCCTCCCCCTCGGGGAGAACCGAGACGATCTCGCCCCAGGGATCGACCAGCATGCTGTGGCCCCAGGTGCGGCGGCCATTGACGTGCTCGCCGCCCTGCGCCGACGCCAGCACGTAGCACTGGTTCTCGATGGCGCGGGCGCGCAGCAGCAGCTCCCAGTGGGCGCGGCCGGTGGTATAGGTGAAGGCGGCGGGCATGACGATCAGGGCGCACTCGCCCATGGCGCGGTAGAGCTCCGGGAAGCGCAGGTCGTAGCACACTGACAGCCCGACCCGTCCGAACGGCGCCTCGAAGCTGCGTACCTCGCTGCCGTATTCGATGGTGCGGGCTTCGTCGTAGTTTTCTTCACCTCGTACGAAATTGAACAGGTGAATCTTGTCGTAACGCGCCACCCGCTGGCCATCCGGTCCATAGACCAGTGAAGTATTGAGCACCTTGCCGGAAACCGCCGACTGTAGCGGCAGCGTGCCGCCCACCAGCCACAAGCGGTGCTGGCGCGCCAGGGCGCTCATGTGCTCCTGGATGGGGCCGCTGCCATCGGCTTCGGCATGGGTCAGCTTGTCGCGCTCGTGGCGGCCCATGATGGGCCAGTATTCGGGCAGCAGCACCAGCTGCGCACCTTGCCGGGCAGCTTGCGTCACCAGCCGCGCAGCCGCATCGAAGTTCTCTTGCGGCTCGGGGGTGGAGACCATCTGGATCGCCGCCACCTTGAAGGAATCATTCATGTCTGCCTCTTGCCAGCGTGGGGTGGGTTGAAACAATGCCGCCAGTATGGCCCATCCTGACCTGCCGCGCAGGGCTGCCGCAGGACCGGATCAGGCACCGGAATTGATGCGCGCTCCCGGCTCGGGCGCCCGGCGCCGCTCAGGCGGGGCCACTGAGGGGGCCGGTGCCAGGTCATTGACCGGCTTGTCGTCGGTCTTGCCGTTCTTGTCCTTCTGCAGCACTTCGCGGGCCCGCTCGCCATCCACCGGTGTGACCTGCCCCTGCTTGACCACGATGGGATCGCTCCACGGGCCGGTCACCTTGTATTCGAAGCTGAGCGACTTCATCACCGGATTGCGCAGGAACAGTTGCGCCAGCAAGGTACTCACTCCCACCACCGGATTGACTGCCATGGCCACCACGGAGGCGGTGCCGAGGTTGATCTCGGGGATCACCACCACATGCAGATCCTGGGTTTCGCGGGCGATGTCGGCCGAACCGCTCATCAGCACCGAGGCCGTCACGCCGGTCATCTTGAGGTTGTCGGTGCTGGCGATGCCCTTGGCGATGCTGGCGGTACCGGCCACGGTGTCGAAGGCAAAACCTTGCGAGAACACGTCCCGGAAGTCCAGCGTCAGCCGGCGCGGCAGCGCCTGCAGGTTGAGCACCCCCAGCAGCTTGGCCGCACCCGGATCAACCTTCAGGAACTGGCCGGAGTGCACATCCATGTGTACCTGCCCGGCCAGGGTGGCCATGTCCATGGCATAGGGCGGCGCCTTCCAGCTGAGATCGCCATCGAGCTTGCCGTGCCCGCCGCGGATGGTGCCGGGATAGCCGAAGCGTTCCAGCAGCTTGCCCGCATCCTCGATATCGAGCGCATAGGTGAAGTTGGACGTGTGATTGCTGCCGAAGCTGAGCCAGTTGCCGGCCGCCCGGAACTGCGCATCGGGATTGGCCAGCAACAGGCGGCTGATGCGCCATTCGCGGCCTACCGAGGTGACGATGTTGCTGGCATCGAGCTCCAGCCGGCCCAGCTTCTTGCCGCCCAGCTCGAACTGCTCGGCCCGGATGTCAAGGGCGGGCATCTGCAGGTGGTCGTCACTCTTGTCGGCACTGGCGGGCTGGGCCGTGTCGGCGGCGGTGCCGGACTTGGGAATGACCAGCGAGGACAGGCGCGCCGTGACCTTGCCGGCACCGCGCGCACTGGCGGGCTCGTCCCAGGTCACGGTACCGGAGGCCTGCCGGGACTCCAGGCTGATCTGCCAGGCATTGCGGCGGTGGCTGGCTTCCAGGACCAGCTGGTCGAGTTTCTTGCCCATCATGTTGAACTCGCCCACCCGGGCCGACACGCTGTCCGGCTCCAGATACTGCGTCACGTCGCTGCTGCCGAGCCGGTCGTTGCCTGCGCTGCTGGCGGCCTCGTTGCCGGCCAGCGCCTTCTTCAGGGCCAGCCAGGTATCGGCATCCAGGCTGTCGGTCGCCAGCGCCAGCCTGAGACCGGAAGCAGGCGTCGGCGCCGGCTGGTTCCAGCCGATGCCGCCGCTGGTGACGCGCCAGGCATTGCCGTTGCCGGCCACGCGCTCGCGTACATAGCGCGAGGCCACATGAGGACCCAGCGCCACGCGCATTTCCTCGCGTTCGATCAGTGGATCGGAAGAGGCCAGCGGCAGCAGATCGAAGCGCATCGGCAGGCTGTCCTGCACCCCTTTGCGCAGCGGCACCGGCAAGTCCGCGCCCAGGCCGGCCAGGTTCGACTCGACCGTGACCTCCGGCTGCCCCGCACGCACCGCCACCGTCGCGGTGTAACGCGTGCCACCGGAGAAGCGCGTCAGCAGGCGCTGCAGCGAAGGATCGGGGTATTGCTTGCGCAGATTCTCGATGTTGATGGCGCCGTCCAGGCGTACCTGGCTACTGCCATCCTTCTGCGTGCCGCCGCTGATGGCCAGATTGTCGCCCAGGAATTGCCCGTGCACGCCATTGAGCGTAAAACCGCTTTCGTTGAACTCGACCTTGCCACTGGTGCGATAGATGGGCGGCAGTTCAGGCAGCAGGTCCACATCGTTGTTGGCGAAATGGAAGACGCCCTGGGCACGGGTCTCGATGGCGTGATTGAGCGGCATCTGGAACTTCAGGTCCAGCCGCGCTTCACCACTGGCCGTGGTGTGCTCCATGACGTTGCCGGTCCAGCGTGCCACCGGGCTCTGGTTGACGTATTGCAGGAAGGCCGGCATGGGGCCGTTGGCCACGCCGTCGATTTCCAGCACGGCATCATGCGATTCGACATCGGCCACGCGCGCGCTGACCGGGCCCAGCCGCGCGCCCAGGGTGCGGGCACCCTCAGCCTTGATCTCCAGTCGTGTACGGTCGATGCTGATGTGTCCCCGCCCCTCCTCCAGCAAGGGCCATTCGGGTTCCTTGCCGTCGCGACCGACATGACCGGGCGTGTAGTTCAGCTTGAGGCCGTCGAAATCACCCGCGAGCTGGAACACGCCCTTGGGCTGCTCGCCCGGCTTGGTGGTCTGGAAGGGGAAATCGGCCAGCGCGCCCTTGAGCTTGAACCGTACGTCCTTGAGATTGCCGGCCAGCAAACCCTCGGTAAGCCAGCGATGCAGCGGTTCGCTCAGGTGTTGCGGGAGATAGCGGCGAATCGCCTTCACATCGAAGCTGGTCAGCTCGCCGTGCAGGTCGACGCTGCCGAGCGAACCACCCTGCAACGGTAGCAGGTGCTGACCACTGAGACTGCCGGCCACGCCCGGCTGGGCAAACTGCATCTGGTCCAGGTCCACCTGCAGGGTCTGGTCCTTCAGGTATTGCCAGCGCGCCTGCAGCCTGAGGCTGTCAAAGGGCAGACTGGACTCGCGGAACAGATCGGTGGGCAGCTCCACCGCCAGTTGCCGCGCATCGACCTTGACGGATCCGCCCTTCTCGCTGGCGTCAATCTCGCCGGAGAGGTTGCTGAAGCCGGGGAACGCGGCCCACTGCGCGCGCGCCGGCTGGACGCCGTTCCTGCGCGGCTCGACATGGGCCGGCAAGCCCTTCAGGCCCAGCCCCTGGAAGCGACCATTGACACGATAGGAACTCAACTCGGGATAGCTGCCCTGCCATTGCACGGTGAAGTCATGCAGCTCCCCGCGTGGCGCCAGGTCATCCAGCAACTTGCGCTGGGAGGGCGCCAGCGGCAGGCGGGCGGCCAGTTGCGACAAGGTCTGCAGATTCAGGTAGGTAGCCTTGAGGCTGGTGCGCTCGGCCTTGAGCGCAGTGGCCGGTTCATAGCTCTCGGCAATCGAGGTCGGCGGCAGGACGAAGCCGTCCGGCGTTTCGATGGAGAAATCGGTCAGCGTGACCTGGTGTCCATTGGCGCCGAAGGTCGGTACGCCATCCTCCAGATTGGGTCCCAGCGTTTCGCTGGCGGAGATGCGGCCATTGACACGCTTGAGCGAAAGCGGCTCCAGCTGGCGCGACAGGCGGGCATTGAAGTCGGTCAGGCCGAGGTCGGCGGTGAAGTTGGCCACCTTGGCATGGTCCAGGGTCAGCCAGGCCCGCACCGAACCGCGACCGCTGTTGATGGCGATCGGGTAATCGAACCAGGCGCGCCAGACCGACAGGTCGGTATTGCGCAGATCCGCATACAGCACGCCCTTCCAGCGCGCGATGTCGGAACTGCGTCCGAAGGCCGGATGACTGAAGTCGGCCCGCACATCCAGAGGGGCAGCCATGTCCTGCGGCGGGATGGCGCGCAACGACAGACGATGACGCAGCCAGCGGTTGTGCAGTACCAGGTTGACGTCTTCCAGCACCAGTTCCGGGGCACGGCGCAATTCATCATTCCAGCGCAGCTTGCTGTGACGGATCACGATTTCGCGCTGGGACAGCAACCAGTCCAGGCTGCTGCCGTCGCCGCCGGCCGGCACCGGAATACCGGCCACGTAAAACTTGCCGGCGGCATCGCGCCGGATGGCCAGGTCGGCCCCTTCGATGCTGAGGTTCTCCAGTCGCAGGGAGGCCACCAGGACGCTGCTCCAGGACAGCGTGGTAGACACGCGCGGCAGGCTCAGGGCCGGTTCGCCCTGCTGGTCATGGACGGTGAGATTGGTCAGGGAGAGCTGCGGACGCAGCCCGCTCCAGGAGGCCTCGATGACATCGATGCTGACCGCACGACCGATCTCGTGCGAGACCAGCGCCTCGATACGCGACTTGTAGTGGCCGATCTCGGGCAGCACCGCATAGCGCAGCACCAGGAACAGTGCGCAAAAGACGAAATAGGCTGCCAGCAGCAGCTTGAGGGTGAAGCCCAGGACATGGTGGGTGGCCCGGTTCAGGCGCCGATAGCTGCCCCGCGCAAATCGCCAGCACAGCGCCCAGCGGCCAGGCTTGGGTGTGGCGTTATGTTGTTCTTGGGACATCAGGTTGCAAGGCGGCTCGGCAAATGAATGGAATCGGGCAGGCAGCATGATCGCATGGAAAACCGGCCCATGCCATCGTGACAATGGGACTATGAGGGGCAAAAACGGCGATAAGTTTAAAAAGGAAGGCTAGAATCGCTTGATTGGCTGCTCTTCCAGCAGATCGTCAGTGCGCAGTCTGCGTCAATCCCGCCGGACACGCGTCACACGCGGGCGATCCGCCCTGCCTGCATTGTCGGCACGGGCCGGCCCGCTCTGAAGCGGGAGGGGCAGCGGTTTTCCTCCTTTTACACCTTGTCGTGGAGCTTTGCGGTCTCTTATGTCTGTTCATCCTCTCTCTCTGGTCGACGCCTCCACCTCCCGCTACTACACCCGCTGGACTCAGGCCGATCCGGCCCGCCCGGCCCTGGTCGCGCAGACGGCGGCGCAGCCCATGGACCGCGCCGCCATGCAGCGACGCCTGGCGACCGACCTCGAGGCCGGCCTCGCCCTGCCGGCGGCCATGCGGCGTCTGCGCAACCTGATCATCTGCAGCCTCATCACGCGCGATCTGGATGGCCGCGCCGACCTGGCCGAAGTGGTGGCCACCATGACCGGTTTTGCCGATTTCGCCGTGCAGACCCATCTGGCGGCCCTGATGCAGGAACAAATCGCGCTATATGGCATCCCGGTCGGTGAAGAATCAGGACGCCCGCAGGAAATGATCGTGCTGGGCATGGGCAAGCTGGGTGGCGGGGAACTGAATGTTTCTTCCGACATCGACCTCATCTTCGTCTATCCGGAAGATGGCGACACCCGCGCCGAGGCCGGCCAGAAGTCGCTGTCGAACCATGAATTCTTCGTGCGCCTGGGCAAGAAGCTCATCGGCGCCCTGGCCGAGATCACCGCAGACGGCTTCACCTTCCGCGTCGACATGGCGCTGCGCCCCAACGGCAACTCCGGCCCGCTGGTAGCCAGCTTCAACATGGTCGAGGAATACCTGGTGCGCCAGGGCCGCGAATGGGAACGCTATGCCTGGACCAAGGCCCGCGCCCTGACCGGTACCGAAGAAGACATCGCTGCCCTGGAAGCGATCAGCCGGCCCTTCATCTTCCGCCGCTATCTGGACTTTGGCTCCATCGATGCCCTGCGCTCCATGCACGGCCAGATCCGCGCCGAGGTCAAGCGCCAGGAAGCCCTGCATCCCGACCGCAGCAACAACGTCAAGCTGGGACGCGGCGGCATCCGCGAGATCGAGTTCACCAGCCAGGTGTTCCAGCTGATCCGGGGCGGACGCGACCCCGAGCTGCGCGACCGCTCCACCCGCACCACCCTGCGCACCCTGGCCACCAAGGAACTGCTGGCGCCCGAGGTAGTGGACCAGTTGCTGGAGGCTTATACCTTCCTGCGTGACCTGGAGCACCGCCTGCAGTATCTGGAAGATGCGCAGACCCATACCCTGCCCGTCAATCCCGACGACCTGCTGCTGGTGGCCAACATGATGGGCTACGCCGACAGCCCGGCGCTGCTGCAGGAACTGGAGCGCCAGCGCGCTATCGTGGCCGCGCAGTTCGATGCCATCTTCGCCGACAAGCAATCCGAGGGCGAAAGCGAAGGCCCCACGGTGGCCGTGAGCGAGAACGACAATCTCGAAGGGCTCACCGAGGCCCTGCGCCTGGTGGGTTTTCCCGAGGAAGATATCGACAACGGCGCGCGTCGCCTGCATCTGACCTGGCAGTCGCCGCGCATGCAGAGCCTGCCCGAGGCCAGCCGCAACCGGCTCAACACCGTCATCAACAACTGTCTGCCGCTGCTGGCCGCCTTGCATTACGACCAGTTGCCCGCGCTGGGCCGCCTGCTCGATTTTCTCGAAGCGATCGCCCGGCGCGCGGCCTACCTGGCCCTGCTCACCGAATATCCCTACGCCCTGCAGCGGCTGGTGCGCATGATCGGGGCCAGCGGCTGGGCTGCGACTTACCTCACGCGCCACCCGCTGCTGCTGGACGAACTGCTGGACGACCGCAATCTCAAGGCCGCCTCCGACTGGAACGCCTTTGCCGACACCTGCCGCCGTCAACTGGCCAGTGCCGAGGGCGATACCGAACGCCAGCTCGACATCCTGCGCGAGCTGCATCACGCCGAACTGTTCCGCCTGCTGGCGCAGGATCTGGAGGGTGATCTGTCGGTGGAAAAGCTGGCCGATGAACTCTCGGCCCTGGCCGACGTGCTGGTGCAGGTCACTCTCGAGGCGATCTGGCAGACCATCGCCCAGCGCCACGTCGAAGTCCCCCGCTTTGCCGTGATTGCCTACGGCAAGCTGGGGGGCAAGGAACTGGGTTATGCCTCGGACCTGGACGTGGTCTTCCTCTACGACGATGACGACCAGGAAGCACCGGCGCTGTATGCCAAGCTGGCCCAGCGCTTCATCACCTGGATGACCAGCCACACCCCGGCCGGTACCCTGTTCGACATCGACATCGCCCTGCGCCCGGATGGCGCCAGCGGCTTGCTGGTGTCGCCGCTGTCCTCCTTCGAGAAATACCAGTTGAATGCCGCCTGGATCTGGGAGCATCAGGCCCTGACGCGGGCGCGCTTCTGTGCGGGCGATGCGGCCATCGGCGAGCGCTTCGAGGCGCTGCGCGAACGCGTGCTGCGCCAGCCGCGCGATGTGAACAAGCTGGAAGAGGAAGTGCTGTCCATGCGCCGCCGCATGCGCGAAGCCCATCCCAACCGCAGCATGATGTTTGATCTCAAGCACGATGAAGGCGGCATGATCGACATCGAGTTCATGGTGCAGTATTTGGTATTGCGCCATGCCTGCGACCATCCGCAGCTCACCGGCGACATCGGCAACATCGCGCTGTTGAAACTGGCGGCCCAACTGGGCCTGATCGATGGCCTGCTGGCGGCCGAAGCGGCCAATGCCTATCGGCTCTTCCGCAAGCTGCAGCACCAGATCCGCCTGCAGGGCTCGGAGCGCGCCCACATCGATGCGATCCGGGTGGAACATGAACGGGCTTGCGTGATCCGGCTCTGGCAGCAGGTTTTCGGTTGACGCCTCCAAGGCGCGGTGAAGAAAAAAACGGGAGGCGCCTTGCGGTGCCTCCCGTTTTTTCCTTTGACTTCACCTGCGTGACATCCTGTATGACCTCTTTTAATTCATGGGCTTGACCGCCACCAGGTTGATCAGGGTTTCTTCCCGATCCGCCTTGGGCTTGATGCCAAAGACACGCTCCAGCAGACCCAGGTCTTCGCGGCTCCACCACAGGTAGGGATAGGAGATCGCCTGCGGCGCCACCTCGAACCCGGCGCTGCGCACCAGGGCCAGATATTCGCCGGCGGTCTTTTGCACCTCCATCGGATGGCGGAACAACAGGCGGATGATCCACGAATGGATGTAACGCCTGGTCGATTCGGCGAACAGGAGAATACCGCCCGGTTTGAGGACGCGGTAGAACTCGCGGATGGCTTCTTCCTGATCGATCAGGTGATGGAAGGTCTGGTGGCAGAACAACAGGTCCACGCTGTTGTCCTCCAGGTGCATGCGCGAACTGGAGCACTGGATGAATTCGGCACGCAGGCCCTCGGCCTCGGCCTCGCTGCGGGCTGCGGCGATCATGTTGGCATCGATGTCCATGGCGATCAGGCGCTGCGGAGCAAAGCGCTGGTGCAGCTTCTTGAGCGAGCGGCCCCAGCCGCACCCGACGTCGGCCACCACGGGATAGCTGCTGCGACGCTCGGCAATGAGCCGCTCCAGATCCTGCAGGGCGCGTTCCAACACGTGCAGGGTCCAGGTCGGCGTACGCAGGAACCAGAGGCCGAAGGCGGTCTCGGGGACGTGCTCCGGCATGGCCGGAGGCAAGGGCGGTGAGTGTGAGTTCATGTCGTTATGCTTGTTGTACTGGCCGGATGCCGGGCCGGTACTGGCGGACATCCGGGTCGCCGGCGGTTCCCCCTGCCGGCTGATGGAAAAATGCCCCGCAAGCGAAGGCGCGCGGGGCATCAGATGTTACCGGCTGGCAAGCAGGACTGCAACTTTCCTGCGCCTGTTGCTGCCCTCAGTACTTGGGCGGAGTCTTCTCGTCCCGGCTGGCGCGGCGATCGCTGCTGCCATCACGCGAAGACGAGGAGCTTTCGCGGTCGCGCGAACGGGCGTTGTCGCGGTTGGAGTCGCGGTCGCGGGTGCGGCTGCTGCGGTCGCTGTCCTTGCTGTCCTTGCTGTCCTTGCCATCCTTGGCCTTGGCGTCATCCTTGGCGGCGTCGGGCGCCGGCGCAGGCGGTGCCACGGTCTGGATGCCCTTGGCGGCCATGTATTCGTGCATGTCCTTCCAGCCGGTGAAGATGCCGGCCTTCAGGGCGTCGGGATTGCGCTGGTAGCAGTCTTCCAGGCTCTGGCCGGCCTGGCGGCAGCCGGCGCCCAGGGCGATGCCTTCGGCCTTGGCCTCTTCCGGGGTCTGCTTGGGCTTGGAAAAGCTGCTGATGTAGTCGCACGCGGACAGCGAGAAGCTGACGGCGGAAATCAGGGCCAGGTTGGCCAACAGGCGACGAGCCTGGGATGAGCTTGCTGACATGCGTTGCCTCGTTGGGTCGGTTGCTCTTGTTGTTGACGGGCCGTACGGCCCTTGGCGGCAAATGGACAAAAGGCCATTGCAAGCGACGCTCGCAACAGCCTTCTGATCCGTTTGCAGGCTGATTCATCTATTTTCACCGCGGCAAGCAGGCCTGCATACGAGGAAAAGAAGCCGAAACAGCCCTGAAATTGACGCTCCCGACCGGGGAACCCCGGCCAGAGCGCCAGATCACGCGTCTTATTTGGCGTTGGCCAGGGCGACGGTGGTGTCGAGCATGCGGTTGGAGAAGCCCCACTCGTTGTCGTACCAGGACGACACCTTCACCAGACGGCCGGAGACCTTGGTCAGGGTGGCGTCGAAGTTGGACGATGCCGGGTTGTGGTTGAAGTCCACCGACACCAGCGGATCGGTGTTGTAGGTCAGGATGCCCTTGAGCGGACCGGATTCGGAAGCGGCCTTCAGGATGGCATTGACTTCATCCACGCTGGTGTCGCGCGAGGCCACGAAGGACAGGTCGACGATGGACACGTTGATCGTCGGCACGCGGATGGCGTAGCCGTCCAGCTTGCCGTTCAGTTCCGGCAGCACCAGGCCGACGGCGGCGGCAGCGCCGGTCTTGGTCGGGATCATGGACTGGGTGGCCGAACGGGCGCGGCGCAGGTCTTCGTGATACACGTCGGTGAGCACCTGGTCGTTGGTGTAGGCGTGGACGGTGGTCATCAGGCCGTTTTCCAGACCGATCTTGTCGTTCAGCGGCTGCACCAGCGGGGCCAGGCAGTTGGTGGTGCACGATGCGTTGGAGATCACGGTATCCGAAGCCTTGAGCACGCCGTGGTTGACGCCGAAGACGACGGTGGCATCCACATCCTTGCCGCCCGGAGCGGAGATGATCACCTTCTTGGCACCGCCCTTGATGTGGGCGCTGGCCTTTTCCTTGGTGGTGAAGAAACCGGTGCATTCCAGCACCACGTCCACGCCCAGCTCGCCCCAGGGCAGCTCGGCCGGATTGCGCTGGGCCAGCACCTTGATGCGGTCGCCGTTGACGACGATGGAGTCGCCCTCCACGGTCACGGTGCCCGGGAACTTGCCGTGGGCGGTGTCGTACTGGGTCAGGTGGGCATTGGTCTTCGGATCGCCCAGGTCGTTGATGGCGACGATCTCGATGTCGTGCTTCTTGCCGCCTTCGTAGTGAGCGCGCAGGATATTGCGGCCGATGCGGCCATAACCGTTGATTGCTACGCGAATTGCCATGCTCTTCTCCTCAAGTAGTAAAAATCAATGCAAACCGGTAGTCGGGAAAGCGACCTGCCCGACAGCTTGCACCCTGGCGGCGCCGCCCGTCGGACATGAATCCTTCTTTTCCGGCCTTTTTGTTCAGTTGTTCTTGCCGTCCCTGCCTGCCCTGCTCATCCTGCCAATCCATCCAGTCCCGCGCTCATCCGCTCAGGAGTGGAGCTTGCGCCAGACGAAACCGATCTCGTCGAGTTCACTGCCATCATCCCAGGTGAACGTTTGTTCATAAAGCCTTTCGGCCCCGAGCGACTCGAAAAATTCCCCGGCGCCTTCATTCTTGCTCAGCACCCAGGCCATCAGGCCGGTCGCACCGGCACTGATGAGGGTGGCGGCGACGTTGGCCAAGAGGCGCTTGCCCAATCCCTTGCGCTGCTCATCGGGCAGCACGCAGATCGCGGTCAGCTCGGCATCGCAGCCGAAGCGCGACTCGGCCAGCGTCATGCCGGAAGCGAAGCCGATGATCTCGCCCCCGCTTTCGGCCACGAAGGTGCAGGCGGCGTCCGAAGACGCTTCCAGCACCTGCTCCCACAGCTTGACGCTTTCCTCGGGCTTGAGGTGATCCAGGTAGCTGTCGGGCACCAGGCCGCGATAGGCGGCGCGCCAGGCGTCGATGCGCACGCCGGCGATGGAGGCCGCATCGCCCTTCCTGGCGCGGCGGAACAGGACTTCTTCAGTCATGGACACCAGACTGCTCAAGCCAGTACTGCCTTGGCCTTGGCCACCACGTTCTCGACGGTGAAGCCGAAGTGCTTGAACAGCACGCCGGCCGGGGCTGATTCGCCGAAGGTATCGATACCGACCACGGCGCCTTCCAGGCCCACGTACTTGTGCCAGAAGGCGGTCACGCCGGCTTCGATGGCCACGCGCGGAACACCGCGGGTCAGCACGGAGGCCTTGTAAGCCGCATCCTGGCGGTCGAACACATCGGTGGAGGGCATCGACACCACGCGCACGGCGATGCCTTCAGCGGTCAGGGCGTCAGCGGCCTTGGTAGCCAGTTCGATTTCGGAACCGGTAGCGATCAGGATCACCTTGGCATCGGCCGCATCGCGCAGCACGTAGCCGCCACGAGCGATGTCCTTGACCTGGGCGTCGGTACGCTCCTGGAAGGGCAGGTTCTGGCGCGAGAAGATCAGGGTGCTCGGGCCATCGTGACGCTTGATGGACTCGGCCCAGGCCACGGCGGTTTCAGTGGTGTCGCACGGACGCCAGTTGTCCAGGTTGGGGATCAGGCGCAGGCTGGAGACGTGTTCCACCGACTGGTGGGTGGGGCCGTCTTCGCCCAGGCCGATGGAGTCGTGGGTGAACACGAACAGCGAACGGATCTTCATCAGCGCCGCCATGCGCAGGGCATTGCGGCTGTAGTCGGAGAAGGTCAGGAAGGTCGCGCCGAAGGGCAGATAGCCGCCATGCAGGGCGATGCCGTTCATGATGGCGCTCATGCCGAATTCACGCACACCGTAGTTGATGTGGTTGCCGCGCTGGTCGGCGCGCACGGCCACCGATTCCTTCCAGTTGGTCAGGTTCGAGCCGGTCAGGTCGGCCGAGCCGCCCAGGAATTCCGGCAGCGCCTGCGCGTAAGCCTGGATGGCGTTCTGGCTGGCCTTGCGGGTGGCGATGGTTTCCTTCTTTTCCAGCGTGGAATTGATGTAGGCGGTCACGGTCGATTCGAACGCGGCCGGCAGCTCGCCCTTGAGGCGACGCAGCAGTTCGGCGGCCTCGGCCGGGTATTGGGCGGCGTAGCTGTCGAAGGTCTGCTTCCAGCTGGCTTCGAAGTCGGCGCCGGTGGCCTTGGCATCCCAGGCGGCGTAGACGTCAGCGGGAATCTCGAAGGGTGCGGAGGTCCAGCCCAGCGCTTCGCGCACGGCGGCGATTTCCTTGTCACCCAGGGCGGCGCCGTGCACCTTGTCGGTGCCGGCCAGGTTGGGCGAACCCTTGCCGATGACGGTGCGGCAGCAGATCAGGGTCGGCTTGTCGGCCAGCTTGGCCTGGTGGATCGCCGCGCTGACAGCTTCGACGTTGTGGCCATCGACAGCGGGGATGACGTTCCAGCCGTAGGCTTCGAAGCGCTTCGGGGTGTCGTCCTTGAACCAGCCTTCGACGTGACCATCGATGGAGATGCCGTTGTCGTCATACAGCACGATCAGCTTGGACAGGTTCAGCACGCCCGCCAGCGAGCAGGCTTCGTGCGAGATGCCTTCCATCAGGCAACCATCGCCGACGAAAGCATAAGTATAGTGATCGACCACGGACAGGCCGGGCTTGTTGAATTCGGCGGCCAGCAGCTTTTCAGCCAGCGCCATGCCCACCGCATTGGTGATGCCCTGGCCCAGCGGACCGGTGGTGGTTTCCACGCCCGGGGTGATGTGCACTTCCGGGTGGCCGGCGGTCTTGGAATGCAGCTGGCGGAAGGCCTTGATGTCCTCCATCGACAGGTCGTAGCCGGTCAGGTGCAGCAGCGCGTACTGCAGCATGGAGCCGTGGCCGTTGGAGAGTACGAAGCGGTCACGGTTGGCCCACTGCGGGTTGGACGGGTTGTGACGATAGTGCTTGGCCCACAGGGCCACTGCGATTTCGGCCATCCCCATCGGCATGCCCGGGTGTCCGGAATTGGCTTTTTGAACTGCATCCATCGCCAGCGCGCGGATCGCGTTGGCCATCTTGTCGGTGGGGAGAGTGGAAATCATGTCGAGGTCTGAGTTTGCTGTGCGGGAGGCGCTGTCAGGCGCACCAATCGGGTTTTGTAGCCAAAGCGCCGCCCCGGAAGGCCAAGTGCAGCGCGGGGCCGTATTTTACCAGAGTGCGCCGGGGGGATTAAAATTCGGGACCAGCCCGTAACCGGACTGACAACTTTTTTCATGTCTTTTTGATCTTCTTCGCCCAGGACCCTGCCCCATGCCCCGCTTTTACTTCCCGCACCCCCTCGGCATTGGCTCGGCCCTGGTCCTGCCCGAGCAGATTGCCCATCACATCCAGGTGTTGCGCCTGCAACCCGGCGATACGGTGACCCTGTTCAATGGCGAAGGCGGCGAGTACACCGCCAGTCTGAGCGCCATTGAGAAGAAGCGCGCCCACGCCGAAGTGAAGACTTTTTCTCCGCGCGAAGCCGAACTGCCCTATGCGCTGACTTTGGCCCAGGCCCTGCCGGAAGGGTCGAAGATGGACTGGATCGTCGAGAAAGCCGTGGAACTGGGCGCCACCGCCCTCCAGCCGCTGGCCGCGCAGCGCTGCGTGGTGCGCCTGTCGGGCGAACGCGCCGAAAAGAAGCAGGCGCACTGGCAAGGCATCGTGCATGCTGCCGCCGAGCAATGTGGTCGCAATCGTCTGCCACAGCTGGGCGAGGTGACCGACTTCAAGCGCTGGATCGCCCAGAGCGACCTGCACCGCCGTATCCTGCTCTCCCCGCGCGGCACCGAGCCGCTGTCGGGCTGGGCGCGCCATCATCCGCCGCAGGCCGTGACGGTCATCGTCGGCCCCGAAGGCGGTTTCAGCGAGGAAGAGGAAGACCTGGCCTGCGCCCAGGGTGCGCTGATGCTGTCCATGGGCAGCCGCGTGCTGCGCACCGAGACCGCCGGGCTGGCGGCATTGGCGGCCTTGAATGCGGTGTGGGGGGAGCTTTGAAGAAAGCTTCATACCGCTGATTTCCGGGCAGCTTGGCCGATTTCCTGTATTTGCCCCTTTATGAACCAATAACTTGGCGACGCCCGTTGCGGCAATATATAAAAAATTGTATATTTGCCGCATGTCCGATCCCAAACCCGTCGAGTTCCGCGGCAGCGCCCTTGATGACCTTCGCGCCTTTCCTCTTGAGGCAAGGCGCGAAGCAGGTCATCAACTGGACCAGGTACAAAACGGCCAGGAGCCGGACGATTGGAAGCCCATGATCACCGTGGGACAGGGAGTGAAAGAGATTCGGGTCCGCGAGGCCTCCGGTGCGTTCCGGGTCATTTACGTTGCCAAGTTCGCCGACGCCGTCTATGTACTTCACTGCTTCCAGAAGAAGACTGAGAAGACCAGCAAGACCGATCTGGACCTGGCCGCGAAGCGTTACCGCGATTTGTTGAAGGAGTTAGGGCAATGAGCAATCAACGATTTTCCAGCATCTGGGATGCCATCGAGGACACCCCGGAAGAAGCGGAAAACATGAAGCTGCGTTCCGTCCTCATGACGGCACTGAAGAACCACCTTACCCGCACGGAAATGAGCCAGGCACAAGCCGCCAAGCTCTTCGGGGTGACTCAGCCGCGTGTCTCCGATCTGATGCGAGGCAAGATCAACCTGTTCGGACTGGATGCGCTGGTGAACATGGCCACGGCTGCCGGCCTGCACATCGAAATGCGTGTAATCGAATCTGCTTGAGGTTCTCGACACTCGTCGTTTGAAAATAATAGGCAACTGTCCGTATCTCGGACTTGTTGCCAGGGCGGACGCATTGGACATCGACGAGAAACCGCCTGATTCCCGTGCAGCCCACCACGACGGACGTCCAAATTCGGCGCACGCCTCCCCATTTTGTCTCGCTGACAAAACTCTTCATTTACCCTCGCGCAACTTGCCTTCCAGCACTTCACCTCGCAAACCCGCGTGGTGAAGCCTTTTGTCGTTTTCCAGCCGCATGACGGACCAGCTGGCACGCCTCCTGCTTAAAGATATTCAATCTTGTATTCAAGTTTGAATATCCACCATGACCACTACCCACGCCCTGCAGCAAGCCGCCCCCGAGGCCGCCCCGACCACCATCGCCGCCACCCTGGCGGCCTACCGGGAAGGCCGCAGCACGCCTGGCAAGGTGGTAGCCGAACTGCTGGCGCGTATCGACAGCAGCGGGCGCGATGAAGTCTGGATCAGCCGGGTGCCGTCCAAGCAACTGAAACAACAAGCCGCAGCACTGGACCTGATGTTGCAGATCAAGGGCGAAGCGGTGCTGGAGAGCATGCCGCTGTTCGGCATCCCCTTCGCCGTGAAGGACAACATCGACGTGGCCGAGATGGTCACCACCGGGGCCTGTCCCGAATTCGGCCGGCTGGCCAGCGAAAGCGCCACCGTGGTGCAACGCCTGCAAGCCGCTGGAGCACTGCTGGTGGGCAAGACCAACCTGGACCAGTTCGCCACCGGCCTGGTCGGCGTGCGCTCCCCCTACGGCGCGGTACGCAACGCCATCAAGTCGGAATATGTCTCCGGCGGCTCCAGTTCGGGTTCAGCGGTGGCCGTGGCCCTGGGGCAGGTCATGTTTTCGCTGGGCACCGACACCGCAGGCTCGGGCCGCGTCCCCGCCGCCTTCAATCATCTGGTGGGCCTGAAGCCAACCAAGGGCCTGATCAGCGCACGCGGCCTGGTGCCGGCCTGCCGCACCCTGGATTGCATCTCCATCTTCGCCCACGACGTGGCCGATGCCTGGCGCGTACTGCACAGCGCTTCCGGCTTCGATGCCGAGGATGGCTATTCGCGCCGCCCCACCATGCTGGGCGTGAAGCGCCGGGGTTATCGCATCGCCATCCCCGATCACTGCGAATTCTTTGGCGACAGCCTCGCCCAGGAAGCCTGGGAGCGCAGCCTGGCGCAGATCGCCGCCCTCCCCGGCGTGAGCCTGGCGAAAATTCCGTTCGCCCCCTTCAGTGCCGCCGCAGAACTGCTGTACCAGGGCCCCTGGGTGGCCGAGCGCCGTGCAGCCCTGGGCGACTTCTTCCAGGAGCACCGGGACGCCATCCACCCGGTGGTAGGCCAGATCACCGCCCAGGCCGACGACTACGACGCCGTAGACAGCTTCAACGCTCAATACCGCCTGGCCGACCTGCGCCGCCAGGCCGAAAACCTGCTCGAAGGCAGCGACCTGATGCTGGTGCCGACCACCACCACCTTCCCCACCATCGCCGAAGTCGAGGCCGATCCGGTGGTGCGCAATGCGCAGTTGGGCCATTACACCAACTTCGTCAATTTGATGGACATGTCGGCCCTGGCCATCCCCGCCGTGTGGCGCCGTGATGGCTTGCCCGCCGGGGTGACCCTGATCGGGCCGGCCGGTGCCGATCATCTGCTGGCCGAAGCCGGCGCACGCATGCAGCAGCAACTGGGCGGTGCGGCGCAAGCCGACACGATTGCCGCCGCCCCGCTGCCCTTCAATGAAAGCACCATCAAGGTCTGCGTGGTGGGCGCCCACCTGGCCGGCCAACCGCTGAACTGGCAATTGCTGGAAGCCGGTGCGCGCCGCGTGGCCGTCACCCGCACCGCTGCCCACTATCGTCTCTACGCCCTGGCGGGTACCACGCCACCCAAGCCGGGCCTGGCCCGCACCGAAGGCGACGGCGCCGCCATCGCGGTGGAAGTGTGGGAAATGCCGCTGCGCCAGTTCGGCGGTTTCGTCGCCGCCATCCCGGCGCCGCTGGGCATCGGTACGGTGGAGCTGGCCGATGGCAGCAGCGTCAAGGGCTTCATCTGCGAGCCGGCCGGCATTGCCGACGCCACCGACATCACCCACCACGGCGGCTGGGTTCCCTACCTCCATTCCTTGAACTGACACCCTCACCACGGAGCTGCTCATGAAAAAGAAGTCCCCCGCCGCAATCCACGATACCACCCGCCGCGACTTCATCGCCAAAGCCGGTGCCGTCGCCGCCACCGCCGCCATCGCGGGCGCCCCGGCCATCCTGCGGGCGCAGACCGTCCCCATCCGCATCGGCTACTGGCCGGTGGCCGCCGGCCTGCCCTTCTATGCCGCAGTGGAAGCAGGTTACTTCAAGCAGGCCGGACTGGAAGTGCAAGCGATCAAGTTCGCCGGCGCCCAGCAAGTGATGGAAGCCATGCTGGCCGGCCGCGCCGATGGCTCGGCCAATGGTACCGGTGCCGGCAACCTGGCCATCGGCGAGATCGCGCAGCCGGGTCTGTTCAAGATCTTCGCCACCAATCCCAGCAACGCCAAGTACGTGCTCGATGAATTCCTGGTGCCCAAGGACAGCACCGTCAAATCGATCGCCGAACTCAAGGGCAAGAAGGTCGCCTCCGGCCCCGGCATCCAGAACGTCACCCTGGCCAAGACGGTACTCGAACGCGCCGGTGCCACTGGCGCGACCGTAGTCGAACTGCCCATCGGCCAGCATGTCGCTTCGCTGGCCGCCGGCCAGGTCGATGCCGCCTACACGCTGGAACCGACCGGCACCGTGGGCCGCATGAACAACAGCACCCGCGTGCTGGAGGCAGGGGTCATCGCCAAGTACATCCTCGGTGATCCGATGGCGCCCTGGCATGGTGGCGCCGCCGCGCTGACCACCGAATTCATCAAGAAGAATCCGGAACTCACGCGCAAGTACATCGCCGCCTATGCCCGCGGCATCGAGCTGGTGCGCAAGCAACCGGATCAGGCGCGCGCCTACCTGAAGGGCTATACCGCCATCGAGGGTTCGCTGACCAATGAAGTCCCGCTGGCGGCCTACATGCTCTACAACGAATTCAAGCCCAGCGATATCGCCTACTTCCAGAAGTTCTACGACCTGTTTGTCGAGAAGGGCGTGTTCTCCCAACGCATCGTGGTCGACAACCTGATCTACAAGGGTTGAGCGCATCATGAACGAGACCATCGCTCCTGCCGTGACCGTGGCGCCCAAGCCTTCCGCTACCTCGACCACGGCGCCGCCGGCGACCCGGCCGCGCAAGCGGGCGGCGCTGGGCCGTCTGCTGCCCCTGGTCGGTCCCGTAGCCTTGTTCGTGGTGTGGGACCTGGTGGTGCGGGCCGGCTGGATCAAGGCCATCCTGCTGCCGCCGCCGGAAGCCACTCTCATGGCCATGTTCAAGGGCCTGGCCGGGGGACCGCTGCTGCTGGATTTCAGCGTGACCGTGATCCGCACGCTGGAAGCCTTTGCCATTGCCGCCGTGCTGGGCCTGCCCATGGGCGTCCTGCTGGGCAGCAACGAGCGCGCCTATCGCAGCGTGGAATTCCTGATCGACTTCTTCCGTTCCACGCCCTCCTCGGCGCTGATCCCGCTGTTCCTGCTGATCTTCGGGGTGTCCGACATCAACAAGGTCGCCATCGCCGCCTTCGGCGCCTTCCTGATCGTGCTCTTCAACAGCGCTTACGGCGTGCTCAATGCGCGCAAGCAGCGGGTGATGGCGGCCAAGGTGATGGGGGCCTCGCGCTGGCGCATCTTTTGCGACGTGCTGATCTGGGAAAGTCTGCAGGCCAGCTTCGTGGGGCTGCGCAGCGCGGTCTCGATGGCGCTGGTGATCGTGATCGTGGCGGAGATGTTCATCGGATCCGAGAACGGTCTGGGCCATCGCATCATCGATACCCAGCAGGTATTGAACGTACGCGAGATGTACGCCGCCATCCTGTCGGCGGGCGCGCTGGGCTATGCCCTGAACGTGGTCTTCATCATCATTGAAAAACGCATCGTGCACTGGAGCGGAAGATGAGTGTCGTGATCAGCCCCAAAATCGACCTGCCCCCGGAAACGCCCTTCGTTCCCGGGCCGCCAGGCACCCACATCACCATCCGCGGCCTGACCAAGCATTTCGCCGGCTGGCCGCTGTATGAAAACTTCGACCTGGATATCCCCAAGCACCAGATCGTTTCCATCTTCGGCCCCAATGGCTGCGGCAAGTCCACGCTCATCAACATGATCGCCGGCCTGATTCCGATTGACGCCGGACAGATTCTGTTTGACGGAAAATCGCTGGCGCAGACCAAGATCGGCTACGTGTTCCAGAACTACCGCGATGCCATGTTCCCGTGGCTGCGCACCATCGACAACATCGCCTATCCCTTGAAGCTGGAAGGCAAGTCCAAGGCCGAGATCAGGCATCGGGTCGATGAACTGGTGGCGTCCTTCGACGTGAAGTTCGACCTGATGCGCTATCCCTACGAACTCTCGGGTGGCCAGCAGCAGACCGCTTCCATCATGCGCGCCCTGGCGCCGGGGCCGGAGGTGCTGTTCCTGGATGAACCCTTCTCGGCGCTGGACTTCGAGATGACCCTCTTCATCCGTGAAAAGCTGCAACAGGTGTTCCTGCAGACCGGCACCACCATGGTGCTGGTATCGCACGACCTGGAGGAAGCGGTCTACCTGGCCGACCAGATCCTGCTGTTGACCAAGCGTCCCACGGCAGTGGCAGACATTCTGCATTACCAGGACCCACGGCCGCGCACGGTGGAAACGCTGTCGCAGCCGGGCTTCATCGCCGCCAAGAAGCTGTCCATGGAAATCTTCCAGCGCGAAGTGCGCAAGCCGGCGCGCATGCAGGCACCGGGTTCGCTGGCGCTGTCCTGAGTCGTACCGAATCAGTGATCCACCCCCACCATCCACGTTCTCATTGGAGCGCAACAACATGAAAAACCGCCGCGATTTTCTGAAACTGTCCGGAGCCGCCGCCCTGGGCGCTGCCTTCCCGCTGGAGCTGATGGCTGCCAGTCCCTTGACCGTGGGCTTCATCTATGTCGGCGCGCGCGATGACTTCGGCTACAACCAGTCGCATGCGCAGGCCGCGGCCATCATCAAGAAAATGCCCGGCATCAAGGTGGTCGAGGAAGAAAAAGTGCCCGAGACCGTGGCCGTGCAAAAGACCATGGAAGCCATGATCCAGCAGGATGGCGCCACCCTGCTCTTCGCCACCTCCTTCGGCTACTTCGATCCGCACGTGCTCAAGATCGCCGAGAAATATCCCAAGGTGCGCATCGCCCACTGTGGCGGCCTGTGGACCGCCGGCAAGCACCCCATGAACGTGGGCAGCTTCTTCGGCTACATCGAAGAGTGCGAATACCTCTCGGGCGTGGTGGCCGGCCACATGAGCAAGAGCAAGAAGCTGGCCTTCATCGCCGCCAAGCCGATTCCGCAGGTGCTGCGCAACATCAATGCCTTTACTCTGGGGGCGCAGTCGGTCGACCCGTCCATTACCTGCCACGTCATCTTCACCGGGGACTGGTCGCTGCCGGTCAAGGAAGCCGAGGCCGCCAACAGCCTCATCGACCAGGGTTGCGATGTCATCACCTGCCACGTCGATGGCCCCAAGGTGATCGTGGAGACTGCAGAAAAGCGCGGCGTCATGACCACCGGCTATCACGCCAGCCAGGCTGCGCTGGCCCCCAAGGGCTACCTGACCGGCGCCGAGTGGAACTGGGCCACGCCCTATACCGAGATCGTCAAGGCCACGCTGGAAGGCAAGCCGATGATCAATTTCCTGCGCGGCGGCCTGAAGGACAACTTCGTCAGGATGTCGCCCTACGGTGCTGCCGTGAGCGCAGCAGCGAAGAAGAAGGCCGACGAAATCAAGGCGCAGATGCTGGCCGGCAAGTTCCAGATCTTCAAGGGCCCGATCAAGGACAACAAGGGCAATACCGTGATCCCGGCCGGCACCACGCAAGTCCAGACCGACGTCGTGCTGGAGAAGATGAATTACCTGGTGGCCGGTGTGGTCGGCCAGGTCTGATCCAAGCTGCAGGATCGCCTCATGACTTCCCTCCCCGCTCCCGGCGTGGCCGCTGCCGCCAGCCCGCCCTTGCTGCGCCTGCGTTCGGCCCTGCTCAATGGTGCCGCACCGGCCTTGCCCACACTGTGCGCACTGGCCGGTACGCTGCTTTTGTTCGTGCTGTTCCTGCTGGTGCAGGGCAAGCCGGCGGGCCAGGCCTGCCTGCTGATCTTCCAGGGTGCATTCGGCACGATGTTCGCCTGGCAGAACACCTTGCAGCGCGCCGCCCCGCTGCTGTTGACGGCGCTCTGCGTGGCCTTGCCGGCGCGCGTCGGGCTCATCGTCATCGGCGGGGAAGGCGCGCTGGCGCTGGGCGGGCTGGCAGCGGCGGTGATGCCGCAGTGGCTGCCGGTCCTGCCTTCGCTGGTGATGCTGGTGGCCATGGCGCTGGCCGCGATGCTGGCCGGTGGGCTGTGGATTGCACTGTGCGGCGGGCTGCGCCAGTGGCGCGGGGTCAACGAGACCATCTCCAGCCTGCTGCTCTCCTATCTCGCCGTGGCGATCTTCAAGCATCTGGTGGAAGGCCCGCTGCGCGACCCGGCAAGCCTCAACAAACCCTCGACACTGCCCCTGCCGGACGCTTATCTGGTAGGCTCCCTGCCCGGACTGGACGTGCACTGGGGCCTGGCCTGGGGCGCACTGGCCTGTCTGGCGGCGTGGATTTTCCTGCGCCACAGCGTGGCCGGCTTCGCCATGGGAGTGGTCGGCGGCAATATCCGCACCGCGCGGCTGGTCGGCCTGCCGGTCAATCGGCTCATACTCACCGCGTGTGCCCTGGGGGGCGCAGCGGCGGGACTGGCGGGCATGTTCGAAGTCAGCGCCGTGCAGGGCAGCGCCACCAGTGCGCTGCTGGCCGGCTATGGGTTCTCGGGCATCCTGGTGGCCTTTGCGGCGCGCCAGAATCCGCTGGCCATCATCGTCTGCGCCATCGTCATCGGTGGCGTGGAGGCCAGCGGCAGCCTGCTGCAACGGCGCCTGGACCTGCCCGACGCCACCACTCTGGTGCTGCAGGGCCTGCTGTTCTCCAACCTGCTGGCCTGGGAAGCCATCACCGGGCGTCTGTCGGCGCTCAAGCTGCGCTGGCAGCAACAGGCGCACGCCATTCCCGCCACGGAGGCCGGCCATGTATGACATCGATCTCACCACCCTGCTGCTGGCGCTGTTCGCCGGTGCGATCCGGGTCGGTACGCCCTTTCTCTTCGTCAGCCTGGGCGAGTGCCTGACTGAAAAAGGCGGGCGCGTGAACCTGGGGCTGGAAGGCATCCTGGTCTGCGGCGCCATGACCGGTTACGCCGCCTCCTTCTACAGCGGCTCGGCCTGGCTGGGCGTGCTGGCGGCCGGCTGCGCGGGGCTGTTGCTGGGCATGCTGCATGGCGTGGTATGTTCGCTGCCGCGCGTCAACGACATCGCCTTCGGCATCGCGCTGATGCTGCTGGGTACCGGCCTGGCCTTCTTCCTCGGCAAGCCTTTCATCCAGCCGCAGGCGCCGATGCTGCCGGCCATCGATCTCGGTGCCTGGAGCAGCAATGCGCGCCTGCATCACGCCTTGCAAATCAATGCGCTGTTCTTCGTCGGCGTGCTCCTGGCCCTGGTGCTGCAATGGGGCCTGTCGGCCACGCGCTGGGGACTGGCCTTGCGGCTGGTGGGCGATCATGCCGAGACCGCCCGTGCCCTCGGTTACCGGCTCACCGCTACGCGCATTGCCGCGACCGCAGCAGGCGGCTTCCTGGCCGCCGTCGGCGGGGCCTACCTGTCGCTCTACTACCCCGGCAGCTGGAACGAGGGACTCTCCAGCGGCCAGGGCTTGATGGCCGTGGCCCTGGTGATCTTCGCGCGCTGGCAGCCGTGGCGCTGCCTGCTGGCCGCACTGCTGTTCGGCGCCGCCGGTGCACTGGGGCCGGCCTTGCAGGCGGTGGGCGTGACCTCCGGCTATTACCTCTTCAACGCGGCCCCCTATGCGCTCACGCTCTTGATCATGATCATCACCTGCCGTCCCGACCGCACGCTGTCGAGCGCGCCGGGCGAGTTGAGCCTGACCCGATAAATCCACGATCCCCAAGGAGAAACCATGTCCGAACGCTACATCCAGGCCGAACCCTATCCCTGGCCCTACGACGGCGCCCTGAGCCCGGCCAATACCGCGCTCATCGTCATCGACATGCAGACCGACTTCTGCGGCATCGGCGGTTACGTGGACAAGATGGGCTACGACCTCTCGCTCACGCGCGCCCCCATCGAACCGATCAAGAAAGTGCTGGCTGCCATGCGCGCCGGCGGCTACACCATCATCCACACCCGCGAAGGCCATCGGCCCGACCTCTCCGACCTGCCCGCCAACAAGCGCTGGCGCTCGCGCCAGATCGGCACCAATGGCGTGGGCATCGGTGACGCCGGTCCGTGTGGCCGCATCCTGGTGCGCGGCGAACCGGGCTGGGAAATCATTGCGGAACTGGCGCCCATCGAGGGCGAGATCATCATCGACAAACCCGGCAAGGGTTCCTTCTGCGCGACCGACCTGGAGATGATTTTGCACACGCGCGGCATCCGCAACATCGTGCTGACCGGCATCACCACCGATGTCTGTGTCCACACCACCATGCGCGAAGCCAATGACCGTGGCTTCGAGTGCGTGATGCTGGCGGACTGCTGCGGCGCGACCGACTACAACAACCATCTGGCGGCGCTGTCCATGATCAAGATGCAGGGTGGCGTGTTCGGCGCGGTCTCCGATTCGTCCGCACTGATCGATGTGTTCGGGGCCTGACATGCACGCCCTGGAGCTGGAGATCATCAATGCGGGCAAATCCTTCGGCAGCTTTCGCGCGCTCGACGAGGTATCGCTGAAGATCCGCGCCGGCACCATCCATGCGCTGCTGGGCGAGAACGGTGCGGGCAAGAGCACGCTGGTCAAGGGACTGGTCGGCTATAGCCCGCTGGACCAGGGCAGCATCGTGGCCGACCGCCGCGAGGTGGAGATCCGCAGTGCGCGCGTACCCAACCAGCTCGGCATTGGCATGGTCTATCAGCACTTCACGCTGGCGCCCAGTTTGACGGTGGCCGAGAACCTGCTGCTGGCGCGCGGCGACCTGCCCTGGCGCATCCGCTGGGGCAGCGAGCGCGCGGCGCTGGAAGAATTCATGGCGCGCATGCCCTTCAAGCTGGCCCCGGAACGGGTGGTCAGCAGCCTCTCCGCCGGCGAAAAGCAGAAGCTGGAAATCTTGAAGCAACTCTATCTGCGCCGCCGCTTCCTGATCCTGGACGAGCCGACCTCGGTGCTCACCCCGCAGGAAGCCGACGAGGTGCTGGGACTCATGCACGCCCTGACGCGCCAGCAGGAACTGACGGTGCTGATGATTACCCACAAGTTCCATGAAGTGAGCGCCTATGCCGACGACGTCACCGTGTTGCGCAAGGGCCGCCTGGTCGGCAGCGCCCAGGTTGCGCAGACCACGCCGGATGCACTGGCGCACTGGATGATGGGTCATGCCCGTGCCGAGCAGGCTCCGGTGGCGCGGGAGAAAGTGCCAGCGGACGCGGGCGTCGGGCTCGATGTGAAGAATCTGACCGTCAACAACGATCGCGGCGTGGCCGCCGTGCGGGCGCTGTCGCTGCAAGTGAAGCGTGGGGAAATTGTTGGCCTGGCCGGCATCTCCGGCAACGGCCAGAAGGAACTGGTGGAAGCCCTGCTGGGCCAGCGGCCTCACCTGCTGGGCGAGATCCATGTGGACGGTGCGCCCTATCGCGCCACCCGTGAGCAGATGCGGCGCCTGCGGGTCTTCGCGCTACCGGAAGAACCGCTGCGCAATGCCTGCATCGCCGGCATGAGCGTGGCCGAGAACATGGCGCTGCGTCACTTCGACGTGGCTCCCTACAAACGCGGCGGCTGGCGGGTCGACCGCAGCGCCATGCAGCGTCGGGCGCAAGCGCTGATCGCCGCCTTCAACGTCAAGCCGCCTCTGCCTGAACGGCCCATCGGCACGCTATCCGGCGGCAACGTCCAGCGCGCCGTGCTGGCACGCGAGCTGGGCGAGGAAAGCCAGGACGGTGCGGCCAACGTACTCATCGTCGCCAATCCGGTCTTCGGGCTGGATTTCGCCTCGGTGGCCGACATCCACGCGCGATTGCTGCAGGCCCGCGCACGCGGCGCAGCGGTGCTGCTGGTGAGCGAAGACCTGGATGAACTGCTGGAACTGTCCGACCGCATCCTGGTGATGACCGAGGGTCGCATCGTGCACGTGGCTCAGGACGTAGCCACGCAAGGTGCGGACCGCGCCACCCTGGGCCGCTGGATGGCCGGCCACTCCGAACAATCTACCCACGCCGAGGCCGCATGATCCGTATCGACGCCTTCCCCTATCCCTATCAGTTCCATCCGCGCAGCACGGCGCTGGTGGTCATCGACATGCAGCGCGACTTCGTGGAAGAAGGCGGGTTCGGCAGTGCGCTGGGCAATGACGTGCGACCGCTGGGCGCCATTGTGCCAACCGTGGCCGCGCTGCTCGCGCTGGCGCGCCAGACGCAGATGCTGGTGGTGCACACGCGTGAATCGCACCTGCCCGATCTCTCGGACTGTCCGCGCGCCAAGCGCCTGCGCGGCAATCCCACGCTGGGCATCGGTGATGTGGGGCCGATGGGGCGCATCCTGGTGCGCGGTGAACCGGGCAACCAGATCCTGCCGCAGCTGGCCCCCATGGTCGGCGAGATCGTCATCGACAAACCCGGCAAGGGCGCCTTCTACGCCACCGACCTGCACACGCAGTTGCAGGAACGCCGCATCACCCATCTGCTGGTGGCCGGTGTGACCACCGAAGTCTGCGTGCAAACCTCCATGCGCGAAGCCAATGACCGCGGCTATGAATGCCTGGTGGTGGAAGATGCCTGCGCCAGCTATTTCCCCGAATTCCATCGCGCCACGCTGGAGATGCTGACCGCCCAGGGCGGCATCGTTGGCTGGCGCGCCCCGCTGGCGCAACTGCAAGGCGCCGTGGCCGCCTACGCCGGAGAAAATCCATGATGCAAGTGAACCTGCCCCACGTCGTGGCCGAGGTCGAGCAAGCCTTTGCCGATTACGAATACGCCCTGCTCATCAACGACATCCCGGCGCTGGACCGCTGGTTCTGGTATGACCCGCAGACCGTGCGCTACGGCGTGGGCGAAGTGCTGCTGGGCGGCGAGGCGATCCGCCAGTACCGCAAGACCTGCACCCCGGTGCCGGCCTCGCGCAAACTGCATCGCACCGTTGTCACCACGTTCGGCAGCGACTATGCTACGGTCTCCACCGAATTCACCGACCATACATCGGACCGCATCGGTCGCCAGATGCAGACCTGGGTGCGCATGGAGGAAGGCTGGCGCATCGTTGCCGCCCATGTCAGCCTGATGGCATGAATCCCCTGCCCCATCGAACCGGAATGCCCGCACCATGACCGCCACCGTCGCCAACCCGCTCGCCGAACAGGTCTATCACCGGATCAAGGACGACATCTTCAGCTTCCGCCTGCTGCCGGGCGACAATTTCACCGAGACTGAGATGGCCCAGCGTCAGGGCGTCTCACGCACGCCCTTGCGCGATGCGCTGTTCCGGCTGCAGCGCGAAGGTTATCTGGAAGTGGGCTTCCGGCGCGGCTGGAAGGTCTGCCCGATCGACTTCGACCGGCTCGACAATCTCTACGATCTGCGCATCGTGCTGGAAATGGCCGCGCTGGACAAACTCTGCAGCCAGCGGGATCCGAGCGCCGAACTGGAGCAGTTGAACGCCATCTGGCTGGCCGAACCGCAAGCGCGCCACACCGATGCCGTCAAGGTGGCCGAACTGGACGAGGCCTTCCACACCAACCTGGTGGCCGCGGCCGGCAATGTGGAAATGACGCGGGTGCATACCGAAGTCACCGAAAAGATCCGCATCGTGCGGCGCCTGGATTTCCTCAAGAAAAAGCGCATCGAAGCCACCTACGAGGAACACGGCAAGATCCTGCAACTGATCGCCAAGCGCCGCGCCACCGAAGCGCAGATCCTGCTGCGCGCCCACATCACGCAGAGCAAGCTGGAGGTCAGAAAGATCACCATCTGGATGCTGGCCGAGGCACGCCAGCTCCAGGAGCCGGAAGCGGCGCTGGCCCGCTGACAGCGCCTGGAACAATCCTTCACATGAAAGATTGCCAACTTTTCCCGCCGGAAAGATGAAAAACTGCGCTCGATCGCGGCATCTGCCCGCTTGGTCGGCGCCGAGCCGCCACCAAATCAAGGAAAGCCGCCGAAACCATTTATAATGGAAGGCTTTTGTAACAGCGCATCTTTCCAGCGGCTCAATGAAGGTATTTCGCGGACTTCCCACAGCCGAATCGCGCGCCCCGTGCGCGCTGACCATCGGCAATTTCGACGGCGTGCATCTGGGCCACCAGGCCCTTTTGGCGCGCGTGCGCGAGGCCGCCGCCAAGCTGGGGCTGGACGCGGCGGTGATGACCTTCGAACCGCATCCACGCGAATTCTTCGCCCAGCTGGCCGGCACCCCCGAACGCGCTCCGGCGCGCATCGCCAACCTGCGTGACAAGCTCGAAGCCCTGGCCAACTCCGGCATCGACCGGGTAGTGGTGGAGCATTTCGGCAGCCATTTCGCCGCCCTTTCCCCCCAGGATTTCATCGAGAAGATCCTGGTCCAGGGCCTGCACGTGCGCTGGTTGATGGTCGGTGACGACTTCTGCTTCGGCGCCCGCCGCGCCGGCACGCTCGACACCCTGATCGCGGCCGGCAAGCAGTATGGCTTCGAGGTCCATGCCCTGCCCACGGTGACCAATGCCGGTGTACGCATCTCCTCTTCGGCCGTGCGCGCGGCGCTGGCCGAGGGCGATTTCACCCTGTCGCAGCAGTTGCTGGGCCATCCCTACGCCATCAGCGGCCGGGTCGTGCATGGCAAGAAGCTGGGCCGCACCATCGGTTTCCCGACGCTGAACATGCGCGTGGGCCACAAGCGTCCGGCGCTCTCGGGCATCTTCGTGGTGCAGGTGCATGGACTGGCCGAGCAGCCGCTGCCGGCGGTGGCCAGCCTGGGCGTGCGTCCGACCGTGGACGACAGTGGCCGGGTGCTGCTGGAAACCCACCTGCTGGATTTCCAGGGCGATTGCTACGGCAAGCTGGTGCGGGTGGAGTTCCTCGAGAAGCTGCGCGACGAGGAAAAGTACGTCGACCTGCCCACGCTGACCACGGCCATCGCCCGTGACGTGGACAATGCCCGCGCCTGGTTCCGTGAACATGCCGGCTTGGCCGTCTCGGCCACCGACCGAATTTGATCGCTGGGCGGTTGCCGGAGCCCCGCTTCGGCCACCGTCCAGCCGCCCCATCCAGCATTTCGCCAGCGCGCATCTTGGCGCGCGCGGCTCCTGAATCAACCTGCATTCAACGAAAGTCCTGTCATGTCCAATAACGAATCCTCCGCCAAACCCGGCAAACCGGAAAAAGCCGGCAAGGCCCCCTCCAAGTATCCGGTCAACATGACCGAAACCGGCTTTCCCATGCGCGGCGACCTCGCCAAGCGCGAGCCTCAATGGGTCAAGGAATGGCAGGAGAAGAAGGTCTACGAGCGCATCCGCAAGGCCTCGGCCGGCCGCCCGAAGTTCATCCTGCACGACGGCCCCCCGTATGCCAACGGCGACATCCACATCGGCCACGCCGTCAACAAGATCTTGAAGGACATGATCGTCAAGGCCCGCAACATGGCCGGCTTCGACGCGCAATACGTGCCGGGCTGGGATTGCCACGGCATGCCCATCGAGATCCAGATCGAAAAGCAGTTCGGCAAGAACCTGCCGGTGGCCGAGGTGCAGGCCAAGGCGCGCGCCTACGCCGGCGAGCAGATCGAGCGCCAGAAGGCCGACTTCATCCGCCTGGGTGTGCTGGGTGAATGGGACAACCCCTACAAGACCATGAACTTCTCCAACGAAGCCGACGAGCTGCGCGCCCTCGGCAAGATCCTGGAGAAGGGTTACGTCTATCGCGGCTTGAAGCCCGTGAACTGGTGCTTCGACTGCGGTTCCGCCCTGGCCGAGGCCGAGGTGGAATACCAGGACAAGCGCGATCCGGCCATCGACGTCGGCTTCCCGTTTGCCGAACACGACAAGGTGGCTACCGCCTTCGGCCTGACCGAGCTGCCGACCCGCAACGGCTACATCGTCATCTGGACCACCACGCCCTGGACCATCCCGGCCAACCAGGCGCTGAACGTGCATCCGGAATTCGAATACGCGCTGGTGCAGACCACCCGCAACGGTGAAGCCACCCTGCTGATCCTGGCCAAGGACCTGGTCGAATCCTGCCTGCAGCGTTTCGGCCTGGAAGGCCAGATCATCGCCACCACCACCGGCGAGAAACTCTCGCTGATCCGCTTCCACCATCCGCTGGCCAAGGCCGATGCCGGCTACGATCGTCTCTCGCCGGTCTTCCTGGGCGACTACGTGACGGCTGACAGCGGCACCGGCATCGTGCACTCCTCGCCGGCCTACGGTATCGAGGACTTCGTCTCCTGCAAGGCGCACGGGATGAAGGATGACGACATCCTCAACCCGGTCATGGGCGATGGCCGCTATGCCTCCTGGCTGCCGCTGTTTGCCGGCCTGACCATCTGGGAAGCCTCCAAGCCCATCTGCGGCAAGCTCGATGAAGTTGGTTCGCTGTTCAAGCTGGTCATGTTCGATCACAGCTACATGCACTGCTGGCGCCACAAGACTCCCATCATCTATCGCGCCACCTCGCAATGGTTCGCCAGCATGGACAACACGCCCAAGGATGGCGGCCCCAGCCTGCGCCAGACCGCGCTGCAAGGCATCGAGGACACCGCTTTCTTCCCCGGCTGGGGCAAGGCGCGCCTGCATGGCATGATCGCCAACCGTCCGGACTGGACGCTGTCGCGTCAGCGCCAGTGGGGCGTGCCGATGGCCTTCTTCGTGCACAAGGAAACGGGTGAACTGCATCCGCGTACACCGGAGCTGATCGAACAGGTCGCCCAGCGCATCGAGAAGAGCGGCATCGAAGCCTGGCAGGCACTGGACCCCAAGGAATTGCTGGGTGAAGACGCCGAGCACTACCTCAAGAACCGCGACACGCTGGACGTCTGGTTCGATTCCGGCACCACCCACCAGACCGTGCTGCGCGGCTCGCACGCACAGCAGTCGCAGTTCCCGGCCGACCTCTACCTGGAAGGCTCGGACCAGCATCGCGGCTGGTTCCACTCGTCGCTGCTGACCTCGTCGATGTTGAATGGCCGCGCGCCTTACAAGGCCCTGCTCACGCACGGCTTCGTGGTCGATGGCGAAGGCAAGAAGATGTCCAAGTCCAAGGGCAACGTGGTGGCCCCGCAGAAGGTCTCGGACTCGCTGGGCGCGGAAATCCTGCGCCTGTGGGTAGCCTCGACCGATTACTCGGGCGAGCTGTCGATCTCGGACGAAATCTTGAAACGCGTGGTGGAAGCCTACCGTCGCATCCGCAACACCCTGCGCTTCCTGCTGGCCAACACTGCCGACTTCGATCCGGCGCAGCACGCCGTGCCGGTGGCGGAGATGCTGGAAATCGACCGCTATGCCATCGCCAACATGGCACGCCTGCAAGCGGAAGTGCTGGCGCACTTCGAGACCTACGAATTCCACCCGGTAGTGGCCAAGCTGCAGATGTACTGCTCGGAAGACCTGGGCGGCTTCTACCTGGACATCCTCAAGGACCGCCTCTACACCAGCGGCGTGGAGTCGGCTGCACGCCGCTCGGCCCAGACCGCCGTGTGGCACATCACGCAGTCGCTCCTGCGCCTGATGGCACCGATCCTGTCCTTCACGGCCGAAGAAGCCTGGCGCTTCTTCGCCGGCAAGGAGGCCTTCGAGGCCAGCGGCGAAACCATCTTCTCGCAGGTCTACTACGCCCTGCCGGAAGTGGCAGATAGTGCGGCCCTGCTGTCCAAGTTCGCGGTGCTGCATGAAGTGCGCGCAGCCGTCACCAAGCAGCTGGAAGAAGTGCGTATCGCCGGCAGCATCGGTTCTTCCCTGCAAGCCGAGGTGGAACTGAAGGTCGCCGGCGAGAAGGCGGCCCTGCTGGAAAGCCTGGGCGATGATCTCAAGTTCGTGCTCATCACCTCGGCTGCCCGCGTCACCCCGGTAGCGACGGTGGAAGAGGAAGCCGTAGTGGTCACGCCCTCGACGCATCAGAAATGTGAGCGTTGCTGGCACTATCGCGCCGATGTCGGGTCTCATGCCGATCATCCGGGCCTGTGCGGTCGCTGCTACAGCAACCTGTTCGGCCAGGGCGAACAGCGCCGCTTCGCCTGATCCGGGCAGGACGGCCTTGCTAGCGGCCCGCTGCCTTCTGCGGCGGCGGGCCGCCCACTCCAACAAGAACATCCATGGCAACCAAAAAGCGCTCCTCCTCTTCCGGTTCTTCGTCCACCCTCCAAGGGCTGCTGCCCTGGCTGGGCATCGCCACCATCGTGCTGCTGCTGGATCAGCTCACCAAGATCACCATCCTGAAACTGTTCCACTATGGCGAATCACTGCCGGTGACCGGTTTCTTCAATCTGGTCCTGGTCTACAACAAGGGCGCGGCCTTCAGCTTCCTGGCCGCCAGCGGTGGCTGGCAGCGTTATCTGTTCACCGCCATCGGCATTGGCGCGGCGGTGTTCATCATCCACCTGCTGCGCAAGCATCCCGGTCAGCGCATGTTCTGCTGGGCGCTGGCGCTGATCCTGGGCGGTGCCATCGGCAACGTGCTTGACCGCGTGGTCTATGGACACGTGATCGACTTCCTCGACGTCTACGTCGGCAACTGGCACTGGCCGGCCTTCAACATCGCCGATAGTGCGATCTGCGTGGGTGCGGTATTGTTCGTCGTGGACGAACTGCGCCGCGTCTCCAAGAAGTAGGCAAGTCCGCCCGTTCGCACGTCTGAACACGCCTGCGGTACGCCGCATTCCGGGAGCAAACAATGGATCTGGCTGGCAAGAAAATCGTACTGGGCCTCACCGGCGGCGTGGCCTGCTACAAGGCCGCCATGCTGGCGCGCGAACTGGGTCGCGCCGGCGCCGCCGTGCACGTGGTCATGACCGAGGCGGCCACGCACTTCATGACCGCCGTCACCATGCAGGCCCTGACCGGCAACCCGGTCTACACCGACCAGTGGGATGCGCGCATGGACAACAACATGCCGCACATCAATCTCACGCGCGACGCCGATGCGGTGGTGATCGTGCCCTGCTCCACCGATTTCATCGCCAAGCTGGCCCACGGGCATTGCGACGACCTGCTCTCCACCCTGTGCGTGGCCCGTCCGGCCCGGGTGCCGCTGATGGTGGCCCCGGCCATGAATGTGGAAATGTGGCAGAACCCGGCCACCCAGCGCAATGTGCGTCAGATCCGCGAGGACGGCATCCTCCTGCTGGGGCCGGACGCCGGTGCGCAAGCCTGTGGTGAGGTCGGCGAAGGCCGCATGCTGGAGCCGGCGCAACTGCTGGAAGAGATCGTCGCCGCCTTCCAGCCCAAGGTGCTGGCCGGTCGCCGCGTGCTGCTGACGGCCGGGCCGACGTTCGAGCCGATCGACCCCGTGCGCGGCATCACCAATCTGTCCTCCGGCAAGATGGGTTATGCCATCGCCCGCGCCGCCCGCGAAGCCGGGGCCGATGTCACCCTGGTGTCGGGCCCGACGGCGCTGCAGACGCCTTTTGGCGTGCACCGGGTGGACGTGCAGACGGCGCGGCAGATGTATGAGGCGGTTTTGGGCAATGTGAAGGAAAAAGACTTGTTCGTGGCGGTTGCGGCCGTCGCTGACTGGCGCGTGGCCAATGCCAGCGACCAGAAACTGAAGAAACAGGACGAAAACGACACGCCGCAGCTGGAGTTCGTCCAGAATCCTGACATCCTGGCCAGTGTGGCCGCCCTGCCCCAGCGCCCGTATTGCGTCGGTTTTGCCGCCGAGTCGGAGAATCTGGAGCAATATGGCGCAGCCAAGCGGATTCGCAAGAACATTCCGCTCTTGGTCGGCAACATCGGTCACCAGACCTTTGGTCGGGATGACAATGCTCTCATGCTGTTCGACGCCCAGGGCCACAGCGCCCTGCCGCGTGCGGACAAGCAGACCCTGGCCCGCCAGCTGGTGCGCGAGATTGCGCGCCGCATGGCGGCCTGACGGTGCACGGCCCGCGTCTTGCGGGCCGTGTCTTTTGTACGCTTTTGTTTTTTGGAATCCGATTACGCCTCATGAAGACCATCGACATCAAGATCCTCGACCCCCGCATGAAAGACCAGTTACCCGCTTACGCCACCCCCGGCAGCGCCGGCCTGGACCTGCGGGCCTGCATCGATGCGCCGCTGACGCTGGCGCCGGGTTCCACCCATCTGATCCCCACCGGCCTGGCGATCCACCTGGCCGATCCGAACTATGCCGCCGTGATCCTGCCGCGCAGCGGCATGGGCCACAAGCATGGCATCGTGCTGGGCAACCTGGTCGTTATCCGCAATCAAAACAACAGTCTCAACTGTTTCAATTAAGCCTATTAAGGCCTGTAATAAGAATTATTAATCCTTAATTCCGCACCACCAGGCAGTGTCTCATCTGTCTCCCTCCTTCGTCTTCCGCACTTTCCCCCATCTGTACTTTGTCAGTCCTTCTTAGGTCTGGAGCTTCTTTTTTGTTGCGCCTCAAGGCGGCAGCAGTAAAACGTTCTGTCTAAAAATGAAAAAAGCCCGCCAGATTTCTCCGCGGGCCACCTCAGATTTCTGTTTGAAATCTTCTACTTGATGATTTCCAACATGCACTTATTCGGCTCAGCCTGCTTTGTTACTGGCTTTTGAGAGCCAACTGCTTTTTCCCCTCATCAGCGGCTTCTAATGCACTGCGCACCTTATTCATGAAGTCATCAACGTTGATACCCAATTCCGAGCACCAAACGATTAGTTCAACGGCCGTAATTCTTCGTTCGCCCGTTTCAACCTTGCTCACATATCCTTGGTAGTGTCCTAGAGCTGTAGCGAGGTCACTTTGCTTTACGCCAGCCGCCTCCCTTTCCTCTCGCAATAACTGCAAGAAGACTTTCTCGATATACCTGTATTTGTCCTTTTCCATCGGCGCTCCAGATTCTGCGCCGGTAGTTTGAATTAAAACCTGCAATTCTCCATTTTGGCATATGCCAATTTAGGGAATCACGGTATAGTAGTCGCCAATCATTTCAGCGGCCCATAGTTTTCGCGACGTCGATGAGCAGTTTCTTCACGCTCTGATTGGCTCTTTTCAGTCTCTGCTCTTCTACCTCAAATCCATAGATGGCATTGAGAGCTGAAGCGACACCGCAGGAGCGAGATATGCCGGCCCCACAGTGAACTATCACGGTGTGTATCGAATATGGAAGCACGCGAACGAACTGATGTACTTCCAAAGCCTGTTCTTTCGTCATCGCGTCTCCCAGCTTCTTTTGAGCTCTGTCGGTGAGCTCACGCGCCAAGAAGTCGACATCACTAAAACTGAGCCTCAAGAGAAATTCATGTGGCGAAAGGATTGCTGGAGCGGAGCGGGCGTTGACGATTGAAATCATGGCGACGCCGGGCAGGAGAGGAATTCGTTCTGCATCCCCCTCTGAAAGCGCCAGAACTCGTTTACCTGTTAATGGCGGGCGATGAATCGCTGCGAAGATATCTTTGATTCTCTGGCTCATGGCGCGATTGTTTCAGAGCCACCCATCATCGGCAACAGCATTGAGAACAAGCACTGGCCCCGCCAACCGCCCCTGGCAAGCCGAACCGGCAACTTACTGCCGCAACAGAATTGAATACCCAATTAGAGGCAACATTTTGCCTTTTAAAGATTTTGAAGATTCATCCGGAGAAGTGGGATGCCCACAACAGAATTTGACTTGCACCATGACACGCCAGAAGAAATGGAATTTGAAATTGGCGAACAGATTAAGCGGTATCGCATCAACAAACTGGCATTAGACCAGAAGTCACTTGCGATGCGTGCTGGCGTGAGCGAGAGAACGCTGAGGAATCTGGAGATGGGGAATGGGAGTTCGCTACGGAGCTATCTCCGGGTTGTCCGTGCCATGGGACGCTATCCCTGGGTGCTGGCCGTGGTGCCTGATGTCGCGACGAAAGTGTTTGTGGTGCGAAAGATTAAGCAGCGGCAGAGAGTGTATAAACCAAAGACCGAATCTAGTGAAAATTGATGGGTCTTTGGCGCACGCCGGATTAAGGCAGCGAATTATTTGATGGTCGGCTTTTGGCGTTTACGTTTCCGCTCATTCGAAACTTTCTTTGAATGCTGGCGAAGTATTGATTTTTTTTTTTGGGGGGGGGGAAACACTCTTTCCGATATCTGTGTACGCAGTGGCTTCGGTAGTCTTACTATTCACCGTCGGTTCTTCGATTTCATGAGCGTCGTCGCCAACTACTTCGGGTGCGCTATCCGAAGTCGATTTCAAACGACTGCAAGCTGACCTGAAAAACTGGTCCGACTTGAAATTTCATATGCTATTGAAAAGGAGAGTCAGGGGCTGCCTCAACGCTAAAAGTTGCCTTCTTGTTCAACAAGTCCGCTTATCGATTAATAGACAAAGAAACACCAATAAATCAAGCAGATTTGCAATTTCTTGCCCAAGAAACATTCTTCAGATTACCATCTGGCAGTAAAGTTGAGTTAAGTTAGAAGCTCGACAATTAGTGCATCTACGTGGGGACGCTAGATGCAAATTCTGCAAGGGGACCTTCACTAATGGCAGTGCAAGTTGATGAATTTCGTCCGGGGGAACATTTCGGCAAGTTATTGGGGCCACGAAATGTTGATGCACGAATAAAAAAATGCAGCGTTCATGAAGAGGGATTGCCGTCGGTTTCTGCGCATTTCCTCTACCCCGCGTTCAAGAAGGGAAAGCCGTCCGTTCCCGAACTCGTGAAAATGCTGATGCGGGAAATCACCGGTTTCTGCGCAACGAAACAACAGCGACGCAAGGCGAAGCAAGAAGATGCAGAAAGCGCCTATGACTCCAGAGCCGTAGAAGACCTGGCCGACTGGGCCAAAGACCTATTCATCAAGACAAAAGAATCCAGCAAACGCTCAGGCGAAGGCGGCGAGCTTTTGCTTTACGTCTTTATCGAACACTATTTGAAAGCGCCTCTTGTGCTTTCAAAGATGCGGCTGAAAACCTCTCCCTCTATGCCGGTCTACGGGGCAGATGGTGTTCATGCGATGTGGGATGAAAAAGGCAAGCGGCTGACCATGTTCTTTGGCGAGTCGAAGCTTCATAAAACTTTCGCCGGCGCCATGGCGGATGCAGCTGAATCTATTGGCTGGCTGGCCAACAATACAGACGCCCGCATGGACAATGAGCTCCAACTAACCACCGGACATATCGATTTAGATGGTTTTCCTCCTGCGCTAGAAGAATATCTGCTCCGCTACCTTCATCCCTATGACACGGAAGAAGGTAACCGTCGAAGCGACAGGTTTGCAATCCTTATTGGCTACGATTACAACGTCTATGAGAGGCTGGTGACATCAAGCCCAGATGATGCCGAAGAAGAATTCATTGAGCTCTATAGAAAGAGCCTTAGTCAGAAGTTACGCACCGCCCAGACACATCTCCAAGAACACGGTGTATCGCTAGCATCCGTCGACCTCTTCTTCCTGCCTCTGCCTGGCGTTCAGGAATTCCGTGATGCATTCAATAGGGAGCTCCATGGATAACTTTAGCCTTCAGCTCGCCCATCGAGTAGCAAAACATGAGCAATTCCAGACTGCATATGAATCGTTGCAGAAAGAAAGTTTGGCCTCCCTCTCTGGACGCGAACCTGGGATTCAGACTGGAGAACAGAACAAGCTTTTGCGCTCGGCCTTAATTCTCGCTCAGTCCGGCAAGAGCGAATATTCGATGCTTGCCCAAGACATCGTCTATGCTCTGGCGACACTTCCCCTGGAAAGCAATCAAAGAGCCGTTTGCCAACACATCCTGGCCCTACTTGGCAACTTCCCTGCTAGCGACTTTCTGAAGGGCGATGGCCATTCACATAGCGCCTTGCCATGGCAGCTGCAGCTCAGTGAGCAGGTTCGCCGCGATGAGAATTTCGTTACCGTACTCGGCAAGAAAGTCCTTCTGACTGATTTTCAAGCGAATGTTTGGGATGAGCTCGAGAAAGAGCAGTTCCTAAGCATCGCTGCACCAACATCTGCTGGAAAGTCGTTCCTGATTCAGCTTTATCTGAAGGCAATGCTTGGCAACTCTGACCGCCTGCTCGACATTGCCTATGTTGTTCCGACTCGCTCGCTAATTCATGAAGTTCAAGCGTCATTGACGAAAGCATTCCAAGATTTCGACAATGCCCCAATTATCAGTAGCGTTCCACGCTCGGACGAGCGTCTAGCTGCGAATCAATCACGCATCTTCGTGTTCACACAAGAACGGCTCCGCACCGCTATGGACGAGAGCGAACTTGCGCTGGATTGCCTGATTGTGGACGAAGCCCAACAGATTGCCGACGGCTCCCGCGGCATGCTTCTGTTGTCATGCTTGGAAGACGTGCATCTTCGTGCACCGCATGCTCAGATTCTATTTATCACCCCTGGTTCTCGAAGTGGTTCTTCCATCGGTGCCCTCATGGGCTTGGGCGAGCTACCCTCTGTTGAAACAACCCTTCGACCGGTTCGCCAAAACCTCATCTATGTGAACTTCAAGAGCGCCAACAAGAAGCAGCACTTACAGCTGACACTGCATCGCGAAGAGCAAGACGCGCTTTCTTTAGAAAAGGTCCATCTGGACGGCGAGCCGGTCACAAACGCCGGCGCACGCTTTCTGACGGCGGTCATGAAGCTTGGCGACGAAGGGCAAAACCTTGTTTATGCGTCAGGAAAGGCCGCAGCAGAAGACATGGCGGCCTCGATTGTTGCTTCGCTAAAAGCGACAGGTGGCGTCCCCAAGCCATCGCCCTCCTTACTTGAGCTGTCTGACTTTGTTAAGCGTCACGTGCATCCGCAGTATTCGCTCGCCGAATGTATTAAATCTGGTGTGGCGTATCACTACGGCAGTATGCCGACCACATTGACCAAGGCCATCGAAGAGTATTTCTCAAGTGGCGCACTCAAATACCTTGTGTGCACCTCGACTTTGCTCCAGGGTGTGAATCTCCCTGCGCGAAATATCTTCATCCGCAATCCCAAGAAAGGCAAAGGCAAGCCAATGGGACCAGAAGACTTCTGGAACCTAGCTGGACGTGCCGGTAGGCTTTCCAAAGATACTCACGGCAACGTATTCCTCATCGAATACAGAAAATGGGATAGGCAACCGGTCGAAGAGGAACGACAAAAGGAAGTCACGCCATCATTGAGCAAGGCCTTTACCTCGGCTCATTCGGAGGTGATGGAATTCATCCAAGACGAGAACCATGTTTCTGGAGTGAAAGAGACCAACTTTGCGGAAAGCGTGTTCACCCGCCTGTTCATTGATGCCAAGGACGGCCTCATGGAACAGACCATAGAACGCGCAACAATGGGGCGAGTGCTGGAAAGCGCAGACGCAATCCGGGATGCCATCTACGAGCACCTTAACAAGGTCAAGCTGCCGCCAGAAATCCTGAAGCGCAATGCATCGGTATCCCCATTGCGACAACAAGCCATGTTTGACGTTCTTGTTGCTGCGGTCAAAAGTGGAAAAACAAAGCAATATGTTCCTCCGCATCCGCTGCAAACCAACAACGTTAAGGAGCGACTCAAGTTCGTAATGACCTTGATTCACACGCATCTGGAAGGTGTTGAAACTGACCGTGAAAACTATTTCGGCTGGTTCGCCCTGAGCTGGATGCGAGGCAATTCGCTACGAGACATGATTGAGTATCAGCTCCGTTATGCGCGCGACAAGGCCGAAGAAGATGGTAAAGCAGAGCCTGAGCCACGGACAGTAATTATCAAAGTCCTAGATGACGTAGAGAATAAACTGCGATTCCATTACGTCCGCTACATCGGCTGCTACATTGACCTGCTGAAGCATGCGGTTGACGTCATCTCACCGGACCGCGAGCTTGATGTGCCGGCCATTCCACTGTTCCTCGAATTGGGTGCCTGTAGTGGGACCATGATTGGATGCATGGAACTAGGATTGTCTCGCATCGCCGCGAAGGAACTTAGAGATATGTTCGACCGGAACGACCTAGATTCTGTGGCCATTAAGAAGAGACTAAAAAACCTCAAGATAAAGGATTCGCAGCTCTCTCCAATCATCATCAGCGAAATAAAGCGACTTGGCTTAGTGTCGTAGACATGATGTGGACGCAGCGTAAACCACGTTCGGAGGCAAGACAGTTTTACCAATATTAAGATTCCGGCCATACGAAAGGGGGTTGCAAAACGTAATTGCAGCGATTTTAAGTCCTAATTTTCACCTTGCGACAGTGGACTCTGCGCATTAGCTTTTCCTCGTGAAATCGGTTGCAACACTGAGTCCCTTCTTTAGATAAATGAAAAACCATGATTGAATACAAGAAGCTCCACATTCCACTCCCCGAATTCAAACTTTTTGAGGACTTGGCGAACATCGAGTGGGAACTGAATCGAGCAAAAAAATACTGCTCTAGCGCACAAGCTATGTATGTTGCGGCTTATAAAGGTCAGCCGGTTAGCGATGACAAGGTGCTGGTCGACATCGATGGCCTTGTCATTGCTGCCATCATCCGCTACACACGTTGCTTCAACACCGGCGTACGATTTGGCTTATCAGATAAAGACATCGCTACGATATCTGACGACCTCAAGAAATTCCACGACCACTTTGACAAAGTCCGCTCCAAGCATGTAGCACACTCAGTGAGCGCTTACGAACAGCCATTTTCACATGTGCACATAGAACGCAAGCATGGCGAATGGCTTCGGGACTCCATTCATCTTTCTCACGGCAATGCGATAGCTGAGTTTAATGCCGATAACGCTATGGCTTTGGAAAAGCTGATTGATGCCGTACTGCAAATCGTTATTCAGAAGAAGGAGGACGCTCACGCAAAAGCACTAGCAGTTTTCAAAGCGTTACCAGATAGCGAGCTTGAAAAGTTTGGCTCTTACGTTGAAAAGGAAATTTCGCCAAAAACTGTGGCTAAACCGAGATAAATGCGGACGCTTGTCCACTTAAAAATTGCCCGCATACGCGGGCAGAATATCAAAAATTGGAAACTTGGTCACTCTGCATCGTTGAGAAGCGGAGACCCACCTACACTTGCACCAGGCAAGGAAGCCTCGACCATCCGTATCTGTCTCCTGCCCCTTGCGCTCGGATTTGCGGTCACGTAGAACTGTTGACCGAGGCCGGCTATGTCGAAGGCATCAAAATAATCCGCGACTCAACAGGGGAATACCATTGGGAAGTTATGACGCCGAGGCTGACCGTGGCCGGCCACGACCCGCTCGACACCATGCGCTCCAACACGGTGTGGACTACAGTCAAGGATATGGCCAAGAAGAAAGGTATCGACCTCACGTTCGAAGTCGTCAAGCAGTTAACGGGTGTAGCTCTAAAGCAGGTGTTGGGCGGCTGATTTTTATGTCCGCCCTTTTTTCTCAATCAGCGAGGTCGGTCGGCCCATTTGCTGGAGCAGGTTGCCTTCTTCGCAAAAGTGCAAGCCGCCAACAACAATTAGCGTCTTCCGCGGGGATTTGCACAACTCATTGACGCGACTCGCCCAAGACGTATTGCGGCCTGTCAGCACTGGATGACGGAGAGAAGGGATAGTTACAATGACCTTCTTCTGAACGCGCGAAATATCGTAGCAAGGTCTCGCTTGGCCCAATCAGCGTACAGCCCTTTGAATGACTTGTCGCTTTCAGGGGTTTACAATCCAAATATTTTAATAGATATCGCAGTAAAACATCATAGGCTGCGCCCAGGCCCAAGACACAAAATCAAAAAATAGAGCCCTTGGGATGAATAGGTCGCGGGACTTCTCTTGGTTAGTCCACTCCAGGTGGAACCTCATTGCTAAGGTTGAGGCGGCGCTTAGCTTTTAAAACGGACACCCGCTTTGCTAAGCCTTGCTAGTCTTTCGACTAGACCTCCTTACTGGCTGTTGGCTCTCACCGAAGCGGCAGGCAGGATTTTTGTTCTCTTAATATAAAGGGAGCATGTGGTATGTATCGCCGCTCAATCTCGGGGCACGAACCGAGCCACGGAGTAAATACCGCATCAATATGCAGAAGCCCCGACAAGCGGGGCCTCTGGTCCATCGGGTCCGATTCCTCTTACCTAGCGATTGCTAGACCAAGCAGAACCTGGCGGGCGACCTCGCGAGTCGGCTCAAGAGGTCCTATGGTACAGGTTATCAAACTGGCGCTGAGGCTGCAATCGTCTGGACAACTAGGTCAACATTATTGGCGTGGCGATAGTCTTCGTCAACAGCCCATTCCTAGCGGCATCGAAAACAGCACCATATTCGGTACTACGCTTTACCCGTCCGGCAGCGGTCTCCGTGTCGGTCATAACGCTACTCTGCCCGTCAGACCAAGCCCCTCGAATACGCCGTCCATATTTCCATAGAGCGCCCGTATGTTAATTCCTAGAGTGAAGACGTACTTCGTCCGAGACCTCGCATTGTCGCGGCTAATCTGAACGGCAAGGAAGATACAGAAATTTAGCAGTCCTTGCAGTCTCATTTTCTATGCGTGGAAATGCCACCACACCCCGCTTTAGCAACATCGGAAAAACTGTTCCGGCAGGGCCGACTAACTTCCACTATCGGAATGAAATTGCCGCTTAGGCAAAGCCCCAAAATTTGTTATTTCCACGCTCATCTTTTTTTCATAAAAAAAGAAGTTCATTCTAGTCAGATGACAAATACCTATGCCCAATCCGAACATATAGCGTCCCCTCACGGCAATTTATTCATTGACCTTGAATTTCAGCCAGAACATGCCGACAAATTGAAGGTGCAGTCGCAACAAATCATCGGCTTGCAGCTACTCCAGAGCGCAAAGGATGAGCATGCGTACTAACATAGAAATCGATGTGGACCTCATGAAAGAGGTCCAGCTCGAATGCAACATCAAATCAAAAAAGCAAGCGATAGACCTAGCCCTGCGGACACTCCTGAGACTCAATCGCAAAGAGACGATTGCTCAGCATATCGACAACGCAGGTAGTGATGACGGCCCTATCGACTTGAGCCTTCTCGAAACGGTCAAGCGCGAATGCAACCTGAAATCTACAACGTCGGCCATTGAGCTGGGTCTGCGTTCTATCCTTCGCATTATTCGCCAAAATTCCGTTCGCCAGCTTAGCGGAGCGAGGGGCCACGATGGAGACATCGTTTGGTCGCCGCCATCCGAGATGCTGTTCGACCGCCTTAGATACCCCATTGGCGAGCGAGTAGCCGTTAGCTACGACCGTCGACGTCTCGACGACTACCAGCCGAACGTCGATTTCATGTTGCCACGCGAGCTGGCACACGAACTCTTGCAGGCATCTACCCTAGCGGTGGGGCATCCTGATACGACCAAAGAGGTCAGCGCCTTATCAATGATGGACTTCATCTGGGGCGGAGTTCGTTTGAGAGGCAGTGGCTTCTCGCGCTATGGTGCACGAAACGTACTGTCATCCGATGAGCGCCGGTATGACTCCGAAACTACTGATGTACTGGGCCACTGGGCGGCATATCTGCATCTAATCTGGGGAGTCGGGGGCCTGGAGCTGACTTGCGAAACAATTCGAGAAATACGGGAGCAACATGTCTCCGGAATTCTCGCTCCGGAAGAAATGGGAAGATATCGCCAGCAGCCCAAAAACGTCAGAGGCAGCCGGTATGTTCCTCCGAGCGAGGAGAGCCTGCTAGATGAGATGATGGACGTTCTCATTCGAAAGGCGGGTGCAATCATCAATCCTATTGAGGCCGCCTTTTTCCTTTGGCTCCACCTCGCATACCTGCATCCATTTGATACCGCAAACCACCGCGTGAGCCGCACGGCTATGAACATTCCGTTGCTCAAGGCATGTCTTGTTCCCATCACTTTCGTCAACGTGGACAGAATTGACTACCAAAAGGCTATGTTGGGCTTCTATGAGTTTGGAGACATATCAATCGCAGCAGACCTGTTCGTCTGGACCTACATGCAATCTGCCCGTCGATATGCGGGATTTTGCGTTGAGGGTGCTTGGTCCCAAGAATATTTGCGGCGCTGAGCATGGTGAAAACGACAGATGACATTGCAGCATTCGTTCGTACCTTCATCCACAAAAATGGTGTCAACGAAGAGAGCATCGCTGTTCAGTCGGGATTGGAGCAATCAGTTGTGCGCAGCATTTTAGCCGGACATGCTGATTACGACGCCCGTACCTTGGTAGCACTTCTGAATGGCGCAGGCCTAGAAATGTGCATCATCCCGAAAATGTCATCGCAGACTCTGGAAATTCTCTTCGATTCGACAAAACCTACGGTAAAGACCAGAGTGGACATTGCAGTTGATGGTCTTCGCGCTCAGGAAGAAGCATCGAACACCCACATCGAAATCTCCGCAATGAAGAAAGAAGAGTCACTTAATTGGAGACCGGCTGCGGAGATGCTATTTACCGCGTTGGCGCAACCCTGGGAGAAGCGTCCAGCCAGTAAATACCGCCTAGAGCTTCTGGCACAGTATCGTCCGAATGTCGACTCACTCCTCCCTCAGGGGCTGGCAGATGAATTGGCGGTACTTGGCGAGGAACGCGCTGCACAGGAATTCTTCATGCCGACACGGCAAATGGAGAAATTTGTACTCGAATTCTCCTGGGCGTCGTGCAGGTTGGAACGAGAAAAAATGTCGCTCGAGGAGGCCAAGAAGATAATTGATGACGACGCTCCAAGATGGAGGGATGAAGCGTTGTTAGTTTCGAACGCGGATGCTATCAAGATGGTCATGCAATACGGCAGAGAGTGGCCGCTATCCATCGATTTTGTTCGCAATTCGCATGTTCAAATCATGAAGGATTTGCTAGCTACCCGCCATCTTGGCCGCACGCGAACAATTGATATACAGGTCGCGAAATCCCGATTTATGCCGTTGTGCAGAGCACCAGACATCGATGAAATGCTCGAGCTAGTGTGCGCATTGGCTGCAGAAATTAAGAATCCCATAGAAGCCGCGTTTTTTCTATGGCTACATATTGCTTACCTTCAGGCGTTTATTGAGGGAAATACACAGGCTAGTCGGGTGGTGGCAAACATCCCGCTGGTAAAGGCATGTTGCATTCCCATTTCGTTCATCGAAATTAACATCCACGACTACACCATGGCGATGCTGGGCTTCTATGAGTTGGGGGACGTCTCTATAGCGGTAGATGTCTTCGAATGGTCGTATCGCCGGTCGGCCGAACGCTATACCGGGATTTGGCACCTAAGTCATAAGGCAAGGTCATGAGCGCTATACGCCATCTTCTAGTCACTAGCTATGCTCAGGCAATCGGAAATATCCGCTGCGAATTACATCGCTCAAACTTCGACTTCTATTACTACCCACATTGGCAGGCATCAACTGGGTCATTCCCCTTGTCACCGCACTTAGCGCTAAACGAGGAAAAATTCGCATGGGGGGCCACCTACGGCTTCGTCGAGAATCTACTCCCCGAAGGCGATGCGCGCATGGCGGTCATGAAATACAGTCGACTGAACGCCGACAACTTGTTCGCGATGGCCCACCTTTTTGGTGCTGAACCGGCAGGCGCCGCAAGTTTCTTCTTTCACTCAGGGACTGCTGCTCTGCCTTCGTCTCAAGCACCATTTTTGCGGGAAATCGATGACGAAGAGATTTCTGAGCGCATTCAGGCCCGGCACCGCTGCGTTCCGTTTGCGCAATGGGATGGTGTTTGGTATCAGTCGCTGGCCGGCGTTCAGGATAAGCTCCAAGTCATTTGGCACGACGAAAGACTTTTCTTGGCCGGTGGCTCACTCACCTCAACTCATATCCTAAAGCCAGAGCCTCGGGGGGAGCGAACTCCTTACTTGGTCGCAAACGAACACTTCTGCATGTCATTGGCTGCGGCCGTTGGCCTTGACGTGCCTCGTGTCCAAATCCACCGAGTCCCGGAGGCAGTCTTGCTCATTGACCGCTTCGACCGAACGTATACCCCAGGTGTCGATGTGCTGCAGCCAGGAACGGTCGGCAGAACACACATCATCGATGCCTGCCAAGCATTGGATATGCCTAGCTGGAGGAAATACGAATGTCTCGGAGGGCATGACGACCGCTCCCCGGAGAGGCGGTACGGAGTCAGTTTTGAGAAGATTTTTGGTTTGGTGCCGCATTTTGCGGATACGCCGGCCGCCAAAATTAACATTGTTCGATGGGCCCTGTTTAACCTAATTATTGGCAACTCAGACGCGCACGGGAAGAACATTTCGTTTCGCCAGTCCGCAACTGGCATCATACCGGCGCCGTTCTATGACCTGGTCTCTGTCCAAGTGTATGGTGACAAGGTGCTCCAAGAGATGGCAATGGCCTTTGGAGACCAATTCCTGGCTGCCCATGTTGGAGAGGTCGACTTGCGTAGCTTCGCCGGAGTAGCAGCCATCCCGCCATGGGAGCTGATGCAAGAGTTGGTCAATATGGCAACTGCAATCAAGGACCTGGCGCCAGCGCTCATGGGTGACACAGACTATACTCTTCAAGAACGGGAGTTGGTCGGCCGTATTGCGGCCTATGCAACCACGCAGGCGCATAGACTCCTGATAATTGGGACTGGCAGCTAAAGGATAGGCATGCTCGATAAACCGCGCTTTACCGGCATACCAACTTGTTCGTCCGCATCATACACATCGAAATTGATATGCCGCGCTTGCCGCATAGCTTCTATCGTGTCACGCAGATAATCGTCCTCAATTCTACATTTCGCTATGGAACAGATTTATGAGCAGAACACATAACTGCGAGTCGCTCTGCTCATAGCTCTGATGGCCCATCAGCGCACGTCGATTAGTTCTCAAGTGCTCTGGCGGCATTCAAAAAATACAATGCCTGCCCTTCAGAAAGCTATATCGAACCCACCTCATCACCGCACCGATACCGTACACTCTCTGCCAACGGAAACCATTCAAAGAGAAGCAATAAGATGGACCCATTGACATCCAAAGTCGCAACTTCGGGGATAGGTGCATTCCTTAAAAAGGTGGGAGAACTAGCGGTCGACCAGTACGACGATTGGAGGCTGTCTAGTCGGGTATCTGCCGGAGAGGATATCGCGCACGAAGGAACTCTCAGAGCGCTTGTACAAGAGGCGCTGCAGAGGCTTGTCTCCAGACCCGGTCGTCTGCCCCCGACATTCGGAAATCCGGACATCCTGGCGTGGCTACTTACCGCCGAATTTCTGGACCCGTTTATCTGGGTGGTAGTGGCTACTGGAAATGGGCAGCAGCAAGACGGCGGTCTTGCGCGCAAATTCTTGGCAGCACAGTATTCCAAAGTAACCGGTGATTCTGAGAGAACGGCGGAAGGCACAATCAATATTGTTGCCAGCGTTGTGGTGGGCAAGCTTCAGCTTGGGGAAAAGCGTAAGGTCGCGTTCAACCAGGCGTTGAGCAGATTATTGAACTCGGGATTTCAGCGATATTTCCAAGCCGAACTTCGTCCCAACCCTTCTGAATTCGATTTGTATCGCTTGCGAGAACTGGCACGAGCACTTATCGAGACCGGCAGAACAAACTGGAAAATGCCGGCCTTCATAGCGCCTTTTGTCCTTGAGGCTGCCCAAAAAACGAAAAATGCGCCCGCAGTACCAGTTAACACAACAGTCCTCGTCTCCGGAATTCAACGTGGGTCTCGCACAGTAATCTCCGGCCCTGGTGGCATCGGAAAGACAACGTACCTTCTCCAACTTGCTACCGAAATTCTCGCCCACCGAAGAGCCGGCATTCCTATCTATGTTGACGCCGTCACGTGGGCGCAGTCAAATCAGCCAATTCTGGACTTTGTTGCCAACGGCCCTGCCGCTCGCATTCAATTCCTCTCGGCCTCAGATTTGACCTGGTTCGCAAAGGGCGGACACCTCGTTCTAATGGTGAACGGCTGGAACGAGATTCCCGCGAGTAAGAAGTCTCACCTTCAAATGGAGCTGAATTCGCTTCTTACCACCCTTCCCGACCTTCCTATAGTCATCGTCTCACGCACACCTCATGACGCTGGGAATCTGGAAGACCCAAGGGAAATCGAAGTCATCGGGATAACTTGGAGAGGGCAACAAGAAATTATCCGCAACGAACTGGATGCGACGCCCGCACGAGACCTTACAGAGCGTATTGAGCGAGACGGGCGTCTTTTACTTGCCGCCAAGAGCCCTCTTATTCTCAGGGGTCTAATTTCTCGGGCTAGAAATGGTCTCTCTGCTTCGACGGTCGTATTTGACCTACTTGGCTCTGTAGTCCAGGAGCTGGAAGAGCATGTGGCTTACAAGCCCGTTCTGAACGCTGCGCCGACACACGGGGTTCAAAGGTTCTATCTCGAAGAGCTAGCGTGCGCGATGACGAACCAACGCACGGTCCAAATCGCAGAGGTAGATGCATTTACCGCAATTTCGAAAGGCTTCCAACGTATATCTCACGCGGTGGGCACCAGCGTTTCATTCCCGCAAGTCCTAGAGACGCTAGGCAATCATCATTTGATTAATGTGCAGGGCAACCAGGTCAGATTTGCACATCAGCGAATTCAAGAGTATTACGCGGCCTCCCGCATTCTGGAAATCTGCGCCAAGGAACCTGAAAACACCGCGATGCTTCAACATATGGCCAATGAGCCATATTGGAATGACGCACTCAACCTCGTCTCAGAGAAACTCAAGACGTCTGTGAACACTGGGCTACAACGCGGACTGCTAGTGCAATCCGCGCTATCTGTAGATTTGCTCTATGCATGCGAGCTCGCAGGGCGTACCGGCTTACAACGCGCCGATGCCCCCGATTTATATGACCAAATCTGGAAGAAGCTTGATGAACTATCTATGTCGCCCGTCAATGAGGTGGCCGACCTGGCAGTTTCGGGTGTGGTTTTAAGCCAATTCCCTGAATTCAAAACACGGATTTGGCAGGCATTAGAAGCAGAGGACTCAGCATCCAAGCACACCGTCAGTAGACTCATCTCAAAGTCGCTCTCTGTCAGCCAGCTTGGCGATGATGTTCTGAAAAGAGTGATTAATTGGAGTGGCCCGGCGCAAATCGGTTTAATGTTTGAACTTTCTGAAACTCCGGAGAACTATGAATTCCTTTTGGAATTTGCCAAAGTAGCCCCAGACCATGAAGTACGAAGGGCCGCACTCACGGCACTTCTTTGGTCGTACCCTGCCTCGCCGGCAGCAATCGAAATTTGGCTCAGTGCGCCATTGACAGTGGCGGCCCATACTTCAGTCCTCGCTGATATTCGCTACGCCTACGAACAAGGAGTTGAATCTCAACGGATACGAGAGCGCCTCAGTTGCATGGCGAGAGAGCATATTAGCGACGAGCAGCGCTTATATATTTTCGCGAACTTTCCAGGGGCATTGGACGCTGTGCCCATAGAGGCTGTTTTCAGGGCAATATCCCAAGAGCGCTCAAATCAAGAACCGCTACCGATGGTCAATATCGCTCTTGAACATGCTCCCGAACGACTATATGAACTTGCTATAGACACGCTCTTTGACGGCCAGCGCACCCCTAATTGGACCGCCGCGATTTTCCCAACCATGCCGGGCGTGAAAAAGCACGCTGTATTTGAACGCGCACTGCAGTCGCTAGGTGCCGGCACTATTCCCCGAAGCGACTTTTCGAAGATTGCTCTCCTGGCAAACCACGATGACATTCGCGACTGCATTTCTCAAATCCTAAAGCTGATTTCTTCAGATGTGCCGATATCAGAGTCAGACCGTAAGGTGCTGCCCGACCTTGAAGACATACTGAGATTCGTCGACGGCTCATTACTGTATGAGGTCGTACTAGAACAATCAAAAGCCGCTGGCTATAGCACGTCCGTTAGGCTCATACGATTCATCACCAACCGCCACGAGGATGACGTCACACCACGCGAGACTCAATTCCAATGGAAGGTCACAAGCGAGCAGCTAAAGTCACTCTTGAAAGCCTTTTCGTCCAAACGATTGGGGCCGAATGAGCCGACCGCAGAACTTCATATTCTGCTGGCCCAACTGGCTGCAGATATTGCCCCGACAGAGCACGAGCAACTTATTCTTCTCGCGTTAGACCAGCACCTTGCCGAATTCCGGAAATACTATGCCGCCATGAATGCATGGGAGCGCGACGGCAACCCGCGACTTCGCCCTCACTTACCGGCAATGAGCGGCTCCCTCATGCAATCGATTACTAAGCTAGGGTATACAGCAGTACCGAAACTACTCCAAAAAATTCACCTCCCTGAGGCTGCCGACGTTATACCAACTACGCTACAGCGAATCACAATGGGACCCTGGCTCGCAAAGAGAAAAGGAGTCTCTATCTCTGTATCCGGACGGATAGCTGAGGGATTAGAGCGGCAAGATGCTGGCCAGGCTATGCAACAGCCAGATGGTTTACACCAGCAAGCCACGGACGAAATCGCGCATCATATGGCTGAATTGTTACAGCGGGAAACCAAAGCTGCAAAAATTAGAGAGGCAGCAGACCCTAAAAACAAAATCACCTCGAGAGGTCGCGTCGGCATTTACGCGAAGCTTCTCGCTTCGATTCCTAGCGCCCACGTTATAGAGCCCTCTAAGCAAGTTCTATGTAGCGGACTGCTCGACTCATGGCAGTTCATAGATGTCATGAAAGAGCTTCTGATGAACGGATGGAATTTCGAAGACGAAGACGTATTCCGAGCACTTGAGCAGAAAATTGAGACCGCGACAACTTCCCTTTACAAGGAAGAGGAAGTCATCTGCACACTTTATCAGTTGGCGTTTTCAGTGACGTCGTTACACGTGCTATCTCATTCACCATCGCATTATCTGACGCAATGGCAAACGTTCTCCTATCCCTCAAAAATCGTCAGAGTTCTTGGAGAATCAAAGACAAGCTACGCATGGAATATCTTGCTACAGGTAGAAAAGCTGGCTACCAAGCACGCTCCTAATCGAGACGAAATCGGAATGGCCCTTTGCAAATCGCTTTCACGTACACCTACTGAATCGATACTTCCTCTTCTTGAAGACCGAACTATTTTCAGCCTATTCAGAACGTCCTGGATGCGTGAAGAATTTGCATCCTCACTTTTATTAGCTGCACACGGGGGGAAAGAACGAGTAGAAACTATTCTGTCTACACTCCGTAACACCGCGTGCCTTGATGGAGATGACTTTGAATATGCAATACTCCAAAAGTTGGGAGAGGACGACGAAACCATATTGCATTTTGGACTAACAGCGGCCGACGCTGGACGCGCCAATGACGACCAACATCCAGCCTTCCGTGCTCTCTTGAACCTGGCTTCATATACAGAGCCCTTGAGTGGAAACATCTATGAGATTACTCCCAAAGCTTGCGACGCATTACGTAAGGAACTCTATAGCCGCGCGTCAAAGAATGGAGTTGCCATGAACGGAGCAAGATTAATGCTAGCTGCGATTGAAGCCAAGCGCCGCGAAAACGGCCGGCCAGCTCAGGAGCAACGTCATCCGTTCCCTACCGAGGGCACGTCTTGGACCGACGTTTTACTCTTGCCGGAGGCATCTTCCCAGGCTTCCTAGGCCAACGCGAGATGGGGCTCCCCTGCATCTCCTGTAGGCAGTCTGTAGTGAGACCCGTAACTCCCGCAACAGACGGTGTCAGGTCAGTCCCTTGGTTGGAGTCGGAACGCCACATAGTCAGCATGTGTTCCATGGATTCGGGTCCGATGCGGTCGACAGCGTAGGGAATAGATTAATGAGGAGCAAGTTCGCGCAGGCGGCCAGATGCAAGCGCCAAGTAGAGAAGCTCGCCTATCGAAAGAGGCCCCACGTGCGTATAGTCGCCATGCCATGCTTCTCGGGCTATTCGGTCTAGTTTTTCGCATTCCATTTTCGTGCTCGCTGAACGTTGATAGTTTCGCGGCAAAGACTACCTTCATGCAGGACAAATCGGGAGTGTTGAGAGCGGATATTCACCTTCTGTTGCAAAATTTTTAGTCCAGTATTGTCAGATACTTAAGTCCATTTTGATGGTAAGCCCCTCCCACCTTAGACTGCAATATTCCGCCGAACATGTCAGGCGTTTAGATGTATGCAACATCGCTATTGAGAGGAGCTGCGAAGATGCGCAGGAAAGACGGAGTGTTTCCCCCAGAATGCTTCATCGACCGGAATGGCCGTCGCGTGTTGGCCGAGTCGGGGCAGCCAGGGATGGATGGACGCGAGGGAATGGGGTCTACGACTGAATTGATTCTGGCGCGTTTCGCGTCTTGCCTTGCGGACGCCTCCGTTGCTGGACTCAACGGTCCACAACTTAACGACCTGAGCCGGTGGATTGTGCTTGCAAGCCACGCAGCACAATCCCTCGACGAGGTCAAGCAGGTCTCGCCCGCCAGCTTCTTAGATAGCAACAACCGCCGAGTCCTTGCAGATTCAGGAGAACCTGGAATGAGCGCGATTGAGGGAATCGGCTCGTCCACCGAGATGACTCTCGCTCGCTTCGCTAGCATGCTGGCTCACAAGAGCGGCTGGATGATGAATACCTCTCAGTACCAAGACCTGCTACGCTGGGTCAACATGTGTTGGCCAGTCTAAAAAAGCCAAACATTTAATCGGGTAGATTGGACTATAACCAAAACAAAGATTTTAGGTGCGCTCCTCCCATGAGGGACCTACGATGGGAACGTGCATATGACGATTGGTTGCCGAGCGATAGAGATGTTGTTGAGGACTCGATATTCCTATTCCACAGGTCCACGCCCGATTGCTTCATGAAACCAAACGGACTTTATTCCGACATCCAACTCGTCCAGATCAAATACCAAACCGACTGACAAAGAAAAAATGCTGTCCACAGCAAATGTCATGCGCCTCGATAGTGTCGTATCAGCACAACACTACGTTAAAAAACTCTCACGTTTAAAAAAATAATTTAAGGCCCCTATCGCGGGCAAATTCGATTTACCAACACCAAAAATCTACTCCAGAATTTTGGATATCTTCCGGAATATAAATTCTGGCTGAACACCGCGTCCCATCTAATTTTTTGGATTTAGTGAAAACAAAAAATTACATCGATGCGCGGCAAATGTATAACAGAGAACGAAAATTCTGCGACTTGCGATACAGAATATTTAGCGCTATACGCATCGAGTCAAACTCACTCGACGGCAAAAAACACCCCTCTTCACAACTGCGAATCGGCAAGCTAGCTTAGAGACATGTCTATGAAATTGAGGTCTCAAAATGCAGCTGACGAATCTATTTTTCAAATCGTGCGATTTTTCATCTTGTCACGGACTGAAGGACGCGGATAGCCCCAGCTACGTTCCCAGCCCTGCGCAAGAACGGCATCAGTCCGCAGCGACTATCTTGGCGGGAAAGCTGCGTCCACACATTGGCTACAGCAGCCCCTACCTGAATGCGAAGCCAGAGCTTTGACTCATGCGGAACCAATTCATATCGCTAGAGGCTGGCTGATTATGCTACCGAGCTTGCACTTCTTTGATTCTTCCAGATTTCAATCTCTGCCGAAAGCAGAGAGGGAAGAATTTCGCCTTCTTCAGAAAAAGTGGGGTATCGCCGAGAGAACGCCATACTTTATGGGAACGAGGATGACGACTTCGATTTTGATAAATCCTTGAATGGATTCGTCACCTATCTCCAAGGACCTAAGCGGAAAAGTCCAAACACCTGGCGTACCTACACGGTATATACGTCTGAATTCATCGAATTTCTGGATGGGCAATCATGCCACTGGTTTGATGCCGACCAAGACCTCATTGATTACTACTACTCCCTAAAAATCAATGGGTGCGCGGGGCTTCCCAAGGTTGACGAGAACTCTTGGAACGTAATCCAAACTGCAATCACGCATCTATACAAATTTGCACTGAAGAAAAAACTCATCACAAATCTTCCGTTCTCTACTCGAGCGTCCTACTCTCGCTTCCACCAGGGGGAGGAAATCGCGGACGAACTTCGGACTAGAGGCACGCCGAAGCCGGTGAATTACATCAGCCTTGAGCAATACAAAGAACATTGGCGGCCTCTTATCAATCGGCAAGAGCAGGCGCAAAGGAATAGCGCCCTCATCGAAATGCTCATATGCACCGGCTTCCGCATATCCGAAGTACTGAACCAAGATATTTATTCACTACCAGACCCAGATAATTCCCGCTGGGCCGGGATGAAGGTCATTCCTGTGCGAGTGCTAGGGAAGGGAAACAAAGTCCGCGTAGTTCCAGTACCAAAGCGCATCTTGCGTGCTGTCCATTTTTATATGGAGGAAGACCGTAGGGATGCTTTACTGCGCGGCAAGGTCAAGGGCAATAAGCGCTCGGAAAAAGTCTTCCTCTCTGAAAACGGAGAAAAACTATCCGTGCGGCAGGTCGAAGAGATATTCATGCAACTGTCCAAAGCGACAGGCATCAAGCTCACCCCACATGGCTGCCGACACATGTATGCCACTTTCATGCGTTCACTACTTCAAGAAGTGGTTTGCGAGAATGACCGCAACATCCGCAATGGTGAGCCAGACCGGTTTGCCAAACTGCTAGGTGACCCAGACCAGATTCTGCAGAAGCTACTCGGCCATGCCAATGTGGAGACGGTCTTCATCTATACCGAAATCTGCCCCGAGGTTTACGGGATGCTAGACACCGCATCATCCAGACTCGATGCGGCCGTGGTTTGACCTTGAAGAAGAAATTCATCGTGCCTAAAGTTAGTGAACCAACAAAGAGAAAATCCAAGTTCGCTGGATTGCCACCTCCGCCCAAGTCCGTTGCGCTTCTTGGCACTCTAGTCTTTGACCATCCGGATTTCACCGGTCCGGGTTGCGTGCTGGACTTAACGTCCTATGAGACAAATCATCCGCTGGCTCGAGATTTCATTGCAGGCATGACGAAGTATGTCGCCATATCTAAAATCGAAGGAGAAAAAAGCCTTTTCGCATACTATGCGAGCATCCGCATTTTCATGGACTTCTGTGTGGCCGAGAAGGTGCCATCTACTTTCAGAATGCGAGATATCGAGAATGAATTTCTTCGAAAGTACAAGGCATTTCTGACCGACCACTACCTGGATAACAAGTCCTCGGTAAAGCGCCGCCGGTATGGCGACCTTGTTCGTCTACTTGACGCAGGCGAACTCGCTGGACTTCGGCAACCGACTGAGAAACCTCCTCGCAATTTCAAGTTCATCGATGACGGCGACAGAACTGAGCCATATATGGACTCAGAATCTATCGACATGGAAGCTGAGTTCTCCAAGGCAGTCGACCAAGTCAAAGAGCGAATCGAGCGAGGCAAAGTATTACTCGAGCAAGGCACCAACCCCAGAAGCCTAAAAGCTCCCCGGAACAGAAAAACAGGGCAAATCGAGAGACAAACTGACAACCGGCCGTGGAACCGACTAGAAAATTTAATCTGGTATGTCGTGAACGTTCTGGAAGGTCAATATAAACCAACTAAGGCAGTCAAGAAAGACCACTCAAGCTATGTTAAAGCTATCAGTGGCGGATGGCATGGCCCCTTCCGGCTGAACGATGTTTTTGGCCATCTGTATCCACTGAATCATGACATGAGTCCGTTTCTCCAGTTGCTAATTCAAAAAACGGACCTGAATGAGGCACCCATCGCCACACTTAAAAGAGACTGCCTTCGTCATGTTGGTGGTAATAGCTATAACCTTGACTACGTCAAGAAGCGTAGTAAAGGCGTTCGAGGCAGTAAACGACTTGTCGATGATGGCCCGTATTCGGCCGTATCCATCATCAGACTGCTTTTGCAGCTAACTGAGCCTCTGGTCGCCTTTGCTGAGGAAGAGCATAAGAACGATTTATTTCTATGTTTGACCATTGGAGGCGGCACTACGCCGGTTAAGCCATTTGATACTTGCTACGGAAAGTATCTGCTGAACGGTGCGGACGGTTGGGCTGAACAACGCGGATTGAAAGACCAACACGGCGATACGTTAAAAGTTAGAAGTCGTAGACTTCGCACGACGGGTCTAAACAAAGACTATCGGCGCCATGGCAATCTGAAGAAGACAATGACCTATGCGGCCCATCGGAGTACAGAAACCACAGAGCGGCACTACATCAACAACAAAAGTAATAGGTTGACTCACGACCGGACGGTCGTTCGGGGTATCAAGGGCGCGATGTCAGTTAGCAAGCCGGCTATCGTCATCGACATCGATGTGGCCACCGCGTCCGCGAAATTGAAGATGTCCAAGGAATCCACCAAGAAGATTCTCGAAGGGGAGCAGGATGTGCTCTTCGTCTCTTGCCGAGATTTCAACAATCGTCCTGACGGCCCTGCCGAAACGCCATGCGACCAACCATGGGGATGCCTTGGGTGCGGTAACGCCATCATTACCCCACACGTTCTTCCTCGCGTCATTCTCTTCCGCAACTTTATGCTCAAAGAAAAGAAACTCCTTACAGCAGACGAGTTCAGTGACAAATTCGGCAGCTCACTCGAAATTATTGTGAATGACATCTTGCCCAGCTTCAAAGCTAGCTTCATTGAGCACGCTGAGCAGCAGGCCACTAATGAAGTGTTCTATGTACCTATCCACTTTCGGAGCTAATTGTGTCTCGCCGAGCATTAATCAAACAACAAGATATCGCTAGCGCCGCACTGCTGGGGCAGAGCAAAATTTATCCCGCAGAAAAGCAGGTAACAAGGGAAAACATCTTCTGCCACGGCATATGGTCCGGCAAGGAATATGTTGAGCTCCCAGGAAGGGACAAGAACGACCAGTTCAACTTTACTCGCGTGGGCGGATTTCCTGATGGCCTTGCTGTCACGGCAGCAGAATTCTGCTATTCATTGCTCAAGAATCCGATTGAGTCGCACCAGGAGTTGGCTTGGCTGAGCATCGCTCAGCATCTGAGCTGCTTTACAGATTTCGCAAACTACGCCGTTTTCAAAGGATGCTACAGACTGTCTGATGTGGACCAGCCACTTCTGGAGGATTACTTGAATGTACTGATGAATGGCGACGACCTACGCAAGGCAAAGTCTATCGAGCGAACAAAGAGCATCATCACTACGATCTATCTTCTATGGGATTACTCACCGCGCTTGAGCGAGCCATTTCTTGAAACCCCATTCAACTGTAGCAAAGAAGACCTCCTCTCGGGCATGTCGAAAACAAAGCTCTCGTCCGAGAACAAGACTCCGCCGATTCCTGAGGCCATTTTCGGCCCTATCATGGGCATCTGCTTTGACTATGTTCAAAAACATAGTGGCACCATTCTGTGCGCATGGAAAGCACTTCAGAACGAATGGGACAATCAAATCAAGAATTTAGCTCTGTCAGACAGCGGCAAGGAAAAGCGACTGACAAAAGCTGCTCGAAATATCCTCGCGTCGTTACCGGCTACCTGGCGCAAGAACGGATGGACAAAGAGAGGCGACCTATACAAAGAACTGTATAGCCTTCGCAATGCTTGTCTCATGGTAGTCCTCGCTTATTCGGGCGTTCGCGCCTCAGAACTCTTTAACATTTGCGCGAATTGCTGTGTCTATGACGATGTAAGTGACGACGAACGAATCCACTACTTGAACACAACACTCCGCAAACATCGACACAAAGGCTCGAAAGATACCTGGGTCATCGTTGAAGAAGTTGTTGACGCGATTAGAATTTTGGAACAGTTGACAGTCCGCGCCCGCATAGCCTTTGCCAAAAGTCATTTGGTGATAACGGGCATGCAATCAGATTTCTTCAGTGTCCAGAAAATTGACGATTTCCGCGGGTATCAGATGTTCACGACAGAAGGCCTTATTGAAGCAATCAACACATTCCAGCGACATATTGGTCAAGAGCTCATTTATGCCCCCATTCCCCTTTGGACTGATGAGAACGGCCAAAAGGTGCCTTGGCACTTCACTCTGATGCAGTTCCGCAGAACACTGGCCCGGTACATCGCGCGTCAGCCCTATGGAATCATCGCGGGGATGCGTCAATACAAGCATGTTCTGGTTACTGTTTTCCAAGGGTATGCCAGCTTAGATGCCGAGTGGATAAACATTCTCCATGAAGAAGACGCCTTCTCGTCACTTGATTGCCTCAATGAACTGGCCCTGGGATTGAAGATGCAATCTGTTGCTGGTGAAGCCGCCCAGGAGCTGAAACGTACCTTCGAAGACCAATTTGGGGGGCGTGACCTGCTCCCCAAGATTAGTACGGTAATGATGTAGAGTCTGCCCCATACGGAG